>MNEF01000083.1 GCA_001917535.1 Candidatus Rokubacteria bacterium 13_1_40CM_69_27
TCTGATGTTGGCGGGCACCGATAGGGAAAGAAGTATTCAGGAGTGGATCGGCTTGTTCGGTGAGAAATTCCCAAGACTTACTTCGGACGATGGGAAACGACTTGCGGAGGCGAGTCGGACTGGCAGCCTTTTTGTCACCGCTGGCGGAGGCCTCGAGGACGTTCAGCCACCGAAGGGTGTGAGTACTCCAGTTCCACCACATAGGTTCTATGGTACGAGTTCGGCGGAAAAGCATTGATGTAGGCGTTCAGATCTTTTGGATGCAAAGACATTTTCCTGGTTTTCACTATCGAGGCGGTAAGTGGATCGGCAGCCTTCAGCCATCGCCCTTATCGGCACTGTACAGGGTAAGGATCCAATACCGGGGTCCGCGGACTCCGATAATTCTCGTTGATGATCCCGTCATCGATGCTGACGCGCCGCACCGATATCCTGACGGGTCTGTATGCCTTTTCTATCCAGGCGATTCCGGCGACGCTATCTGGAAACACAACAGCATCATTGCCTTAACCATTGTTCCATGGACTGCCGAGTGGCTCTACTTCTACGAGTGTTGGCTTGATACAGGCACGTGGTTTGGAGACGAAGCGCCCCATACGGGCCAAAAGAAGTTGGTTTGAGGCAGGCATGCATGGATGAGAAAGACAAGGTCACAATCCTGTGCGGCGCGGCGGGCGAGCGATGTACGGCTCTACATAACATTCGTGATCGAGTCCACAAGACCTGCATTTGGACCCTCGGAAGCATGTTGCTCGTTGCCGGCTGGATAGTCCAGAGCGAGCCCCGGATTGGTTTGCGGGGTCGACTTTTTCTCTTAGCGGCCTTGTTAGCTGCCGTGATCGTTATCCGAGCCGTGTACTTGCGAGACCTAGAACGTGGATTCAGGAGTCAACAGCGCGTATTGGCCAAAATCGAAGAAGCGCTCGGTCTCTATGAGGGCTTTTATCCGGAGGAGTGGAGGAAAGCTGGCGCCGAGGGAAGCAATGGAAGGTTTTTCGCTTCCACCTATGCTTTGCTGTACCTTGGCTCGGGGATATTGGCATGTGCCCTGCTTTTTGCGGGCGTCGGCTCCTCCCAATAGGCTGCCCGGCCGGAACACCAAGAATCCTGCGTGCTACACTACCGCCATGTTCTCCGGTGGTTCGTACGACGAGGTCGCGCGCTGGCTCTGGAATTTCCTCACGTCGCACGCCAAGCGCGAGCATCCGCGCTTCGAGGTGCTGCTGGACGCCGGTGACGAGCGGGAAGGCAAGTCGTACGGCGCCCGGCTGCGCCTCGGCGATCGTCTGTCGCCGGTGTTCGAGTTCGATTTCAAAGAAGTCGCCGACAACCGTGGCAGCCTCGCGTGGGGCCGGGCCATGGCCGAGCTGACCCGGACGCGCGCGCGCGAGATGCTCGGAGGCGTCGGCCAGCCATCCTGACCCCGGCGCGCTGGATCCGCTCCGGCGACCTCAACGGCTTCCTCGGCCTCGCCCTCGACAACACGACGAACCTCGTCATCCTGGCGAGCCTGCTGATCGGTGTCTTCCACTTTCCCAGCGATCTCGTCCTCTACCGCATGGTCCCCGGCACGGCGCTGGGCGTCCTGCTCGGGGACCTGGCCTACACGTGGTTCGCCGTCCGCCTCACGCAGCGCTCCGGGCGCGACGACGTCACCGCGATGCCATTCGGCATCGACACCCCCACGCTCTTCGCCATGGTCTTCGGTGTGCTGGGGCCGGTGAAGCTCGCCACCGGCGATCCGCACCTGGCCTGGAAGGTCGGCATGGGGATCACCATCGCGATCGGCGCCGCCAAGACCGCGCTGGCGTTCGCGGGGGACTGGACGCGGCGCATCGTCCCGCGGGCGGCCTTGCTCGGCTCGATCGCCGGCGTCGCGGTGCTGCTGATCGCCTTCCTGCCGGCGCTGAAGATCTTTCGCGATCCGCTGGTCGGCCTGGTAGCCCTGGTGGTCCTGCTGCTGGCGCTCCTGGGCGGTGTGAGGATGCCGCTCGGCATGCCCGGCGCGCTGGCCGCCGTCCTCGCGGGGACCGGCATCTTCTGGCTGCGGGCGGCGCTCGGAGGCCCCGGCCCCGAGCACGCGCTGCCGACCGCGGGGCTTCGGCTGGCGATGCCGTGGCCGACGCTGGCGTGGCTCGACGCGCTTCCCCAGATGCTGCCCTACCTCAGCATCGCGCTGCCGTTCGCGCTGGTGACGGTCATTGGAGGCATCGACAACACGGAGTCCGCGGGGGCGGCCGGGGACGAGTACCGGGCGCGCGATATCCTGCTCACGGAGGCCCTGGCCACCATCGCCGCCGGCGTTTGCGGAGGCGTCATCCAGAACACGCCCTACATCGGTCATCCCGCCTACAAGGCCATGGGCGCCCGCGGGGGCTACACGCTCGCCACCGGGCTCGTCATCGGCGTGGGGGCGGCGCTGGGCGCGCTCGGCTTCATCGTCCCGCTACTCCCCGAGGCAGCGGTGGCGCCGATCCTCATCTTCATCGGCCTCGAGATCACGGCCCAGGCGTTCCTCGCCTCGCCGGATCGCCACGGAGCCGCGGTCGCGCTGACCTTCCTTCCCGTCGCCGCCGCCGTCGTGCTCATTCAGTCGGCGAGCCTCATCGGCGCGCTGGGCAGGACGCCGGCCGACCTCAGCGGCGAGGCCGGGGCCACCTGGCAAGCCCTGCTGGTCCTGGGCAACGGGTTCATCCTGACGGCGCTCCTCTGGGGCTGGGCGCTCGTGTCGATCCTCGACCGGCGCTACGCGATGGCGGCCCTGCTCTTCGCGGCGGCGAGCCTGGCCACGCTCTGCGGCGCCATCCACTCGCCGCTCCCGAGCGGCGCGGTGTTCTGGCCCTGGGCCCCGCCCGCGCCGGTGACCGGGCAGGTGGCGGGCGCCTACGGCGTCGCCGCCGCCATCAGCTGGCTGGCGGCGGCCAGGCAACGTCAGTAAGATCGAGGCGACCGGTCCCGCCCGAGCCAAGGAGGAGGCCCATGAACATCGCGACCGTGCTCGCCAGCAAGGGTGTCAAGGTCGTCACCGTCCAGCCCGAGCAGACGATCCGCGAGGGGCTGGCGCTCCTCGCCGAGCACAACATCGGCGCGCTCGTCGTCGTCGACGAGACGCAAAAGCCGGTGGGCATCGTGTCCGAGCGCGACATCGTGCGCGCCCTGGCGAAAACCGAGACGGTCTTCGCGTGGTCGGTCAGCCGGATCATGACCAAGGAGGTCATCATCGGGGCGCCCCAAGACGATCTGGCCGCCGTGGGGTACACGATGACCGAACGGCGCATCCGCCACTTGCCCGTGATGGAGCGCGGCAAGCTGGTGGGGATCGTGTCGATCGGCGACATCCTGAAGGCGCAGCGCGATCACTACCAGGGCGAGGTGGACACCCTGCAGCTTCAGCTCCTCAAGAGTCAGCCGTGACGGCACGCCCGGGGACGGTGGACCGGCCGCTGCGAGTGGCCATCGTGGGGGCCGGACCCGCCGGGTACTACGCGGCTGATCATCTCCTCCGCCAGGAGGGGCTGGTGATCGAGGTCGATATGTTCGACCGCCTGCCGACGCCCTACGGCCTGGTCCGCCTGGGGGTGGCGCCCGACCACCAGAAGATCAAGAGCGTGACGGGCATCTTCGACAAGGTCGCCGCCAACCCGAGGTTCAGGTTCTACGGGGGCGTGGAGTTCGGGCGGGACCTCACGGTCGATGACTTGCGCCGGCACTACCACCAGATCCTCTACTCCACAGGCGCCCAGACCGACCGGCGGATGGGCATCCCGGGTGAGGACCTGCGAGGTAGCCATCCCGCGACCGAGTTCGTCGCCTGGTACAACGGCCACCCCGATTACCGCGACTACCAGTTCGACCTCTCCCACGAGCGCGCGGCGATCGTGGGCGTCGGCAACGTCGCGGTGGACGTCGCGCGGATTCTCTGCCGCACGCCGGAGGAGCTGGCCAAGACGGACATCGCCGACCACGCGCTGGAGGCGCTTCGGCAGAGCCGCCTCCAGGAGGTCTACCTGCTCGGTCGCCGCGGCCCCGCGCAAGCGGCCTTCACGAACCCGGAGATCAAGGAGCTCAGCGAGCTGCCCGGGGCAGATCTCATCGTGCTGCCGGAGGAGGCGGAGCTGGACGCGCTGAGCCGCGCGGCGCTCGAGCGCAGCCAGGATCGGGCGACGATGAAGAAGGTGGAGATTCTCCAGGAGGCGGCGCGCCGCGCTCCGACCGGCAAGCCCCGCCGCCTGACCCTGCGCTTCCTGGTGTCGCCGGTGGAGGTGATGGGCGACGAAGCCGGACAGGTGGTGGGACTGCGCCTCGTTCGCAACCAGCTCTACGCCACCGAGACGGGGGCCCTCCAGGCGAAGCCCACCAACGAGTTCGAAGAGCTGCAGGTCGGTCTCGTCTTCCGCTCCGTCGGCTACCAGGGCGTGCCGCTCTCGGGGGTGCCGTTCAACGAGAGCTGGGGCGTGATCCTCAACGAAAAGGGCCGGGTGCTCGACCCGGCTACACGGCAGCCACGTGTGGGCGAGTACACGGCGGGCTGGATCAAGCGCGGGCCCACGGGCGTCATCGGCACCAACAAGCCCGACGCGGCGGAAACCGTGGCCTGCATGATCGAAGATGCGGCCCAGGGCCGGGTGCGTGAGCCCGCCGAGCCCGATGCCGGGGCCGCCCAGAGGCTCGTCCGCGAGCGCCAGCCCCACTACGTCTCCTACGCCGACTGGCAAAAGCTGGACGCGCTGGAAGTTGCCCGGGGCCGGGCCGGGGGCCGCCCGCGGGTCAAGTTCACCCGGGTCAAAGAGATGATGGCCGCGCTGGAGCGGTGAATACCGCCTTGACCCTCTCCGTCTGACGAGTGTTTAATGGGCCCGTGTGATTGTGAACGTCATCACGATCCGATCGGAGGAGGCACCATGAGCAGGTTCCGGAAATCGCTGGCGGTCGCTCTGGCGGCCACGCTGTTCCTCGCCGCCGCGGGCGCAGCCGTCGTCTCGGCACAGAGCGATTGGAAGGCTCCCGCCGAAGCCAAGAATCTCAAGAACCCCGTGAAGGGTGTCGGCAACGCGAAGAAGTCGGTCGAGACCAACTGCGTCTCTTGCCATGGTGCCTCGGGCAAGGGCGACGGTCCCGCCGCCGCCGCGCTGCCCCCACCCAAGCCGGCCGACTGGACGTCGGCACGGGTCCAGAGCCAGACAGACGGCGAGATCTTTTGGAAGATCTCCAACGGGCGCGGCGCGATGCCCCCCTGGAAGCACCTGCCGGACAAGGAGCGCTGGGAGATCGTCAGCTATATCCGCACACTGAAGGGCAAGTAGTCAGCCCGACGCTTGCCTCAACGCGCCCCGTCGGCAGCGGCTCCCGGTGCCCGTCGCCGGCTGGGCGTTCGTGTCTCCGCCCTGGCGGGCCATGACGCCCCCGCGACTGGCCAGCATCGACCTGGGGACCAACACCGTGCGGCTGCTGGTGGTCGAGGTGGGCGCGACAGGGCAGTGGCGCGTCATCGATCAGGACCAGCGCATCACCCGTCTGGGCGAGGGCCTGGCCGCCCGCGGCCGCCTCGGCGAGACGCCGATGGCCAGAACGGGCGCGGTCGTCGCCGAGTACATCGACCGGGCGCTCCGCGCCGGCGCCAGCGAGACGCACATCATCGCCACCAGCGCCGTGCGCGAGGCGGCCAACGGGCGGGAGTTCGCGGCGGCGCTCCAGCGCACGACCGGACGGCCGGTGCAGGTCGTGAGCGGCCAGGACGAGGCCCGTCTCACGATCCGGGGCATTCTCAAGGGGCTGCGCTCGAGCGCCGGCCCGGTGCTCGCCTTCGACATCGGCGGGGGGAGCACGGAGTTCGTCCTGGCCCGCGATGGCCAGGTGGCGGCCGCGGTCAGCCTGAAGCTCGGCGTCGTCCCTCTGGCCGAGCGCTATCCGTTCCCGAACCGCGTGGACCGGGAGCGCTACCGCGAGATGGAGGACGAGATTGGCCGTCGGCTCCTCGCCGAGCTGCCGCCGCCCCTCCGCGCACCCGGCGTGAGCCACGTCGTCGGCACCGCCGGGACCGTCACGACGCTGGGCGCCCTCGATCTGGGCCTTACCGAGTACGACGCGGAGCGCGTGCACGGCCATCGGCTGAGCCGGGGAGCCGTCGAGCGCCTGCGCGATCAACTCGGGAGCCTCAGCCTCGCCGAGCGCGCGGCGCTTCCGTGCCTCGAGCCCGGGCGCGCCGACCTGATCATTCCGGGCGTGGCCATCGTGCTGGCTACGCTGGAAGCCACCGGCGTCTCCGCAGTCGTCGTCAGCGACTGGGGATTGCGGGAGGGTATCATGGCGGAAGCGATCGAAGCATGGCGATGATCGTCGAGGCCCCCTCCGACGTATGATCCTGCGCGCGCTGCTCCTCGCGCTGTCGACGCGACCCCGGATCGGCGAATGGATGAATCGGCTGCCGGTCACGCGAGGCTTCGTGCGTCGCTTCGTGGCGGGCACGGCCGCCGACGACGCGCTGGCCGTCATCGCCGACCTCAACGCCCGGGGTCTGCAGGGGGCGGTCACTTACCTCGGCGAAAATGTCCGCACGCCGGCCGAGGCCGAGCATGCCACCGAGGTGTACGTGCAGCTCCTCGACGAGATCAAGCGAAGGAATCTCCTCGCGCTGCCGTCGCTCAAGCTCACTCACCTCGGGCTCGACCTCGGCGAGCCGGTGGGCCGGGCGAACCTGACCCGGGTGCTCGAGCGGGGGCGGGCGACGGGCACGCGGGTATGGATCGACATGGAGTCGTCGGCCTACACCGAGCGCACGCTCGCTCTCTACGCCCGCCTCCGCCCGACCTATGCGAACTGCGCGTGCGTGGTGCAGGCCTACCTGCGGCGCACGCCCGCCGACGTCGAGCGACTGGTCGAGCTGGGCGCCACCGTCAGACTCTGCAAGGGCGCCTATCGCGAGCCGCGCGAGATCGCGTACCCCGACAAACGCGACGTCGATCAGGCCTATGCGCGACTGATCGACCGGCTGCTGGCCCCCGATGCCCTGGGCCGGGGCGTCTATCCGGGCTTCGCGACGCACGACGAACGTCTGATCGCGCGCGTCCGCGATCGGGCCGCCGAGCGGCGCATCGCCGCGGATCGCTTCGAAATCCAGATGCTCTACGGGATCCGCCCCGACCTCGGCGCCGCCCTGCGCGCTCAGGGGCTGGCCGTGCGGGTACTGGTGCCGTTCGGCGAGGACTGGTACGGCTACTTCATGCGCCGACTGGCGGAGCGTCCGGCCAATCTGCTGTTCCTGCTGCGCAATCTCGGGCGGGGCTGAGCGGCCGCCATTTGACACCTGTCGAGCCGCCGTCTATGCTTGACGCACGATTATGGATGAAATCGCGGTCCTGGTGCTGAACTACACCTACGAGCCGCTGCATTTCACCAACGCCCGCCGGGCCATCACGCTGCTCCTGGCCGGCAAGGCCGAAGCCGTGGAGGCGTCCCCTCGCGTCGTCCGCTCGCCGTCCGTGGCCTTCGCGCTGCCCGCGGTGATCCGCCTCGCCATCTACATCCGCAAGCCGTTCCTCGACCGCGTGGCGTTCAACAAGAAGAACATCCTCCGACGGGACGGCTACACGTGTCAGTACTGCAACCGGCGGGGCGAGCGGCTGACCGTGGACCACGTCCTCCCGCGCTCGCGCGGCGGCGAGACGACGTGGACCAACGTGGTGGCCGCCTGCCTGCGCTGCAACCTCAAGAAAGGCAGCCGCCTGCTCGAAGAGGCCGGCATGCGCCTGCTGCGCGAGCCGGTGCACCCGAAGTTCGTGTTCTCGACGCACCTGCTCAAGCATCCCCACGCCCACTCGCTGCTCGACTCCTGGCGCAAGTACCTGGTCGCCGTCCCGGCGCCGTCCTGAACAGGGCACGGGCACCCGGGCTCGCGCCACGCCCGTGCCCCGCCGCGATCACCGGAGACGGTAATTTGCTCCCGCGATCCGAGCCGTGTTCCGGCTGACGTCAGAGTACCCGCCTCGCGGCGACCAGCCGCGGGCCATCGCGCGCCTCACCGAGATGATCCGCAGCCGCCGCCGCCACGTCGTCCTGCGGGGCGTGACGGGCTCCGGGAAGACCTACACCATGGCCAACGTCATCGCCGACGTGGGGCGGCCGACGCTGGTGATCTCGCCGAACAAGACGCTGGCCGCCCAGCTCTTCAGCGAGTTCAAGGCGTTCTTTCCCCAGAACGCGGTCGAGTACTTCGTGTCGTACTACGACTACTACCAGCCCGAGGCCTACATTCCCCAGAGCGACACCTATATCGAGAAGGACGCCCTCATCAACGACGAGATCGACCGGATGCGCCACTCGGCGACGCGATCCCTCATGGAGCGCCGGGACGTGATCGTCGTGGCGTCGGTGTCGTGTATCTACGGCATCGGCGCACCGGAGACCTACCAGGAGATGCACTTGGCGCTGGGCGAGGGCGAGCAGATTGACCGCGACGAGATCATCCGGCGGCTCATCAGCGTCCAGTACGAGCGCAACGACTACGATTTCCACCGGGGCACCTTCCGCGTGCGGGGCGACATCGTCGAGGTGTTTCCCGCCAATGAGGAGACCTTCGCCCTCCGCATCGAGCTGTTCGGCGACGTCGTGGATGCCATCCATCGCATCGATCCCCTCCGGGGGGCGGTGCGGGAGCGGCTGCCGGCCGTTCACATCTATCCGGCCAGCCACTACGTGACCCCGGCGGCCCAGCTCGAGCGGGCGCTGGGGACCATCCACGAGGAGCTGCAGGAGCGCCTGGCCTTCCTGCGGACGCGCAACCGGCTGCTGGAGGCGCAGCGCCTGGAGCAGCGCACGCTCTTCGACATCGAGATGCTGCGGGAGCTGGGGTACTGTCACGGTATCGAGAACTACTCGCGCCACCTGACCGGACGACGCCCCGGCGAGGCGCCGCCCGTGCTGATCGAGTATCTGCCCTCCGATGCCCTCATCATCGTCGACGAAAGCCACGTGGCCGTTCCCCAGCTGCGGGGGATGTACTACGGCGACCGCTCCCGCAAGGAGGCGCTGGTCGAGTACGGGTTCCGCCTGCCGTCGGCGTTCGATAACCGGCCCCTGACCTTCGAGGAGTTCACGCGCCTGACCGGCCAGACGGTGTACGTCTCGGCCACGCCGGGGGCCTACGAGCTGGAGATGGCGGGGGAGTCCGTGGCCGAGCAGGTCATCCGCCCCACCGGGCTCATGGACCCCCAGATCACGGTGCGCCCGGCCCGCGATCAGGTCGACGACCTGCTGCACGAGATCCGGGCCCACGCCGAGCGGAACGAGCGCGTGCTGGTCACCACGCTGACCAAGCGCATGGCCGAGGACCTCACCGAGTACTACCTGCAGGCGGCCCTGCGCGTCCGGTACCTGCACTCCGACATCGACACGCTCGATCGCGTGGCGGTGATCCGCGACCTCCGGCTCGGCAAGTTCGACGCCCTCATCGGCATCAACCTGCTCCGCGAGGGGCTGGACATTCCCGAGGTCTCGCTGGTGGCCATCCTCGACGCTGACAAGGAGGGTTACCTCCGGTCGGGGACCTCGCTGATCCAGACGGCCGGGCGGGCGGCCCGGAACGTCAACGGCGAGGTGATCATGTACGCCGACCAGGTGACCGACTCCATGGCGGCCACGATCCGGGAGACGGAGCGGCGGCGGCAGCTCCAGGCCGCCTATAATGCCGAGCACGGCATCACGCCGGAGTCCATCCGCTCCTCGATCCGGGAGCTGTTGCAGACGGTCTACGAGCGCGACTACTACACGGTCGAGGTGGAAGCGCCAGCCGAGGAGCGGTTCGAGTCGCCGGCCGAGCTCGAGCGGCGCATCGTCGAGCTGGAGACGCGGATGAAGGAGGCGGCGCGCCGGCTCGACTTCGAGCAGGCCGCCGAGCTGCGTGACCGCGTACGGGCCCTGAGGAAGCTCCAGACAGTGTGAGCGGGCCTCGCGGCCCCTCGCTACAATAAACAACGTCGATGAGGCTGGAAGAGAAGCTGGCCACGCTGCCCGACCGTCCCGGGGTCTACCTCTACCGGGACGCCAAAGGGCAGGCACTCTACGTCGGCAAGGCGGCGTCGCTCCGGGGCCGGGTGCGGTCGTACTTCCAGGAGGCGCGCCCGCGCGACGCCAAGACTGACGCGCTGGTGCGGCAGATCGACGACCTCGAGTACATCGTCACCGACAACGAGCTCGAGGCGCTGATGCTCGAGGCCAACCTGGTCCGCAAGCACCGGCCCCGCTACAACATCATCCTGCGCGACGACAAGCACTATCCGTTCCTCAAGCTGACGACCAACGAGGATTTCCCGCGGTTGCTAGTGGCCCGCCGGGTCCAGGACGACGGGGCCGTCTACTACGGGCCGTTCTATCCGGCGACGGCGATGCGGGAAACGCTCCGGCTGGCGCGGCAGCTCTTCCCGCTCCGCACGTGCGCCATCAAGATCGACGGCCGCCTCGAGCGCCCCTGCATCCAGTACTACATCCACCGGTGCCACGCGCCCTGCACCGGGTGGGAGACGCGGGAGGGCTATGCCCGGACCGTCCGCGACGTCCAGGCCTTTCTGGAGGGCAAGGACGAGGACCTGGTCGCGAAGCTGACCCGGGAGATGGAGACCGCCGCGGCCGAGGAGAAGTTCGAGCGGGCGGCGGCGCTCCGCGACCAGATCCAGTCGCTCAACAAGGTCCGCGAGCGCCAGAAGATCATCTCGACGGACCTGGTGGACCAGGACGTCATCGGGGTCGTGCGGCAGGGCGGCGACGCGTGCGTGGAGCTGTTCTTCGTGCGCAAGGGCCGCCTGATGGGGCAGGAGGCCTTCTTCTTCGACCGGGTGGCCGGCTGGAAGGACGGCGAGATCCTCTCGGCGTTCCTCCGGCAGTTCTACGGCAAGCACGTGACCCCCGCGCCCGAAATCTTGATATCCGAGGAGGTCCCGGAGGCCGAGTTGGTAGCGGAGTGGCTGAGCGGGCTCAGCAAGCGGCGGGTGCAGCTCCTGGTCCCCCAGCGCGGCGCCAAGCGGGAGTTCGTGGCGATGGCCGAGGCCAACGCGGCGATCGCGCTGCAGAACCACTTGCTGTCCCGCGAGAACCGGCAGCAGCTGATCCTCGAGGAGCTGCAGCGGGCGCTGATCCTGCCCGGCCTGCCCAACCGGATCGAGGGCTACGATGTCTCCTCCATCCAGGGCTCGGAGCAGGTGGGGGCGATGGTGGTGTGGGAAAACGGCGCGATGAAGAAGGACGACTACAAACGCTTCCGGATCAAGACCGTCGCCGGCGCGGACGACTTCGCCTCGCTCGAGGAGATGCTGCGGCGGCGGTTCTCGAAGTCGCTGGAGCAGGGCACGCCGCTGCCGGACCTCGTGCTCATCGACGGTGGCCGCGGCCAGCTCAACGTCGGCCTGAGCGTGCTGCAGGAGCTGGGGCTGGACTACATCCCGGTCGTGGCCCTGGCCAAGCAGCGGGAGGAGGTCTACCGGGGCGACAGCCTAGAGCCACTGGTTCTCGACCCGACCTCGCCCGCGCTGCACACGCTGCAGAAGATCCGCGACGAGGCCCACCGGTTCGCCATCAGCTACCACAAGAAGCTCCGGACGCAGCGGACGATCCAGTCGGTCCTCGACGCCATTCCGGGAGTCGGGCCGACCATCCGGACGAGCCTTCTGAAGACTTTGGGATCGGCCCGGCGCGTGAGAGAATCCACTGTCGCTGAGCTGGCTGCGGTGCCGAAGGTGACCCCCAAGCTGGCCCAGCGGATTTTCGACTACTTTCACCCCTCGGGGGCCGGCGTGGCCGACTCCTCGGGGGAACCGGAACTGAACCCTCAGCGTTCCGTTAACGAGCGCCGGCTTGGCTCGGGGGGAGGTGACAACCGATGAAGAAGCTCATGGCGTTGGTGGCAGTGGTGGTGGCGTTCGCGTTCGTGAGCGTCGCCTCCGCCTCGGAGTGCCCGCTGCTGATCAAGCAGCTCAAGGACGGCGTGGCCAAGGTGTCGGACCCGAATAAGAAGGCCGACGTCGAGAAGATGATCGCCGAGGTCCAGAAGCTGCATGACTCCGGCAAGCACGCAGAGTCGGTGAAGAAGGCTGACGAAGCAGCCAAGGCGGCCGGCATCAAGCTCGAGCACAAGAAGATGTAGTCATCGCCTCCCGACCCGCGGCGCCTCGTCGCGCGCCGCGGGTCATTTCCTTGCCTCTGCTCGCTAAGTCTGGTAGAAATCGAGCGTAATCATGTCCAGCGACCGCTATTCCGTCCGTGACATCGAGGCCAAGTGGCAGCGGATCTGGGAGGAACGGAAGCAGTTTCGCGCCACCGAGGATCCGAGCCGCCCGAAGTTCTACTGCCTGGAGATGTTCCCGTACCCGTCGGGTCGCATTCACATGGGTCACGTCCGCGTGTACGCCATCGGCGATCTCCTGGCCCGCTACAAGCGGATGCGCGGCTTCAACGTGCTCCACCCGATGGGCTGGGACGCCTTCGGCCTGCCCGCCGAGAACGCGGCGATCGAGCACGGCGTGCATCCGGCCATCTGGACCTACGAGAACATCGACTCCATGCGCTCGCAGCTCCAGAAGCTGGGAACCTCCTACGACTGGGACCGCGAGGTGACCACCTGCGATCCCGCCTACTACAAGTGGGAGCAGCTCATCTTCATCAAGATGTTCGAGCGCGGGCTCGCCTACCGCCGCCGCTCGGCCGTGAACTGGTGCCCCTCGTGCAAGACGGTGCTGGCCAACGAGCAGGTGGAGGCGGGCCGGTGCTGGCGGTGCGATTCAGAGGTGACGCTGCGCGAGATCGAGGGCTGGTTCTTCAAGATCACGGCCTACGCCGACGAGCTGCTCGCCTGGTGCGACCGGTTGCCGGGCTGGCCCGAGCGCGTGCTCACGATGCAGCGGAACTGGATCGGCCGGAGCGAGGGCGCGGAGTTCGACCTGCCCGCCGCCGGCCGGCCCGAGCTCAAGATCCGCGTCTTCACCACGCGTCCGGACACCGCCTTCGGCATGACCTACGCCGTGATCGCCCCGGAGCATCCGCTGGTGGACCGGCTCGCCGCCGGCGAGGCCGAGCGGGCGGCGGTGGCGGCCTTCCGGGCCGAGGTGGCGCGCCAGTCGGAGATCGAGCGGCTGGCGGTGGACCGGCCCAAGCGGGGCCTCCGGCTGTCGGCGTGCGTGGTGAATCCCTTCAGCGGCGTCGAGATCCCGCTGTTCATCGCGGACTACGTCCTCATGGGCTACGGCACGGGCGCGATCATGGCGGTGCCCGGGGAGGACCAGCGGGACTGGGACTTCGCCAAGCAGCACGACCTGCCCATCATCGAGACCGTGGAGCGGCCTCCCGGCTGGGTCGGCGAGGCCTACACGGGCGAGGGGATCAAGATCAACTCGGGCTTCCTCGACGGCCTGACGGTCGCCGACGCCAAGCGCAGGGCGATCGACTGGCTGGTCCAGCGCGGCCTCGGCGAGGCGAAGGTGAACTACCGCCTGCGCGACTGGGGGATCAGCCGCCAGCGCTACTGGGGCGCCCCCATTCCGATCCTCTACTGCGACGCTTGCGGCATGGTGCCGGAGAGAGAGGAGAACCTGCCGGTGGTGCTCCCGCGCGACGTCCAGCTCAGCGGCAAGGGAGGCTCGCCGCTCGCCGACGTCGCCACCTTCGTCAACGCCCGCTGCCCGCGCTGCGGGGGCCGGGCGCGCCGCGAAACCGACACGATGGACACCTTCGTCGAGTCATCGTGGTATTTTCTGCGCTACTGCTCGCCACGGTACGAAAGCGGGATGTTCGAGCCCCAGGCCGCCGACTACTGGATGCCCGTCGACCAGTACATCGGCGGCATCGAGCACGCCGTCCTCCATCTCCTCTATGCGCGCTTCTACACCAAGGTGCTGCGCGACCTCGGGCTCACCAAGGTGGACGAGCCATTCACCGCGCTGCTGAGCCAGGGAATGGTCATCAAGGACGGCGCCAAGATGTCGAAGTCGAAGGGCAACATCGTGGATCCCGACGAGCAGGTCCGCAAGTATGGCGCGGACACCGCCCGCCTCTTCTCGCTCTTCGCGGCGCCGCCGGAGAAGGATCTCGATTGGAACGACCACGGCGTCGAGGGCGCGTTCCGCTTCCTCAGCCGCGTGTGGCGCTTCGTGGCCGGGCATCTCGAAGAGTTGCGCCAGGTCGGGAGCCTGCGGGGGGCGCCGGGGTCCGAGGAGAGCCGCACGTTCCGCCGCACGATCCACGAGACCGTCAAGCGGGTGACCGACGATATCGAGCACGATTTCCATTTCAATACGGCGGTGAGCGCGATCATGGAGTTGGTCAATGCGCTCCCGGCCTTCGCGTCGGCGCCGCCCGACCGCGTCCCGCCGGGCGAGCGCACGGCGCTGCTCCGGGAGGCGGTGGAGGCCATGCTGCTCCTGCTCGCCCCCTTCTGCCCCCATATCACCGAGGAGCTGTGGGCCCGGCTCGGCCATACCGAGAGCGTGTTCGCCCGGCGGTGGCCCGAGGCCGATCCGGCGGCGCTTGAACGAGACGAGGTCACCCTCGTGGTCCAGATCGACGGCAAGGTACGCAGCCGCCTGACCGTCGAGGCCGGTGCGCCCGAGGCGGACGTGCAGCGCCGGGCCCTGGCGGACGACAAGGTCAAGACCTGGCTCGCCGCACGGCGGGTCGAGCGGGTCGTCATCGTCCCCAACCGGCTCGTCAACATCGTCACCCACTCATGACGGCGGGACGTCGCCACCACGTCCCGGCGGCGGGGCTCCTCCTCGCGGTCGCCCTCCTGGTGGCCGGCTGCGGCTATACGCTCCGCGGCACGCTGCCGGCCCACATCAAAACCGTGGCGGTGCCGGTCTTCAAGAACCGCACCTCGGAGCCGGCCGTCGAGAACTCCATCACCCGTGCCATCGTCGAGGCCTTCTCGACGAACGGACGGCTGCGCGTGGTGAGGCCGGAGGATGCGGACGCGATCCTCGAGGGGGAGATCACCAGGTACCAGGTGGACTCGGTGGCGTTCGATGCCAGCGCAAACGTCCGCCAGTACCGCCTCACCGTCACGATGAACTTGCGCTTCCGCGACGTGCGCGAGAACAAGGTTCTGTACGAGCGCACCGGGTACCAGGAACGCGCCGATTTCCGCGTGCCCGCCGCCGTCTCCGAGACGCTCGTGCGCGAGGCGGCGGCGCTCCGCACGGCCGCGGTGGACATCGGGCGCGCCGTGGTGAGCTCCACCGTCGAGCGCTTCTGACCGGTCCGCGCGGCGACCTCGTGGACTACGCCGCCTTTCTCCGAAACGCCGAGCGCGGCCAGCTTCCCCCAATCGCGCTCCTTCACGGCGCCGACCCGCAGCTCCTCGACGATGCGCTGGCCGTGGTCGCCCGGGCCCTCTTTCCGGACCCGTCACTGGCCGTCTTCGACCGCGACGCGTTCGACGCCCGCGAGGCGGAGGTCGAGGCCGTCGTCAACGCGGCGCTCACGCTGCCGGTGCAGGCCGCCTTGCGGCTGGTGGTGGTGCGCCGCGCCCAGGCGCTGGCGCCGAAGGGCACCGAGACGCTGACGCGCTACCTCGCCCGTCCCAACCCCGCGGCCGCGGTCCTCCTGCTCGCCGACGAGCCCCTGGGAGTCTCGCGCGACCGCCGGAACCCGCACTGGCTGCTGGGGGTGCTGCCGGCGACCGCCGTCGTCGAGCTCCTGCCCCGGCGGGGCCGCGCGCTCGAGGAATGGCTGCGTCAGCGCGCGCTGGCCGAGGGCCTCAGCGTGAGCGAAGAGGCGGCGCGTCTCCTCGTCCAGTGGGTGGGGGAGGACAGCGCGGCGCTGCTCGGCGAGGCGCGCAAGGCGGCGCTGGCCGGAGGCAGCGACAACCGGGCGGTCGGCGTCACCGAGGTCACCGCCGTCGTCGGCGAGCACCGGGTCAGTGCCATCTTCGAACTTACCCGGGCGATCGAGCGCCACGAGGTCGGCCTCGCCCTGAAGACGCTCGAGCGGCTGCTCGCCACCGAGGACGCGGTCTTCGTCCTGGCCGCCCTGACGCGCGACGTGCGGACGGCCTGGATGGTCCGCGCCTGGCGCGAGCGCGGCCAGACGGTCGACCAGATCGCCCGCATGCTCCGCCGCCCTCCCGGGGCCGTCGAGGCGCTCGTCGCCGCGGCCACGACGCAGACGGCGGACGTCCTGGCGGGAAAGCTGGTCCGCTGCTGGCGGGCCGAGCAGCGCCTGAAGTCGGGCGGTGAGGCTCGGGCCGAGATGGCGGCACTGGTGGCGGAGCTCTGTGGTGCGGGGTAGCGCGAGCCGGGCTGGGTCTGCGCAGGCTCGGCGGCCCCCGGTGCTCCTGCTCGCCGCTCTTCTGGCCCTGGCCCCGCGGGTCGCCGCCGCCGAGCGGTGCGACGGGTGCGTCACGGCCGGCGCGGCGTCCGTCGCGCTCCACATCCCGCGCGGCGCGCCCCTCGCCGGCTACGGGAGCTTTGCCCGGCGGCTCCCCGTCCCCGACCTCTTCGGACGCCATCCCCACGCTTTCTGGTTCAGGCCGAGCGAAGGGGAGCTGGACCCGCTGGGGGCCCGCGCCCTGGTCGTGGAAGGCGCCGGCGCCCGCCTGGCCTGGGTGTCGGCCGATCTGATCGCGGTCGATCGCGCGTTCACGGCTCGGGTCGCCCAGCGTCTCCGCGAGTCCGGCGTGCCGCCGGCGACGCTGATCCTCTCCGCCTCCCACACGCATTCGGGGCCGGGCGCGTTCTTCGATTCAGCGTTACTAGGCGCCGTGAGCGTCGACCGTCGCGACGAGGTCGTACGTGAAGCGCTCGTCGAGAGCCTCGTGGAGGCGATCCGCCGCGCCGACGCCCACAAGGTGGCCGCCCGCGTGGGCGCGGCCAGCGGCGCGGCGGCCGGGCTCACGCGGGGCCGCCTGGGCCGTCCGATCGATTCGGAGATCGTGGTCGTGAAGATCCTCACGGCGACGGGCGCGCCCATCGCCGCGCTCTGGAATTTTGCGATCCACGGCACGATGCTCGGCCCCCGAAACCTCCGCCTCTCCGGCGACGTCATGGGCGTGGCCACCCGCGAGCTCGAGCGCCATCTCGGCGTCCCGACCCTGTTCGTGAACGGCGCGGTGGGCGACGTGAGCCCGGAGCGTCACGGCTCCACCGAGGCCCAGGCGGCGGGACAGGAGCTGGCCGTCGCCGTTCGCGCCGTCTGGACCCGGGCCCAAGCTGGGCGGCGCGGTCCGCTGGCCATCCGCACCGCCCGCGTCGCCCTGCCGGCGCCGCATCTGTCGCTGCAGAACTGCGGCGGCGCCTGGATTCCCCGCTGGCTCAGGGTTCCCCTGGGGGGGGCGTTACCGCGCGAGGCCGAGCTCATCGGTGGGGCGCTGGGCGACGCCGCCTGGGTGGCGATTCCCGGAGAGCTCCAGTCGAGCCTCGGCCAGGCCATCAAGGGCAGTGTGCCGCCGAGGTGGGGTCACGCCTTCGTGGCGGGGGTGTCCAACGACTACCTCGGCTACTTCCTCACCGCCGCGGACTACGCGCGCGTGACCTACGTCGCCTGCGCGAGCCTCTACGGCCCGGAGGCGGGCGAGACGCTCACGCGGGCCGCCAGCGAGCTGCTGGGCGCGCTGGTCGGGGAGGACCGGTGAGCTTACGCGCGGGCAGCGAGGCGGCGGGCGAGTGCGGACTTCTTGCGGGCGGCGGTGTTGGGGTGAACGACACCCTTGGTGACCGCCTTGTCGAGGGCGCGGATCGCCTCGAGTGCCGCCGTCCGCGCGTCGCCGTCGGCCGCGGTGAGCGCCGTCCGGGCGGACTTCACGGCGGTGCGGACCTTGGAACGCACCATGCGGTTGCGCGCGCGACGCTTCTCGTTCTGACGCATCCGCTTGAGGGCCGATTTCATGTTCGCCAACGGAACGCCTCCTTGCGCGATGGGGTTCGGGTCGAATTCTGCCGCAACCTCCGGCGAATTGCCAGCGGAATCCCGCCAGGGCCCAGGCCGGCATGACCGTCGAGCGTCAGGTCGTCACGGCCCTCGGCAGCATCGGTACCGCTACGCTGGCCAGCCGTGTCCTGGGCTTCGTCCGCGACATGATCGTCGCGCTGATCTTCGGCGCCGGGCCGGTCACGGACGCCTTCTTCGTCGCCTTCCGCATCCCCAACATGCTGCGCCGGTTGCTGGCCGAGGGGGCGCTGTCGACCGCGATCGTGCCGGTGTTCAGCGAGTACTGCGCGACCCGGACCCCAGCCGAGTTCTTGAGAATGTTGCGGGCGGTGATCGCCGGCGCGCTGCTCGCGCTCGGCGCCACGACGCTCCTTGGCCTCGCGGCGGCGCCGTGGATCCTCCGCGTCATCGCCCCCGGGTTCGCCAGCGACCCCGGCCAGATGGCGCTGGCGGTGCTCCTGACGCGCGTGATGTTCCCGTACCTCTTGCTGGTCGGCCTGGCGGCGCTCGCCATGGGCGCCCTCAACACGCACGGGCGCTTCTTCGCCGCCGCTCTCGGCCCCGCCGTGCTGAATCTGGGCATGATCGGCGCAGTGCTGGCCCTGGCCACGCGCGTGGAGCCTCCCATCCTGGCCCTGGCCCTGGGCCTGCTCGCGGGCGGGGTCGGCCAGTTCCTGGTGCAGGTCCCGAGCCTGCGCCGCTGCGGCTTGCTCGTCGGCCCGTCGGCGGAGCTGGACCATCCGGCGCTGGGGCGCGTCGTCCGCCTGCTCCTGCCCGCGGTGTTCGGTCTGGCGGCGGTGCAGGTCAGCGTGTTCGTGAATACGCTCCTGGCTTCTCTGTTGCCGCCCGGCAGCATCTCGTTCCTCAGCTACGCGGACCGGGTGATGGAGTTCCCGCTCGGCGTGTTCGGCATCGCGCTGGCCTCCGCGTCGCTGCCGGCCATGGCGCGCCAGGCGGCCGCCGGGGACACGCGCGGAGTCGCCGCGACGCTCAACTTCGCCCTGAGGCTCGGGCTCTACATCGCCGTCCCGGCCACCGTCGGGCTCGTCATCCTCCGCACGCCGATCATCCGCGTGCTCTTCGAGCGCGGCCAGTTCGGACCCTCCGACACGCTGGCCACCGCGCAGGCGCTGGCCTGGTACGCGGTCGGACTGGTCGGGTTCTCCGGCGCCCGCATCGCCGCCCAGGCCTTCTACGCCGTCGGCGAGGCATCCACCGCCGTCAGACTGGGACTGCTCTCGGTCGCCGCCAACGTGCTGGCCGCGCTCGTGCTGATGGGACCGCTCGCTCACGGCGGGCTCGCGCTGGCCGCGTCGATCGGGGCGTACGTCAACGTGGCCCTGCTGCTGTGGGTCGCGCGCCGACGCTTCGGCGGCCTCGGGGGCCGCGCGCTCCTGGAGAGCCTCGCGCGCACGCTTCTGGCCTCCACGCCGCTGGCGGCATGGTGCGCGCTCTGCCTCTGGCTGTGGCCGGCGGGCGGGAGCGGCTGGCGCGACGCCGCCTGGCTGGCGCTGGGGGTCGGCGGGGGCGCGGTGATCTTCCTGGGCGCCAGTCGCGTCCTGGCCAGGCCCGAGTACCGCACGCTCCGGGGAACCTTGCCGTTCCGGGGACCGCGTTGATATAATCCGCTGTGCCCATTCCGTTCAGCCCGCGCCGCAGGTTGCGCGAGCACCGGAGGCCGGCAGCCAGCCGCCGGCCCGAGACCGGAACCGATCCCATCGTCGAATTCCTCGAGGTCCTCCAGGCCGAGCGCAGCGCCTCTCCGCACACGCTGGCGGCCTACCGTCGCGACCTGCAGGACTTCCTCGACTTCCTCCGGGGGCAGGGGCGCAGGCTGGCCGAGGCGCGCGCCGACGACGTCGTGACCTATGTGGAGCGGCTCCGCGCCGACGGCCTCAAGCCGGCGAGCATTGCCCGGCGACTGTCGGCGCTCCGCGGGTTCGTCCGCCACCTCCTGCGCGAAGGCGCGCTGCGCCGGGACCCGACCGAGCACATCGAGCTCCCCCGCGGATCGCGACCGTTGCCCCACACGCTCTCGCCCCGGGCGGCGGCCTCGCTGGTCGAGAGCCCGGATGTGACGCGCGTCCGCGGCCTCCGTGACCGGGCGCTCCTGGAGCTGCTCTACGCCACCGGCATGCGGGCGTCAGAGTGCCTCGGCCTGCGCCTCGAGGACGTGAACCTGACCGCCGGCTATGCGGTCTGTACGGGCAAGGGACGCAAGCAGCGCCTGGTGCCGCTCGGCGCCGAAGCGGTGACGTGGCTCCAGCGGTACCTCGCCGCGGCGCGCCCCCTCGCCACGCGCCGGCGCGACTGCGGGCGCCTGTTCGTCAACCCGCGGGGCGGCCAGCTCTCGCGCCAGTCGTTGTGGACGATCGTCCGCCGGGCGGCGGCCGCCGCCGGGTTGCGACACCGCGTCTCGCCCCATGTCCTGCGCCACTCGTTCGCGAGTCACCTGCTCGAGAACGGCGCCGACCTCCGATCGGTGCAGGTGATGCTCGGCCACGCCGATATCGCGACGACGCAGATCTACACCCACCTGCCGTCCGCCACCGTCCGGAGGATGTACGACGATTTCCATCCCCGGGCGCGGATGTGAGCATGGCGAAGAAGGCGCAGGCCTACCCCCAAGTTGATCCAGGCGCGGAGGGGCTCGTCAACATGGCCATCGCGCGAGTGCCAGCGGGAGCCCGCGTGGCCGAGGCGCTCAGGGTCGCTCGCGCCCGCAACGCCGGCGTGGTGACTCCGGGCGGCACCATGTGGGTGCTGCGGGAGGACCTCGCGCGGGGCGCACGCCTCGGCCTCGAGGATCTGCCCGCCGCGGCCCTGGCTCGGCCGCTGCCCGCCGTCGAGGCCGGCGAGACCGAGGTCAGGGTGCGCCGCCTGCTCGCCGCTGGCGCCGCCCTGGTCATCGTGCGTGATCGCCGGGGCCCACTGGGCGCGGTGGCGCCGGCGTCCGGCTCAGATGTCGGTGCGGCCCTCGGTCCCCGCTTTGCTCAGCGCCTGCCGGAGGCGACGCGAGAGGCGCTGGTAGCAATCGGCCGCCTCGCGGTCGCGCACGGGGTGCGCACCTTCCTGGCCGGGGGCACCGTTCGCGACGCGATGCAGGAGCCCGGGACCTCCCCGGCCGGCCGGGGCAGCGGCGGCGATCTCGACATCGTCGTCGAAGGCGACGGGCTGGCTCTGGCGCGGGCGCTCGCCGGCGTGCTCGGCGCGCCGCCCGCCGGTGCGCTCGTCGAGCACGTCCGCTTCCTCACGGCGTCCCTGACCGTGCCGGCGGTTGGGCGCATCGACATCGCCACGGCCCGATCGGAACGCTACGAAACGCGCGGGGCCCTACCGCGCGTGATGCCCTCCACCATCGGCCAGGATCTCGCCCGGCGCGACTTCGCGATCAACGCGATGGCGGTCGGGCTCGGGTCCGGCAACTTTGAGCTGCTCGATCCTCTCGGCGGCAGGAACGACCTGGCCCGGCGGCGACTGCGTGTCCTGCACCCGCTCTCATTCGTAGAAGACCCCACGCGCATCTTCCGGGCGGCCCGCTATGCCACGCGCCTGGGATTCGCGCCTGACGGCTGGACCGCGCGGGCTCAGGCGCTGGCGCTGAGCCTGGCGCCGTACCCGGCGCTCTCCGGCCAGCGCATCGCGGCCGAGCTGGAGCTGATCCTCGGCGATGCCCGCCCCGACGTGGTGCTGCGCCGTCTCGGAAGGGTGGGGGCCTTTCGCCTGCTCGACGCGCGGTATCGCTTCCGGCCGGCGACGGCCGCCCGTCTGAGCGCGCTGGGAGCGGCACTGGACTGGGCCGG
Organism: Candidatus Rokubacteria bacterium 13_1_40CM_69_27; assembly: GCA_001917535.1. GTDB lineage: Bacteria > Methylomirabilota > Methylomirabilia > Rokubacteriales > CSP1-6 > MNEF01. The sequence continues at coordinate 21,705 of MNEF01000083.1, forward strand.
CAGCCGGGGGCTGCGCATGGCCCCGCTCGAGCTGGGAGCGCTGGCCGTGCTGGGGGATCAGCCGCGCGAGGTCGCCCTGAGCGCGCTGGCGCGGCTCGGCCTGAGCGGCGAGCCGCTGGCGCGCGCGGGGCGCGTGCTCCACGGTGCCCCCGCACTGGCCCGGCGCCTGGCCGCCGCCACCCGTCCCAGCGAGCGCGCGCGGCCGCTGTGGGATCGGGCCGACCTCGAGCTCGCCTGGCTCTGGCTGATCGGCGAACCCCCCGTGCGCGCGGCGATCGAGTGGTTCGTGGCGCAGGCGCGAGGCGCGCGCTCCGCACTGGGTGGGGACGACATCGTCGCGCTCGGGGTGGCACGCGGCGTTGACGTCGCACGCGTGCTGGCGGCGCTGCGGGACGCTCGGCTGGACGGAACGATCAACGACCGGGACGGCGAAGCGGTGTATGTGCGAGACTGGATCGACGGGCACATCACCGCGGATCAGAAAGGAGGGATGGGTTGGCTCCGAAATTCATCTTCGTGACCGGTGGCGTCGTGTCGTCGCTGGGCAAAGGGCTGGCGGCCTCCTCGATCGGGGCGCTCCTGGAGGCGCGCGGCTACCGCGTGACGCTCCAGAAGATGGATCCCTACATCAACGTCGACGCGGGAACGATGAGCCCGTATCAGCACGGCGAGGTCTTCGTCACCGACGACGGCGGCGAGACCGACCTGGATCTCGGCCACTACGAGCGGTTCACCTCGGTGCGGGTCACCCGGGACCACAACGTCACCACGGGCAAGGTGTATTTCTCGGTGATTCAGAAGGAGCGCCGGGGTGACTATCTGGGCCGTACCGTGCAGGTGATCCCCCACATCACCGACGAGATCAAGGCCGCCATCCGCGGGATCGCCGCCGACGTCGATGTCGTCATCGTCGAGGTCGGGGGCACGGTCGGCGACATCGAGAGCCTGCCCTTCCTGGAAGCCATCCGGCAGCTCAAGAAAGACGTCGGGAAGGAGAACGTCATCTACATCCACCTGACACTGGTGCCGTTCATGCAGGCGGCCCAGGAGCTGAAGACGAAGGCGACCCAGCACTCGGTGAAGGAGCTGCGGGCCATCGGGATCCAGCCGGACGTCCTGCTGTGCCGCACCGACCGCTATCTGCCCCCGGGCATCAAATCCAAGATCGCGCTGTTCTGCGACGTCGAGGAAGAGGCCGTCATCACCGCCAAGGACGTCGATACCGTCTACGAGGTGCCGCTGGTCTTCCATCGGGAGGGGCTCGACACTATCATCGTCAAACTCCTCGGGCTCGACCCGCGCCCCAGCGATCTCCGGCGCTGGGAGGAAGTGGTCAAGCGGGTGAAGTCGCCCCGCGCCACCGCTCGCATCGCGGTCGTCGGCAAGTACATCGACCTCAAGGACTCCTACAAGAGCCTGGTCGAGGCGCTCGCCCACGGCGGCATCGCCAACGAGGCCCGGGTGGAGGTCGCCTGGGTGGACGCCGAGCAGATCGAGCGGGACGGCCCGGCCACGCACTTTGCGGACATCCACGGCATCCTGGTGCCCGGCGGCTTCGGCGACAGGGGCATCGAGGGCAAGATCGCCGCGGTCCGCTATGCCCGCGAGCGGGGGGTGCCGTACTTCGGCATCTGCCTGGGCATGCAGTGCGCGATCATCGAGTTCGCCCGGAATGTCTGCGGCCTGGCCGGCGCGAACTCCGCGGAGTTCGATCCCGGCTCCTCCCACCCGGTCATCGACCTGCTGCCGGAGCAGCGGTCCATCGCCGCCAAGGGCGGGACCATGCGGCTGGGCCTCTATCCGATCGTGCTCGCCGAGGGGAGCCTGGCGGCGCAGCTCTACGGCCGGTCCATCATCCACGAGCGCCACCGCCACCGCTACGAGGTGAACAACGAGTATCTGCAGCAGCTCGAGAAGAACGGTCTCCGGGTGTCCGGCGTCTGGGCCGAGAAGCAGATCGTCGAGATGATCGAGCTGCCCGAGCACCCTTACTTCGTGGCCGGCCAGTTCCACCCCGAGTTCCGCTCGCGCCCCTGGGACCCGCACCCGCTCTTCGCCGGCTTCGTGCACGCGGCCCTGGCCCACGCGGGCCCGGCATGAGCCGTCCTGTGTCAACCCACCAGTCGAGGGCGCTTCCTCGCGCGCCGGCTTCGCCGGCGCACCCTGGGCTTGGGGAGGCCTCGGAGGCCCCCTCCGACCGATGAGCCCATCCACCCGCGAGGTGAGGGTCGGCTCGATCCCGATCGGCGGCGGCCATCCGCTGGTCCTCATCGGCGGCCCCTGCGCCATCGAGAACGAAAAGCACGCGCTGATGACCGCCGAGCGCCTGGCCGCCATCGCCGCCGACCGCCGGGTCCCCTTCATCTACAAGTCCTCCTACGACAAGGCCAATCGCTCGTCGGCGGACGGCTACCGCGGGCCCGGCCTGCCGGAAGGCCTGCGCATCCTGCGCCGCGTCCGGGACGGGTTGGGCGTACCCGTGCTCTCCGACGTGCACCAGGTGGAGGAGGTGGCCCCCGCCGCCGAGGTCCTCGACGTCCTCCAGATCCCGGCGTTCCTGTGCCGCCAGACGGACCTGGTTCTGGCCGCGGCCCGCACGGGGAAGCCGGTCAACGTCAAAAAGGGCCAGTTCCTGGCTCCGGAAGACATGAAGAACATCGTGGATAAGGTGCTGTCGACGGGCAATCGGAGCATCCTTCTGACCGAGCGCGGCACGAGCTTCGGCTACCACAACCTCGTCGTCGACATGCGCGGGCTCATCCAGATGCGCGAGCTCGGTTTTCCCGTCGTGTTCGACGCCACTCACTCCGTGCAACTGCCCGGCGCCGGGGGCCCGCGCTCGGGCGGCGAGCGCAAGTACGTGCCCGCGCTGGCGCGCGCGGCCATCGCCGTGGGCGTGGATGCGCTGTTCATGGAGATGCACGAGGACCCCGACCGCACGCTGCCGGACGGGCGCCCGCTGTCGGACGGGCCGAACATGCTGCGCATCGACGACCTGCCTCGGCTGCTCGAGGAAGTGTGCGCGATCCGGGCCGCGGTCCGATGAGCAAGGCGCGACGCCTGGCCGAGCGTGTCTTGCGATTGGAGGCCGAGGCGATCCTCGCCCTCATTCCCCGCCTGGACGAGCGTTTCGACCGGGCGGTCGACCTGCTCTTTCGCTGCACGGGCCGCGTGATCGTCACCGGCATGGGCAAGTCCGGGCTCATCGGGCGGAAGATCGCCGCCACCCTGGCGTCGACGGGCACGCCCGCGTATTTCCTCCATCCGGCGGAGGGCGTGCATGGCGACCTCGGCATGGTCGCCCGCGGGGACGTGATGCTGGCGCTGTCGAACTCCGGCGAGACCGACGAGGTGCTGGCGATCCTCCCGCCCCTCAAGCGGCTCGGCGTGCCCATCGTGCTCCTCACCGGCAACCCGCAGTCCACGCTCGCCCGCCTGTGCGAGGTCGTCCTGGACGTCGCCGTGGCCGAGGAGGCGTGCCCCATGAATCTCGCGCCCACCTCGAGCACGACGGCGGCCCTCGCCGTGGGCGACGCGGTCGCCATGGCGCTGCTGGAGCTGCGCGGGCTGAGAGCGGAGGACTTCGCCGCGCTCCATCCACGCGGCAGCCTGGGCTGGCGCACGCTCTTCCGCATCGCGGATCTCATGCACAGCGGCGACGACGTGCCCGTCGTTCGGGCGGAGGCGCTCATGAAGGACGTCATCGTCGAGATGACGCGCAAACGCCTCGGCATGACGACGGTGGTGGATGCCGACAGCCGCCTGCTCGGCGTGATCACCGACGGCGATTTGCGCCGGATGCATCTCCGTGCGGAGCCGGTCGCCAACCTCCGCGCCGGCGAGGTCGCCTCGCGCACACCCAAGACGATCGCCGCCGACGATCTGGCCGCCAAAGCGCTGGAGGTGATGGAGACCTTCGCGATCACCAGCCTCGTCATCGTCGACGGCGAGCAGCGGCCGGTGGGCGTCATCCACCTCCACGACATCCTTCGCGCCAAGATCGACATGTAGTTGCGGCGCAGGACCTTTTCTCCTTCCACGCTCTCCAGCCATGTGATAGGCTGGTATCGAATTTGCAGGGTGCCAACATGGATCGTGTGGCGCGCCGCATCCTCGTGATCGTCGCCCTGTTCGTCCTGATCGTGGCGGGCATCCTCGTCGCCAGGAGCCGGACGGTCCGCACCGAAGTGCTCGGACCCCGGCCGTCGAGCGCGGACATGAGCCTCAAGGAAGTCCAGCTTCAGGAGGAGTCCGCCGGTGGCGGCCGGTGGCAGCTCGTGGCAGATCAGGCCTCGGTGTTCGACCAGGAGGGGCGGACGGCCCTGCGCAAGGTCACCGTGCATGTCCAGGACCGGGATCGGACCTGGACGATCGTCGGCGAAGAAGGGGATTTCTTCAAGGACACGAAGAACCTCGAGCTCCGCCGGAACGTGGTGCTCACGTCCGACGACGGGCTCCGGCTGGAGACGAGCGTGCTCCGCTGGCAGGGCGCCGAGCGCCGGATGTGGACGGACGCCCCGGTCAAACTCTTCCGCGAGGGGACGGTCATCGACGGCACCGCCCTCGACGTACGGATGGCCGACGAGGCCACCACGGTCAAGGGCCCGGTGCGGGCGACGTTCAGGCGCGGACAGGGGCAGTGAGGAGGCGCGCGCTGATCGGGCTCGGGCTGCTCGCCGCCGCGCTGGGAGCCCCCGTGGCCGTGCCGGCGCAGACGGGGGCGGCCCCGCCGGCGGCGAGGCCGCCCACTCGCGGCGAGGACCGGAATCAGCCCGTGACCGTCGACGCCGACAGGATGGAGCGCTTCGGCAAGGAGAGCCTCGTCATCTTCATCGGGAACGTCGTGGCGCGCCAGAATAACTCCGTACAGTACGCCGACCGCATGGAAGTCTATCTCGACGAGAAGGGCGACCGGATCTTGCGCACCGTGTCGACCGGGAACGTGCGCATCGTCACCAAGGACTGCCGGACGGGTACGGCCAAGCGCGCAGAGTACTTCGACCTCGAGCAGCGCATGGTGTTGATCGGCAACGCCCGGGTCTGGCAAGAGGACAACGTGGTGAGCGGCGACACGATCACCATCTTCCTCTCCCAGGACCGCAGCATCGTCCAGGGGGGACGCCAGGAGCGGGTCAAGGCGGTCTTCTACCAGAAGGACCAGGCCAAGCCGGCGGACTCGACGGCGACTGCGGCGACCTCGAAACCCCAGTCGGGTTGCGAGAACTGAGCCGATGGAAGGCCTGGTCGCTCTCGAGCTGACGAAGTGGTTCAAGCACCGGAAGGTCGTCGACCACGTGTCGCTCGACATCCAGCGGGGCGAGGTGGTCGGCCTGCTCGGGCCCAACGGCGCCGGCAAGACGACGTCCTTCTACATGATGGTCGGGCTCCTGGCGACGGACCGCGGCCGCATCTTCCTGGAGGGCGAGGAGATCACCGCGCTGCCCATGTACCGCCGGTGCCGGATGGGGCTCGGCTATCTCCCTCAGGAGTCGTCGGTGTTCCGGAAGCTGACCGTCGAGGAAAACCTCCTGGCGATCCTGGAGACGCTGGATCTCACGGCCGCCGAGCGGCGCGAGCGCTGCCATGAGCTCCTGGCCGAGCTGGACCTCACCCCGCTGGCCCCCTATTCCGCCGACACGCTCTCCGGCGGCGAGCGGCGCCGGCTCGAGATCACGCGGGCGCTGGTGACCTCGCCGCAGTACCTGCTCCTGGACGAGCCGTTCACCGGGATCGATCCCATCGCCATCGGTGACATCCAGGAGATCATCGCGCGGCTGCGCGATCGCGGCATCGGGATCCTCATCACCGACCACAACGTCCGGGAAACGCTTTCGATCACCGACCGCGCCTACATTCTCTATGGTGGTAAGGTGCTGGTCTCGGGCACCGCCACCGAAATTGCCACCAACGCGACCGCCCGGGAGATCTACCTGGGCGAGCGGTTCTCTCTCTAGCCCGGAAGAGCACCGCCATGGCGATGGAAACCCGACTCTCCCTCCGGCAGAGCCAGCGGGTTGTCATGACCCCGCTGCTGCAGCAGGCGATCCAGCTTCTGCAACTCTCCACGCTCGAGCTGCAGGAGGTGGTGCAGAAGGAGTTGCTGGAGAACCCGCTCCTGGAGGAAGTGCCGACCGAGCCGGAGACGCCGGACAGCCCGCAGGCTCCCGACGTACCGACCCCACCCACCTCCCCGCTGGCGCCGGTGGAGCCGTCCCCGGTCGACAAGGAGCGGACCACCGACGACCTGCCGTTCGACCTGCCCGCGATCATGTTCGACGACGATCACGAGGAGCGCTCGCTCGTCGCCCAGGAGGAGCGGGACGAGCTGCCCTTCGAGAACATGGTGCGCTCCGAATCGTCGCTCACCGATCACCTGGAGGAGCAGCTCCGGTTCTCCACCGCGGACCCCGTGATCCGCCGGATCGGCAACGAGATCATCGGTAACCTGGACGACGATGGTTACCTGCGCGCGGAGCCCAGCGAGATTGCCCAGCGCTGCGACGTCTCCGTGGAGGAGGCCGAGCGCGTGCTGGCGATGGTGCAGGGCTTCGACCCGCCCGGCATCGCCGCCCGCTCCGTCCAGGAGTGCCTGTTGATCCAGCTCAAGAGCGACCCCAATCCGGATCCGGTCTCGGTCGAGATCGTCGAGCAGCACTTCGAGGACCTCTCGCGCCGCCGGTACCCCGACATCGCGCGGGCGCTCAAGCTGCCCTTGGACCGCGTGATGGAGTCGGTGGAAGAGATCATGGGCCTGGAGCCGAAGCCAGGGCGCCGCTTCGGGGGCAACGACTCGCGCTACATCGTGCCCGACGTCGTCGTTCACAAGATGGGTGGCGATTACGTCGTCGTCCTCAACGAGGACGGCATCCCCCGCCTGCGGGTCAACTCGCTCTACCGGTCGCTGCTCCGGACCGCCGGTGACGAAGCGCGCCAGTACGTCGAGCAGAAGCTCCGCTCGGCGGTGTGGCTGATCAAGAGCGTGGACCAGCGGCAGCGGACGCTCCGGAAGGTGACCCAGTCGATCGTCAAGTTCCAGCGGGAGTTCCTCGACAAAGGGCTGCCGTACCTGCGGCCTCTGTCCCTGCGCGATGTCGGCGAAGACATCGGCATGCACGAGTCCACCATCAGCCGGGTCACCACGAACAAGTACGTGGAGACGCCGCAAGGGCTCTTCGAGCTGAAGTTCTTCTTCCACAGCGGTATCGCCTCCGACGGCGGCGACATGGTCTCCTCCGTGTCCGTCAAGAAGATGATCCAGGACCTGCTGGCCAACGAGGATCCCTCCAAGCCCCTCTCCGACCAGGAGGTGGCCCAGATCCTCAAGGGGCGGGGGCTCGTGATCGCGCGGCGGACAGTGGCCAAGTACCGGGAGGAGCTGGGGATCCTACCCTCCCATCAGCGCCGCCTCGCGCCCAAGCGGCGGTAGGAGCGGCGGCCACGATGCAGGTGATCATCAGCGGCCGTGGCGTCCTGCTCACGCCGGGGTTCAAGGCGCTGGTCGAACGCAAGGTGACCAAGCTCGCCCGCGTGCTCCCGAAGGTCCTCGATGCCCGGGTCGTGTGCGCGGCTGAGAAGTTCCGCCGGACGGCCCGGCTGACGCTGCGGGCCCAGCGGCGGACCTTCTCGAGCGAGGCGACGGCCGGCGACCTCGTCACGGCGGTGGACGACGCGGTCGAGGCCCTCGGCCGGCAGGTCCGCGAGGACAAGGATCGCCGTCGCCAGCACAAGGGACGGGCCGGGCGGCCGCGCACGCCAAGTCGCCCGCCGACCGGCGCCGATGCGGGAGCGGGGCCGGACCTGGTGCCGCGCCGCCTGGTCGCCAAGCCCATGTCGGTGGAGGAGGCGGTGATGCAGCTCGGCCTTCGCGACGGCCAGTTCCTCGTCTTCCGCAACGCCGAGACCAGCGACGTCAACGTGCTCTACCGCCGCCGCAACGGCGGTCTGGGACTCATCGAGCCAGTGGCGTGACGGCGGCCGAGTCGATCGGGTTCGTGGTCATCACTGGCATGAGCGGGGCTGGCAAGAGCTTCGCCATCAAGTGCTTCGAGGACATGGGCTACTTCTGCGTCGACAACCTGCCGACCACGCTGATCCCCACCTTCTCGGACCTGGTCGCCCGGTCGATGCAGAAGATCCGTCGCGTCGCGCTGGGCGTGGACGTGCGGGAAGGGGAGTACCTCTCGCACCTCCTCGACGCGCTCCAGGCGCTCAAGGCGCGCCGCCATGCGGTGGAGGTCCTCTTCATCGAGGCCGGCGACGAGGCGCTCGTGCGCCGCTACCACGAGACGCGCCGACGCCACCCGCTGGCCGGCGACGGTCACGTGCTCGACGCGATCCGGGCCGAGCGCAAGGCGCTAGCCCACATGCGCGAGATCGCCGATCGGATCGTCGATACCTCGGCGTTGACCGTCCACCAGTTCCGGGATCTCCTCGTCGAGCTCTATGGGGCGCCGAAGGCGCGGGCGGGGCTGGCGACGATGCTGGTCTCCTTCGGCTTCAAGCACGGCATCCCGATCGATGCCGACCTGGTCTTCGACGTCCGCTTCCTGGCCAATCCTCATTTCGTCGACAATCTCCGGGCCCTGGACGGCCGGGACCCGCGCGTGCGGGAGTTCATCATGCGCCATCCCGAGAGCCGGGAGCTGCTGGCGCGCCTGCAAGACCTGCTGCGGTTCCTCCTGCCCGCCTACGAGCGGGAGGGCAAGGCGTACATGACGATCGCCGTCGGCTGCACCGGCGGGCGCCACCGCTCGGTCGCCGTCGTGGAGGAACTCAGGCCGTTCCTCGACGAGCTCGGCCTCGCGCCGAGCGTCGTGCACCGGGATCTGGATCGCGAGTAGGGCCCGTGAGCGGTGGGCGGCTGGCGCTCGGTTTTGGCGTCCATAATCACCAGCCTGTCGGCCAGTTCGATCACGTTCTCGAGGAGGCCACGGCCCGGGCGTACCGACCCTTCCTCGAGCGCCTGCACGCCCACCCCGAAGTCCGCCTGACCGCGCACTGGACGGGAAGCCTCCTGGAGTGGCTCCGCGAGCGCTCGCCGGCCACGTTCGATCTGCTGGCGACCGTGGTCGGCCGCGGCCAGGTCGAGCTGCTCACCGGGGGGTTCTACGAGCCGATCCTGGCCATCCTCCCCGACCACGACAAGGTCGGCCAGATCGAGCTCCTCACCGACTTCATCAAGTCGCACTTCGGCGTCCGCCCCCGCGGCATGTGGCTGGCCGAGCGCGTGTGGGAGCCCCAGCTGCCCCGGACCATCCGGGACGCGGGCGTCGAGTACGTGCTCGTCGACGACCGTCACTTCGCCCTCGCCGGCTTCGACCCCGACACGCTGGGCGGCTATTACCTCACCGAAGACCAGGGGGCCGTGGTCGGCGTCTTCCCCATCAACCAGCGCCTGCGCTACCTGATCCCGTTCGCCGAGGTGGAGGCCACGGTCGAGTACCTCGAGAGTCGGCGGGCGCGGGTGGAAATGCTGACGATGGTGGACGACGGCGAGAAGTTCGGGGTCTGGCCAGGCACCCACGCGCTCGTCTACGAGCGAAAGTGGCTCGACCGCTTCTTCGACCGTCTCCTCGCGCTCCCCTGGCTCGAGCTGACCACGTTCGCCGATGTCGTCGACCGGTTCCGGGCCACCGGTCGGGTCTACCTGCCGACCGCCTCCTACCGCGAGATGGGCGAATGGGCGCTGCCACCGGCGGCCGGGCGCCAGCTGGAGATCGCCAAGCGCGACGTGGGCACGCTCGCCGACGGGGCCCGGCTGCAAACGCTGCTGCGCGGTGGCTTCTGGCGCGCCTTCCTGGTGAAATACCCCGAGGTCGCGGACGTCTACTGGAAGATGCTCCGGCTGTCGCAGGCGATCCACCGCGAGGCGGCCCGGCGCCCGGACGACGCCCGGATCGCCCAGGCTCGGACTGCGCTCTGGCGCGGCCAGGCCAACGACGCGTACTGGCACGGGGTTTTCGGCGGCTGCTATCTGCCGCATCTCCGGCGCGCCGTCAAGCAGTCACTGCTCGAGGCCGAGCGCCTGCTGGCCTGCGCGGTGGGCGCGCCCGAGGTGGCGTGGACGCGCGCCGATGGCAACGGCGACGGGCGCGAAGAGATCCACGTCCGCACGCGCGAGCTCGTGGTGACGCTCAATCCCGAGGTGGGCGGCACCCTCACGGAGCTGAGCCATCTCGGGCGCGCGCTCGATCTGGCCGACGTGCTGGCACGCCGGCCCGAGACGTACCACGACCAGCTCCGGCAGCAGGGTGACGCCCCCGCCCCCGCGGCCGCCGAGGTGCGGACGATCCATGAGCGGCCCGCCGCCAAGGAGGCCGGACTCGGCGATCTGCTGGCCTACGATGACCTCCGTCGCGGATCTCTGCTGGACGGCCTCTTCCCCGCCGCCGGCGACCTCGACCCCATCGCGCCCTGGCGGGCCGCCCGGGTGGCGCTCGGTCGGGCGCGATTCGGCCCGCGCGTCGAAGAGACGCCGGGCGGCGTCGCCGTGGTGCTCACGCTCGAGCCCGGGGACGACACGCCACTCCGGGTCGAAAAGCGCGTCCTGATCGGCGCGGCCACGGTCGAAGCCCGCTACCGGCTCCGGCCGACGGCGCCGCTCCTGGGCCGCTGGGCGATTCAGTGGAATCTCGCGCTCACCGCCGGCGACGGGCCCGATCGGTACCTGGCGCTGCCCGGCCGGCCCCCGCTCCGAAGCACCGGGCGACGAGCCGATGTCTCGAGCGTCACGCTGGTCGACGAATGGATCGGCATCGAGGCGCGTCTGGCCTGGAGCCCGGCGGCCGAGCTCTTGTGGGGACCCGTGGAGACGGTATCGGTGTCGGAAGGAGGCTTCGAACGAATCTACCAGGGCACCGCCTTTCTCATCGTGTGGCCGCTCCCGGCCGTATCCTTTGAGGAATGGGAGCTGATGACCAGCTTGAGCGCGAGCGCGCGGTGACGCTCGACGATCCGGCGGCCATTGCGCGGGGCGACGCCCACCGGACGCGGGAGGTGCTGGCGGCCTTCCCGGCCCAGTGTCGCGAGGCGGTCGGGTTGCGGCCGGAGCCGGGCGGCCCGTTCGTCCGGCCTCGCGCGGTGATCGTCGCTGGCATGGGGGGCTCCGCCGCGGGCGCCGATCTGCTCGCCGCCTGCGCCGCCGAGCGCCTCGACGTGCCGGTCCTGGTCCACCGGGGCTACGGCCTTCCGGCGCTCGTCGGCCAGCGCGATCTCGTGATCGTCGTGTCGTACTCCGGGGACACGGCGGAGACGCTGTCGGCGGCGGAAGCAGCGCTCGAGCGCGGCTCGTCGCTCGTCGCCGTCACGGCGGGCGGCCGGCTGGGGGCGCTGGCGGCGCAGCGGAACCTGCCGCGGGTGGCCCTGCCCACCGGGCTGATGCCCCGGATGGCCCTGGGGTATCTCTTCTTCCCGCTGCTCGCGATCCTGAAATCGGCCGACCTGACGGTCGTGAAGGACAGCGAAGTGGACGAGGCCCTCGTCGCCCTGGACGCGCAGGCGGGGGCGCTCGGACCCGGGCGTCCGGCCGCCGAGAACGAGGCCAAGCGCCTGGCGCTCGCGCTAGGCAGCCGGCTGCCGGTGATCTACGGCGGGCCGCTCACCGGCGCCGTCGCCTACCGGTGGAAGACCGACCTCGCGGAAAACGCCAAGACGTTTGCGGCGGCCGGCACGCTGCCCGAGATGAACCACAACGAGATCGAGGCGTGGGGCAGCCCCTTCGCGCGCCAGATGCAGCTCGTCCTCCTGCGCGACCACGAGGAGACGCCCGAGATCGCCCGCCGCTTCGCGCTCCTGCGCGAGCTCATCGGTGCCGCCGCCGGGGGGATCAGTGAAGTGTGGGCGCGGGGAACGGGGTGCGCGGCGCGGCTGCTGTCGCTGATCACGCTCGGCCAGTGGACGAGCTTTTACCTGGCGATTCTCCGCGGCGTCGATCCATGGCCCGTGCCGACGCTCGACGCGCTCAAGACTCGCTTGCGCGGCGGCGCGCCGTGAGGAACGCGCGCGCCCGAAATGACTCGAAAGTCCGGCGGCTGCGTGCTACACTGACCCGAATTTTTCTGCAGGAGGGCTGACGAACATGGCGCGGGACGAGTACCTGTTCACGTCGGAATCGGTCACGGAGGGTCATCCCGACAAGATCGCCGACCAGATCTCCGACGCGGTTCTCGATGCGATCATCGGACAGGATCCGATCGGACGGGTGGCCTGCGAATCACTCCTCACCACCGGCCTGGTGGTGGTGGCGGGCGAGATCACCACCGCGTGCTACGTCGACATCCCGCGCATCGCCCGCGAGACGATCCAGCAGGTCGGCTACACCCGCGCCAAGTACGGTTTCGATTCCGAAACGTGTGGCGTGATCACGGCCATCGACGAGCAGTCCGCCGACATCGCGGTGGGCGTGGACAACCTGGGCGCGGGCGATCAGGGGCTGATGTTCGGCTTCGCCTGCACGGAGACGCCCGAGCTGATGCCGCTGCCCATCACGCTCGCCCACAAGCTGGTGATGAGGCTGGCCCAGCTGAGGAAGTCCGGCGCCATCGACTGGCTGCGGCCGGACGGCAAGTCCCAGGTCAGCGTCCGCTACGTGGACGGCAAGCCGCGCGCGGTGGAGACGGTCGTCGTCTCGACCCAGCACGGCCCCGACGTATCGAGCGAGCGGATCCGCGAGGACGTCATCGAGCAGTGCATCGTGCCGACGATCCCCGCCGAGTTGCTGGACCGCAAGAAATGCGTCTTCCACGTCAACCCGACCGGACGGTTCGTGACCGGCGGCCCGATGGGGGACACCGGGCTCACCGGACGCAAGATCATCGTCGACACCTACGGCGGTTCCTGCCCGCACGGGGGCGGCGCCTTCTCGGGCAAGGATCCCACCAAGGTCGATCGCTCGGCCTGTTACATGGCGCGCCACGTGGCCAAGAACATCGTGGCCGCCGGCCTGGCCGAGCGGGCGCTGGTGCAGGTCGCCTACGCCATCGGTGTCGCCGATCCGGTCTCGATCATGGTGGACACCTATGGCACCGGCACGCTGCCGAACGCGAGGCTCCAGGAGATGATCCGGCGCCACTTCGACTTCACGCCCGCCGGCATCATCAAGTATCTGAACCTGCGCCGCCCCATTTACAAGAAGACGGCGGCGTACGGGCACTTCGGCCGATCCGAGCCGGAGTTCACCTGGGAGCGGACCGATCGGGTGAAGGACCTGCGCGACGACGCCGGGAATTAACGTCGGAGGGGGGGCTCCGCCCCATCCCCTTCGGAGGGGGCGGACGTTACGGTCCCTCCGAAATGCCTCGTCGGAGGGGGGCCTCGCGGAGGCCTCGCGGCCCCCTCCAAACCACCCCAACGGGGGCGCCGGCAGAGCCGGCGCTCGATAGCGGCGACACAGCACGAAAGGACGAGAGCGAGGATGGTTGACCACGACGTCAAGGATCTCGACCTGGCCGCGGCCGGGCGCCTCCGGATCGAGTGGGCCGAGCAGTCGATGCCGGTGCTCCGCCAGGTGCGCGAGCGGTTCGCGAAGGACAAGCCGCTCCAGGGCATCCGCCTGGGCGCCTGCCTGCACGTGACCACGGAGACCGCCGTGCTCATGCTCACGCTCAAGGCCGGCGGCGGCCAGGTGGCGCTGTGCGCGTCGAACCCTCTTTCCACGCAGGACGAGACGGCCGCGGCGCTCGTGAAGGAGTACGACATCCCCGTCTTCGCCCGCAAGGGCGAGGACCATCCGACCTACTACCGTCACCTGGCAGCGGTTCTGGGCACGCGCCCGCAACTGACGATGGACGACGGGGCGGACCTCATCTCCCAGCTCCACGGCGAGAGCGGGCGCCGTCAGGTCGGTGAGGTCATCGGCGGCACCGAGGAGACGACGACCGGCGTCATCCGTCTGCGCGCTATGGAAAAGGAAGGCGTGCTGGCCTTTCCCGTCATCGCCGTCAACGACGCCGACACCAAGCACCTCTTCGACAACCGCTACGGCACCGGGCAGTCGACCATCGATGGGATCCTCCGCGCGACCAACATCCTGCTGGCCGGCCGGACCGTCGTCGTGGCCGGCTACGGCATGTGCGGCCGCGGCGTGGCGGCCCGGGCCAAGGGCATGGGCGCGCACGTCGTCGTCACCGAGGTCGAGCCGCTGCGCGCGCTGGAGGCGGTCATGGAGGGCTACCAGGTGATGCCGATGCTGAAGGCCGCCGAGGTGGGCGACGTCTTCGTCACCGTCACCGGCAACACCTCGGTCATCGGCAAGGAGCACTTCGCGCGGATGAAGGACGGCGCGATCCTGGCCAATTCCGGCCACTTCAACGTCGAGATCGATCTGGCGATGCTGGCGACGCTGGCCCAGCACCGCCGGGAGGTGCGTCCCTTGGTGGAGGAGCACACGCTCTCCGGCGGCCGGCGCCTCTACGTGCTCGGCGAGGGCCGGCTGATCAACCTGGTCGCCGCCGAGGGCCATCCGGCCTCGGTCATGGACATGAGCTTCGCCAATCAGGCGTTGGCCGCCGAGTTCATGGTCAAGCGCGGGCGGACGCTCGAGCGGAAGGTCTACGTGGTGCCGCGCGAGATCGACCACGAGATCGCCCGCCTCAAGCTCGCGTCCATGAACGTCGAGATCGACGATCTCACCGCGCAGCAGGAGTCGTACCTGGCCTCCTGGCGTCACGGCACCTAGCGGCCGGCTGCAGCGCGATGGGACGATCCCAGACGGTTGTCCTGCTCGTCCTCGTCCTGGTCGTGCTCGGCCTCGTCGGGCAGATCGTCCCTCTGTACGCGGACTGGCTCTGGTTCCAGGAGGTCGGCTACGTCCAGGTCTTCCTGACGACCCTCTGGTACCGGGGCACGCTCTTCACCGCCGTCGCCCTCGGCGTCCTCGTGTTCCTCTACGTGAACCTGACCTTCGCCGCCCGCACGGCGCGTCCCGACGTGCTCTGGGAGCTGGAGGACCAACTGGGCCTGCCCGGCCGGGTGGTGATCGAGCCGCTCCTCCGGCGGTTTCTGCCCATCGTGCTCGCGTTCATCTCGTTCACCTCGGGCCTGCGGGCCAGCGCCCACTGGGAAACCGTCCTCGGCTACCTCAACGCGGTGCCGTTCAACACGACCGACCCGCTCTTCGGCCGGGACCTGGCGTTCTTCGTCTTCACGCTGCCGTTCTGGCGCCTGCTGAGCGGCTGGGCGACCACGCTCGTCGTGGGCACGCTCCTGCTCACGCTCCTGGTCTACGTGCTCCAGCGAAGCCTGGTGCTGACGGCGCGCGGTCCGCGCTTGGCGGCCGGAGCGCGGGCACACCTGCTGGTGCTGGGGGCGCTGCTGCTGGCACTCGCCAGCGTCGCGTTCTGGCTGGACCGGTTCGAGCTGGTCTACTCTCCGCGCGGCGTCATCTACGGGGCCTCCTACGCCGACATCCACGCCTCGCTGCCCGTGCTCCAAGCGCTGGCGGTCCTGGCGGGCCTCTGCGCCCTGGCCTGCCTGCTGCAGCTCACGCGGGCGGGCCTCCGGATCATCCTGGCCGGCGTGCTCGTTCTGGTCGCCGTGTGGGTGGTCGGGCTGGGCATTTATCCCGCGCTCCTGCAGCGCTTTCGGGTCGCCCCTAACGAGCTGGCCGCCGAGCGCCCGTTCATCACCCACAACATCCGGATGACCCGCCAGGCCTACGGTCTCGACCGCATCGAGGAGCGCGAGTTCCCGGTCGACGAGACGCTGGATGCCCGGGCGCTCGAGCGCAACGTGCCGACGATCAAGAACATCCGGCTCTGGGACCACCGGCCGCTCCTCCGCACCTTCGCGCAGCTCCAGGAGATCCGCACCTACTACAAGTTCGTCGACGTCGACAACGACCGCTACACGCTGAACGGCGAGTACCGGCAGCTCATGCTGTCGCCACGCGAGCTGTCCTCCCCCCATCTGCAGGGCGCGCGGAGCTGGATCAACGAGCACCTGACGTTCACGCACGGCTACGGCGTCATCGTGGGGCCGGTGAATCGGATCACCCCCGAGGGGCTCCCCGAGCTCCTGGTCAAGGACATCCCGCCCAAGAGCGACGGGTTCCCGAAGATCACGCGACCCGAGATTTACTTCGGCGAGATCTCCAGCGACTACGTGCTGGTGCGCACCCGCTCCCAGGAGCTCGATTACCCGGCCGGCGACCAGAACGTGTATACGACCTACCGGGGAACCGGTGGAATCACGCTCTCGTCGTTCCTGCGCAAGGTCCTCTTCACGGCGCGTTTCGGCGAGATCAAGATCCTGCTGGCCAACGACCTGACGCCGGAAAGCCGGATCCTGATGCACCGGGCCGTCGCCGAGCGAGTGCAGCTCATCGCGCCGTTCTTCCGCTTCGACCGCGATCCGTACATCGTCGTCACCGACGACGGACGCCTGGTGTGGATGCTCGACGGCTACACCACCACCGACCGCTACCCGTACTCGGAGCCGGTCCGCGACGTCGGTAACTACATCCGCAACTCGGTCAAGGTCACGGTGGACGCCTACCATGGCGCCGTCGGGTTCTACCTGGCCGATCCGACCGATCCCATCGTTCGCGCCTACGCCCGGGCCTTCCCTGGCCTCCTGCGGCCGCTGGAGGAGCTGCCCGCCGATCTGCGCCGACATCTCCGCTACCCGGAGGATTTCTTTGCCATCCAGGCCCGGAAGTACGCCGTTTATCACATGCTGGACCCTCAGGTCTTCTACAACAAGGAGGACCTGTGGGCGATCCCGCGGCGGACCATCGAGGGCCGCGACCGCGAGATGGAGCCTTACTACACGATCATGCGACTGCCCGTCGAACGGCGGGAAGAGTTTATTTTACTCACGCTGTTCAACCCTTCCCGCCGGGACAACATGATCGCGTGGCTGGCCGGGCGCTCCGATCCCCCGAATTACGGGCGCCTCGTCGTCTACAACTTCCCCAAGCAGAAGCTCGTCTACGGGCCCCGCCAGATCGACGCGCGCATCGACCAGGACCCCGTCATCTCCCAGCAGCTGTCGCTCTGGAACCAGCGCGGTTCGACCGTCATCCGCGGCTCGCTGCTGGCCATTCCGATCGACCAGTCGCTGATCTATGTCCAGCCGCTCTATCTCGCGGCCTCCGAGCAGGGGGCGCTGCCCGAGCTCCGGCGCGTGATCGTCGCCTACGGCAATCAGATCGCGATGGAGCCGACGCTCGAGCAGTCGCTGGGCCGCGTCTTCGGCGGGCGGACCGCCAGCCCCACGGCCGCCGTCCCGGCGCTCGGCGCCGGTGGGCAGCGTGAGCCGGCGCCTCCGCTCCGCACTCTAGCCAACCGCGCCTGGGAGATCTGGCAGCGCGCGCAGGACGCGCTGCGACGGGGCGACTGGGCCCAGTACGGCGCGGAGCAGAAGCGTCTGGAAGAGACGCTGCGCGCCCTCACCGAAGCCAACCGCTAGATTAGTCGGAGGGGGCCTCGACGGCCCCCTCCGAGGCCTCCCCCAGGAAGGGATTGCGCCGGCGGAGCCGGCGCTCGAAAGCGCGCGCCGCGCGCACTCTCGCCGGCTTCGCGCGCGGGCTTCGCCCGCGCAATCGATCCTGGGGGGAGGGTTCGGAAGGGGGGCGAAGCCCCCCTCCGAGTCTTCTAGGTGCGGGCGCGGAGGAAGAGCGAGGCGCCAAGCCCGAGGAAGATGACGTTGGCCGTCCAGGCCGCCAGCAGGGGCGGCAGCAGATCGGCGCGCGCGAAGGCCCGGGCGGAGTAGTCGACCACCATGTAGGCCGCCATGATGGCGATGGCCAGGGCGATGGCGTAGACGCGTCCGCCGCGTGGCGACTGGAGCGCGAACGGGATGGCGACCAGCACCATGATCAGATTCTTCAGCGGGTCAGACAGCTTGGAGTACATGTCCACCAGGTACTTCTTGACCTGGAACCCGGCCGCCTCCAACCGGGCGACGTACTCGCGCAGCTCCCGGTAGCTCATCGCCGACGGGGGCTTCTGGATCTCGGTGAAGTCCGTGACGGACTCCTCCAGCCCCAGCGCGGTCCGGGCGAACGGGATCGTGGTGACCCGGCCCTGCTCGTCGATCTCGCGAATCGCGCCGTCCATGAACTCCCAGCCGGCAGGAGTCCAGTGGGCCTGGCGCGCGTCGAGCCGATGGACGAGACGGAAGTCGGCGTCGATCTCGAGCACCGTCACCCCGTAGAGGTCCTGGGTCGCCGGGTTCAGCAGCTCCACCCGGTAGAACCGTGTGTCCGAGCTGCGGAGCCAGAGGCGCGTGCGCGTTTGCAGATGACGGGGGAGCTGGCCCCTGATTTTGACGCGATCCACCTCCTCGCCGCGCTCGTTGAGGATGGGGAGCAGGAACTCCTGGAAGAGCCCGGCGCCCACGGCGACGACGAGCCCGCACAGTAGCACGGGCGCGCTGGCCCGGTACAGGCTGACGCCGGCGGCCTTTAGCGCCGTCAGCTCGTGCCACCGGGTGAGGGTCAGGAAGAGAAAGATCGTCGCCACCAGCATGACGATGGGCAGCCCCTGATGGAGCGCGACCGGCAGTGCGAAGGCGAAGTGTTGGACGATGTAGATGAAGGGCGGCTTCACCCGCAGGTAGCGGTCGAGGGTCTGCAGCAGATCGACCACGACGAAGAGGGCGCCGGCCACCGCCAGGCCGATGCCGACGAAGGCCAGAAACCGCCGGAGCAGGTAGCGGTCGATGATGTAGGTCGTCTCGCGCCCGATCCCGCTGAAGCGTTCCGCGCGCTGCGCCCGCCGCCGGGGCAGGTGCTGCGAGGCGAAATCGAAGGCGCGCCACAGGGCCCTCAGGCGCGGCGCCCGCCACTCCCGGGCGGTGGCGGTCAGGAGCGAGGCGCCCAGGGCCGAGAAAAGGACGTTCGGCGTCCAGATCGCCGCCGGGATGGGCAGCCGTTCGCGCAGCGCCATGCCCTCCAGCGTGGTCAGGATCAGGTAATAGGTGACCAGGATGCCGAGCGTGCCGACCAGCGCCACGCTCCGCCCTCCCCGATGGGACCGCACCGCCAGCGGAAAGCCCAGCACCGCGAAGACCAGCGCCGCCACCGGAAACGCGAAGCGCTTCTGGAGCTCGACCTCGTACGGCCGCCGGTTGTAGGCGTCATCCCCCAGTTCCTCGATCTTCTGGCGGAGCTGGCGGAACCCCAGGTCCTTCTCCGGCTTGTCGAGCCGCGCCGACGCCTTGAGCGGCGACTCCAGGGCCAGCGTCATGTCGTAGACTGAAAACGCCGTGTACCGGTAGCGCCGGGAGTCGGCGGCGCCGCCAGTCGGCGACCCCTCCGTCACGATCTCCCTAGGCAGATCGACCGGGGCCACGTCCGCCTCGTTGATGCCGCCGTTGAGCAGGCGCAGCGTGATCCGCCGGCTGGCCTCGTCGGTGAGCAGGCGCCCGTCGCTCGCGGTGATGATGCGGGTGAGCTTCGGGTCCCGCTCGTCCGAGACGATCACGCCGCGCAGAGCGACCTGGGAGGCGCTGATATCCTCCACGAAGATCGTCAGGTCCGCGAAGCTCGTATTGAAAACCCGTTCCTGGAGTCCGCTGACCGCCCGCGCCTGCAGAATCTTGAACAGCTGCCGCTGGAACTCGCGATTGGCCAGCGGGTTCAGGACCAGAGTCAGGGCGGCGGTGGTCAGGGTGACGATGAGGGCGGCCAGCAACACCGGACGGAACAACCGCAGCAGGCTCAGGCCGGCGGCCTTGAAGGCCACGATCTCCAGGTCTCCCGCCATGCGGCCCCCGGCCAGGAGCACGGCGACCAGCAGCGCCATCGGCAGCGTGTGGGCCAGGAAGGAGGGGAGCATGAAGACGAGGAGCTGGATCACCAGATGAAACGGCACGCCCTTGGTGATCACCAGCTCGGTCAGGTGATAGATGCGATCGATGACGAGGAAGAACGTGAAGAGGGCGACGCCGAGCACGAAGGGCGACAGCAGCTCGCGCAAGAAGTACCGGTCCAGGACCGCCAGCCGCGGCAGCCTCACCGCTCTGTTGTACCATAGGCCCGTGAGCCGGACATCGCTGGTGTCGCTGACGATTCTCGCGCACGTCGTGCTGGTCGCCGCGCCGGTGCGGGCCACCGACCCCTCCGATCGGCTCGACCGCTTTCGGACGCTGGCGGCCACGCGGCTCACCCTCGCCGAGGTCACCGATCCCGCTCGCGCGGGCGAGGCCTACCGCGAGGTCTACGCGCTCCTCGACGACGAAGTCGTCGAGAACCTCGCCAGCGGCGACGTCTTCGCCTCGCCGGCGTTCCTCCAGGATCGTCTGGACGCGTTCGCGGAGGCGTGGGGTGGCGCGTCGCTCCGCATCACGCGCATCGGCCGTCTCACCGTCGGCGCCTTTCAGGTGAGCGAGGGCGCGGGAAGCAGCTCGGTGCGCCTGTACGGCGCTCCGCGTGGCGAGGCGCAGCTCATCGCCGCCCTGCAGCGCGAGGGGCGTCCCAGCCTCTACGAGCTGCCCCCGGCGGCCGCCGGCTCGCAGTTCCTCGTCGTGTGGGAGGGCCTGCTCACCGGGCGGGGGACGCGCGCGCTCCGGCTCGACCTCGTCCGCCAGCGCGGGGACGAGGTGGCCGTCGTCTGGAGCACGGCCGAGCTCTTTCCCGACGGCCTCATGGCCCGCGAGTACCGCCTGCGCGGCGGCGAGGTCCGGATCCGCTACGAGCTGCAGTATCCCGGCTGGATCCCCGGCTGCGATCAACAAACGGAACAGGAGGATGTCTATCGCCTGGCCCCCGACCCCGGCACTTTCGTCCGCGTGGCCCGCCGGCAGTACAACGCCTGGCACCTGGCGCTGCACCGTTCGGTGGCCGGGCTCCTGGAGGCGCTCGCCGCCGGCAATCGCGCCACGCTGGCGACCCTGGTACCCGACGCTCAGCTCCGTCAGAAGCTGCCCGCCCGGCTCGAGCGGGAGCTGGCGTGCGACGCGCCCGACGGGGCGAACCCGGGGGCGGTGTCGGTGGCCGCGTCGGCGGGCGATCTCGGGCCGTGGGCGTTGACGTTCCATCGGAGCGGCGGCCAGTGGCGACTCACCGCCGCCAACCCGGTGCTACAATAGTGGCTCGTTCATGAGCTCCCCGCCGGCGCCGATCGCGGACCGTTACGATCCGTCCGTCGTGGAGGCGCGCTGGTACCCCGAGTGGGAGAAGCGTGGCTACTTCCACGCCGATCCCGCCTCGCCGAAGAAGCCCTACTGCATCGTGATCCCTCCGCCGAACGTGACCGCATCGCTTCACATTGGCCACGCGCTGAACGACACGCTCCAGGACATCCTCGTCCGCATGAAGCGGATGGACGGCTTCAACACGCTCTGGGTGCCGGGGACGGACCACGCGGGGATCGCGACGCAGGTCGTCATCGAGCGCCAGCTCGCCGCCGAGGGCAAGACCAAGGAGGACCTGGGGCGCGAAGCGTTCGTCACGCGGGTCTGGCGGTGGAAGCAGGAGTTGGGTGGGACCATCATCCGCCAGCTCAAGCGCCTGGGCTGCTCGTGCGATTGGTCGCGCGAGCGCTTCACCATGGATCCGGGGCTCTCCCGTGCCGTCCGCGAGGTGTTCGTGCGGCTCTGGGAGGAGGGGTTGGTCTACCGCGATGACTACATCGTCAACTGGTGCCCCCGGTGTCAGACGGTGCTGTCCGACCTCGAGGTCGAGCGCGAGGAGCAGGACGCGGAGTTTGTTTACATCAAGTACGGCCCGCTGACGCTGGGGACCGTGCGCCCCGAGACCAAGCTCGGTGACACGGGCCTGGCCGTTCACCCCCGGGACAAGCGCTACGCGCAGTACGTCGGACAGGAGCTCGAGATCCCCTCGGTGGAGGGCACGATCCGGATGAAGGTCGTCGCCGACGAGGCGGTGGACCCCGGCTTCGGCACCGGCGTCATCAAGGTGACCCCGGGCCACGATCCCGTGGACTTCGAGATCGGGCGGAGGCACAACCTTGCGATCCGCACCGTCATCGGCTTCGACGGCAGGATGACGGCCGAGGCAGGGAAGTACGCCGGCCTCGACCGCTTCGAGTGCCGGAAGCGGATCGTGGAGGACATGAAGAAGCTCGGCCTCATCGAGCGGATCGAGCCCTATCGCCACGCGGTCGGGGTCTGCTATCGCTGTCGGACGATCGTCGAGCCCCTCGTGTCCAAGCAGTGGTACGTGAACGTGAAGCCGCTGGCCGAGCGGGCGATCAAGGCGGTGCGCGAAGGGCGGATCAAGATCGTGCCGCGCGCCTGGACCAAGACCTACGACCACTGGATGCAGAACATCCGCCCCTGGTGCATCTCGCGCCAGCTCTGGTGGGGCCATCGGATTCCCGCCTGGTACTGCGACGCCGACGGCTCCGTGCACGTCTCCCGCACCGACCTGACGGCCTGTCCCCGATGCCGGGGACCGTTGCGCCAGGACCCGGACGTGCTCGACACGTGGTTCTCGTCCGGCCTCTGGCCCTTCTCGACGCTCGGCTGGCCCGACGACACCGCCGAGCTCAAGACCTTCTATCCCACCTCGGTGCTCGTCACCGGCTTCGACATCCTCTTCTTCTGGGTTGCCCGCATGGCCATGCTAGGGCTGCACTTCATGGGTGACGTCCCGTTCCGCGACGTCTACATCCACGCGCTGGTGCGCGACGCCGAAGGCCAGAAGATGTCGAAGTCGAAGGGCAACGTCATCGATCCGCTGGTGATGATGGACCAGTACGGGACGGATGCCTTCCGCTTCACGCTGGCCGCGCTGGCCGCCCAGGGCCGGGACATCCGGCTGGCCGAGGAGCGCATCGAGGGGTACCGCAACTTCGCCAACAAGCTCTGGAACGCGGCGCGGTTCGTGCTGTCGAACCTCGACGGCTACGACCCCGGGCGCGCCGCCAAGCTCGCACCCGCGCTGGCCGACCGCTGGATCGCCAGCCGGCTCGCGGCCACCATCACGTCGGTCCGCGAGCACCTGCGGCGCTATCGCTTCAACGACGCGGCATCGGCGATCTACCAGTTCCTCTGGCACGAGCTGTGCGACTGGTACCTCGAAGTCGCCAAGATATCGCTTTACCGCCCGGCCGAACCCGCCGAGCGCCTGAGGACCCAGCACCGCCTCATCACGGTTCTGGAATTGACGCTCCGGCTCCTCCATCCCTTCATGCCGTTCATCACGGAGGAGATCTGGCAGCGACTTCCGGAGGGCGCCAGGCGAGGGGAGTCGATCATGGTGGCGCCCTACCCGCGGGCGACCCGCCGTCAGCTGGACGGCGATGCCGAGCGCGCCATGGGCGCCGTGATGGACGTGATCACCGCCGTGCGCAACATCCGCGGCGAGATGCGGATTGCGCCCGGCGTCACCCTGGAGGTCACGCTGCGTCCGGTGGGCAAGCAGGAGGCGCTCTTCACCGCCCAGGCCCCGCTCATCGAAGCTCTGGCGCGCGGCCGCCTGACGAGCGATCCCCGGGCGAGGCGGCCGGCCGGCTCGGCGCTCGCCGTGGTGGGCCCCTCCGAGATCTACGTGAAGCTAGCCGGCGTGGTGGACCTCACCGCCGAGCGGGCGCGGCTCGAAAAGGAGATCAAGCGCGCGGCCGACGCCGTCGCGTTCCTGGAGGCCAAGCTGGCCCGGCCCGAGTTCGTCGAGCGGGCGCCGGCGCCGGTGGTCGAGAAGGAGCGCCAGCGTCTCGCCGAGCAGCGCCAGCTCCAGGCCAAGCTGGAAGGCAGCCTGGCCTGGATCCGAGAAGAGCCCCGGTGAAGGGGGCCCGCCCTCCGACCGCGGCGGCGCCGGCGATCGTCAGGCTCGGCGCCGTGGAATCGACGCAGGCCGTGGCCTTCGAGCTAGCCGAGCGCGGCGCGGCCGATCGCACCGTCGTCCTCGCCGATCACCAGACCGCCGGGAGAGGGCGACGGGGCCGGGCGTGGAACGACGAGCCGGGTACGGGCCTTCTCGTCTCGATCGTGCTCCGCCCGCGCCTGGCGCTGCCGCGCCTGCCGCTGCTGTCGTACGCTACCGCGATCGCCGTGGCCGAGGCGCTGGACGGGGTCGCCGGGCTCCGGCCCACGCTCAAGTGGCCGAACGACGTCCTCGTCGGCGACCGCAAGATCGCCGGTATCCTGCTGGAGTCGCGCATCAGCGCGGTGGCCGCGACCGTCGTTGTCGGCATCGGCGTCAACCTGACCCAGCGGCGCTTCCCGGCCGAGCTCGAGGGGCGAGCGACATCGGTCGCGCTGGAGACCGGCCGGACGGTCGAACGTGAGCAGGTCCTGGCCGCGCTCCTCAGCGCGTTCGACCTCTGGCGGGCCCGCCTGGAGGCGGACGGTTTCGCGCCCGTCCGCGAGCGCTGGCTTGCGCTGAGCGGGACCATCGGACGGCGGGTCAGCGTCGACGGCGGAGCGGGCCTAGCGGTCGATGTCGACCTCGAGGGCGCGCTCCTGCTCCAGGACGGCGCGGGCCTCCGGCGCGTGCTCTCCGGCCCCATCGAAGGATAGCCGTGCTCCTGGTCGCCGACGTCGGCAACACGAATACCACGATCGGCGTCTTCGACGGCGGCCGCCTGCGCGTGTCGTGGCGACTCACCAGCCGCCGCGAGCAGACCGCGGACGAGTACGGCGTCTTCATCGAGACGCTGCTGCGCACACGGGGCATCCAGCCCCAGGACGTCACCGGCATCGCCATCTCGAACGTCGTGCCTCCGGTCCAGCAGACACTCGAGGGGATGTGCGAGAAGTATTTTGCGCGCACCGCGTTCTTCGTTGAGCCCGGCGTCAACACGGGCCTGGTGCTGGCGGTGGAGAATCCCCGCGAGGTCGGTCCGGACCGGATCCTCGGCGCCGTGGCGGGCGAGGCGCTCTACGGAGCGCCACTGATCGTCATCGATTTCGGAACGGCGACCACCTTCAACTGCGTCAACGCCCGCCGCGAGTTCATCGGCGGCGCCATCGCGCCGGGGCTCGGGATTTCGGTGGAGGCGCTGATCAGCCGGGCGGCCCGGCTCTTTCGCGTCGAGCTGGTGCAGCCGCCCCAGGCGATCGGCCGCGACACCATCACCAACATCCAGTCGGGGATCGTCTACGGCTGGGCGGGTCTCGTGGACGGGATTGTCGATCGGATGAAGCACGAGATGGGCGGCGCCCCCGCGGTGGTGGCCACCGGGGGTCTGGTCTCGCTGATTGCCGGCGTGACGCGCTCGATCCAGCACGTCAACCCCGACCTGAAGCTCGAGGGGCTCCGGCTCCTGTACGAGCGGGCCGGAGGCGCGCGTTGACAGGCTGGGCCGGCGCGTTTTATACTGCACTAAATCTAGTGGTAGGGATGAGCGGCGATCCCTATATACAGGGCGCCGCGATGGCTCCTTAACCCGCGGAGAAGGGGGGCTCTGATGGGGATGTGGGTCGGCCGAGGCCGTAAGGCGAGGGTGGCGTACGGGTTCGACGATATCGCGCTCGTCCCCGGGACCGTCACCGTCAATCCGAACGAGGTCGACATCTCCTGGGAGCTCTGTGGACGCCGGTTCGACCTGCCCATCATCGCAGCGGCCATGGATGGCGTCGTGGGGCCGCGCCTGGCCGTCGAGATGGGGCGCCTGGGCGGCCTGGCCGTGCTCAACCTGGAGGGCATCTTCGCCCGCTACGAGAATCCCGACGAGGTGCTCGAACGGATCGTCTCGGCCAGCCAGGAGGAAGCCACCAAGATCATCCAGTCGATCTATGGCGAGCCGATCAAGGAAGAACTGATCCACCGGCGGATCCAGGAGGTCAAAAAGGGGGGGGGACCCGCGGTCGTCTCCTCCATTCCTCAGCGCGCCGAGCGCTTCGCGCAGATCGCGCAAGAGGCGGGGGCCGACGTCTTCGTGGTGCAGTCCACCGTCACCACGGCGCGTCACCTCGCCACCGAGTACACGCCGCTCGATTTCCGTCGTCTCAAGAAGCAGCTCGCCATTCCCCTCATCATCGGCAACGTCGTCACCTACGAGGCATGCCTCGAGCTCATGGAGTGCGGCACCGACGCGCTGTTGATCGGCGTCGGGCCGGGCGCGGCCTGCACCAGCCGTGAAGTGCTGGGGCTGGGGGTGCCCCAGGTGACGGCGACGGTCGACGCGGCGGCCGCCCGCGACTTTTACTACAAGCAGACGGGGCGCTATGTTCCCATCGTCACCGATGGCGGCATGACGACGGGCGGTGATGTCTGCAAGGCCCTGGCCTCGGGTGCCGACGCCGTCATGATCGGCTCGGCCTTCGCCCGCGCCATCGAGGCCCCCGGGCGTGGCTACCACTGGGGCATGGCCACGCCGCACCAGAACCTGCCGCGCGGCACGCGCATCCGCGTCGGCATCGCCGGGCCGCTGGAGCAGATTCTCTTCGGGCCGGCGTTCACCGAGGAGGGCACGCTGAACCTCATCGGCGCCATCCGCACGTGCATGGGCTCGGTGGGAGCGCGCAACATCCGCGAACTCCAGTTGACGGAGCTGATCATCGCCCCGGCGATCAAGACCGAAGGCAAGGTCTTCCAGCAGGCTCAGAAGCTCGGGCGTCCCCGGTAGCTCGGCCGCGGATCGGGGCTGTGGACGCGGCTGACAAAATCGCAGTTCTCGATTTCGGAGGGCAATACACTCAGCTCATCGCCCGCCGGATCCGGGAGATGTCCGTCTACTCCGAGATCGTCCCATGCACCCATCCTCTCGACGCGCTCCTCGCCGACGCCTACCAGGGGATCATCCTGTCCGGTGGGCCCTCGAGCGTGTACGAGGAGGGCGCACCCCTGCCGCCGAAGGCGCTCTTCGAGACGGGGGTGCCGATCCTCGGGATCTGTTACGGAATGCAGGCGATGGGCTATCTCCTGGGCGGCCACGTCGCACCTGCTCAGCGGCGCGAGTATGGGGCTGCCGAAGTGACGCTCCACGGCTCGAGCCGGCTCTTCAAGGGGATCGAGCCCGAGCACGATGGGCGGCTCAGCGTCTGGATGAGCCACGGCGACACCGTACTGCGGCCTCCCAAGGGGTTCGAGATGCTCGGCTCCACGCCGAACTGTCCCGTCGCCGCCATGGCTGACGAGCATCGCCGTCTCTACGCAGTGCAGTTCCACCCCGAGGTGGCCCACACCCCCCAGGGGCGGAAGCTCCTTGAGAACTTCCTCGAGGTGTGCCAGGTCAAGCGCTCGTGGTCCATGACTTCCTTCATCGACACGACGGTCGAGTCGATCCGCAACCAGGTGGGGCGCGACCGCGTGCTGTGCGCCCTGTCCGGAGGCGTGGACTCCGCCGTCGCCGCGGTCCTGGTCCATCGCGCCGTCGGCGATCAGCTCACGTGCATGTTCGTGGACAACGGCCTGCTCCGGAAAGGGGAGCCCGAGTCCGTCGTCCACACCTTCCGTGACGCCTTCAAGATGAATCTCGTTCATGTCGAGGCCTCCCGGCGCTTCCTCGACGCGCTGCGCGGCGTCACGGATCCCGAGCTGAAGCGCAAGCGCATCGGCGCGGAGTTCATCGGGGTCTTCGAGGACGAGGCCCGGCGGCTCGGAGAGATCCCCTGGTTGGCCCAGGGTACGCTGTATCCCGATGTGATCGAATCGGTGTCCTTCAAGGGGCCGTCGGCCACGATCAAGACGCACCATAATGTGGGCGGGCTGCCGACGAAGATGACCTTCAAGTTGCTCGAACCTCTTCGAGAGCTGTTCAAAGACGAAGTTCGACGAGTCGGTGAACTTCTTGGTCTTCCATCCGAGATCGTCTGGCGCCAGCCGTTCCCCGGCCCGGGCCTGGCCATCCGGGTGCTCGGCGAAGTGACGCCCGAGCGCCTCGACCTGCTGCGCGAGGCGGACGCCATCGTCCAAGACGAGGTGCGCGGGGCCGGGCTCGAGCGCGAGCTGTGGCAGGCCTTCGCGGTCCTGCTGCCGGTGCGCACGGTGGGTGTCATGGGAGACTTCCGCACGTACGCGCAGGTGATCGCGCTGCGGGCGGTGATGAGCCAGGACGCGATGACGGCGGACTGGGCGCGGCTGCCCTATGATCTGCTGGGCCGGATCTCCAACCGGATCATCAACGAGGTGAAGGGCATCAACCGGGTCGTCTTCGACGTCTCCTCCAAGCCGCCGAGCACGATCGAGTGGGAGTGACCCGATCTGACATGCAGCACAGCGAGTTCGTCCACCTCCACGTCCACTCCGAGTACAGTCTTCTCGATGGCGCCGCCCAGCTCGAAAAGCTCGTCCTCAAGGCGAAGGAGCTGCGCTTCCCGGCCCTCGCGCTCACCGACCACGGCAGCCTGTTCGGCGCCATCGACTTCTACCTGGCCGCCCAGAAGGCCGGCATCAAGCCCATCATCGGGTGCGAGCTCTATGTGGCGCCCGGCAGCCGCAAGGAGCGCGGGTCACAGGACGGAGGCTACGAGGGCGCCAACCACCTGACCGTCCTCGTCCGGAACTTCACGGGTTACAAGAACCTCATCAAGCTCGTCTCCCGGGCCTACCTGGAGGGGTTCTACTATAAGCCGCGCGTCGACCGGGAGCTGTTGGCCGCCCACGCCGACGGCCTACTCGTCCTCTCCGGCTGCCTCAACTCCGAGGTGTCGCGGCTCATCTCGGCGGGCGAGCTGGAGCGCGCCAGGGAGGCGGCGGGCTGGCACCGGGAGGTCTTCGGCAAGGACCACTACTTCATGGAGGTCCAGGCTCACGGCCTGGAGGAGCAGGCGAAGGTCACTGGAGAGACCCTCCGCATCGCCGGGGCCCTGGCCGCGCCCATCGTGGGCACCAACGACTCCCACTATCTCGAGGCCGGCCACGCCAAGGCCCACGAGGCACTGCTCTGTATCCAGACCGGGACGACCCTGCTCGACGCCAAGCGCTGGCGGTTCGCCACCAACGAGTTCTACCTGAAATCGGCCGAGGAGATGGCCGGCGTCTTCACCGAGCTGCCCGAGGCCTGCCGGAACACCCTGGCCGTGGCCGAGCGCTGTAATCTGACGCTCGAGTTCGGCAGCTTCCACCTGCCGCGCTACGTCGTCCGCGACGGCCACACGCTCGAGAGCTACCTCGAGCACCTGGCCCGGGAGGGACTCCGCCGGCGCTACGGGTCGACGCCCGGCGACGGCGTCGAGGCCCGGCTGGGCCATGAGCTCAGCATCATCGAGAAGATGGGCTTCGCCGGGTACTTCCTGGTCGTCTGGGACTTCATCCGCTACGCGCGCGAGCAGGGGATCGCCGTCGGCCCCGGGCGCGGTTCGTCGGCCGGCTCGCTCGTCGCCTATTGCCTCGGCATCACGAACATCGACCCCCTCCGGTACGGCCTGCTGTTCGAGCGGTTCTTGAATCCGGAACGGATCTCGATGCCGGACATGGACATCGACTTCGCCGACGACCGCCGGGACGAAGTCATCCGCTACGTGGCCGACCGCTACGGGCGGGACCGGGTCGCCCACATCATCACGTTCGGCACGCTGGGGGCGAAGGCGGCCATCCGGGACGTGGGCCGCGTCCTGGGGATGACGTACGCGGACGTCGATCGGATCGCCAAGTTGGTGCCGGCCTTCCCCTTGAACATCACGCTGGAGGAGGCGTACCAGAAATCGCCGCCCCTGGCCGAGATGGTGCGAACCCAGGGGAACGTGCGCGAGCTGTGGGAGGTCGCCCGCACGCTCGAGGGGTGCACGCGGCACGCCTCGGTCCACGCCTCGGCGGTGGTCATCGCCGACGAGCCGCTGGACGAGTACATTCCCCTCTACAAGGACCCCAAGCGGCCCGAGCTGATCACGGGCTACGCCATGGGGCCGATCGAGAAGCTCGGCCTCCTCAAGATGGATTTCCTGGGGCTGCGGACGCTCACCGTGCTCGCCAACACGGTAAGGCTCATCCACCAGTCGCGCGAGATCGAGATCGACCTCGACGCGCTGCCGCTCGACGACGCCAAGACCTACCTGATGCTCTCGGAGGCCAAGACTTTCGGTGTCTTCCAGCTGGAGTCGGCAGGCATGCGCGACGCTCTCCGCGGCCTCCGGCCTTCGAGTCTCGAAGATGTCATCGCGATGGTGTCGCTCTACCGGCCGGGACCGATGGAGCTGATCCCGGACTTCATCAACCGCAAGCATGGCCGGGCCAAGATCGCCTACGAGCACCCGGCCATGGAGAAGTTCACCCGCGAGACGTACGGCATCATGGTCTACCAGGAGCAGATCATGCAGATCGCCTCCGAGATGGCGGGCTTCACCATGGGCGAGGCGGACATGCTCCGCCGGGCCATGGGCAAGAAGGACCGCGATCTCATGGCGCAGCAGCGCGACAAGTTCATCGCCGGCTGCCGCGAGCGCGGCACTCCGGCCGCCAAGGCCGAGCACGTGTGGGAGTTGATGGAGAAGTTCGCGGGGTACGGATTCAACAAGTCGCACGCGGCGGCCTACGCGCTGGTCGCCTACCAGACGGCCTACTTCAAGGCGACCTATCCCGTGGAGTTCATGGCGGCGCTGCTGACGTCGGAAATGGGCGACACCGACAAGATCGTCAAGTACATCGAAGAGTGCCGGGCAATGGGCATCCGGGTCGATCCGCCCGACGTCAACGTGTCGACCGTGAAGTTCAGCGTCTGCGGCGATGCCATCCGCTTCGGGCTGGCCGCGATCAAGAACGTGGGCGAAGCGGCGATGGAATCGATTCTGGCCACCCGCGACGAGGCCGGCCCCTTCAAGAGCCTCCAGGACTTCTGCGCGCGGGTCGATCTGAGGCTGGTGAATCGCCGCGTGCTGGACAGCCTCATCAAGGCCGGCGCCTTCGACTCTCTGGGCCTGCCGCGCGCCCACCTGATGGCCAGCGCCGACATCGCGCTCGAGGCCGGGCAGCGACAGCAGCGCGAACGCGCCGAGGGCCAGGCCTCGTTCTTCGACCTGCTGCCCTCGGCGCCGGCCCGGCCGCCCGACGAGGCCGTCGGCCCCGTCCCCGAATGGGACGCCGACCAGCGATTGGCGTTCGAGAAGGAGGTGCTGGGCTTCTACGTCTCCGGGCATCCGCTGGCCCGCTACCAGCCGCTGGTGGAGTCGCTCGGCATCACGCGCTCGGGGGAGCTGGTCGCCAAGAGCCCCGGCAGCCGCGTGCTCCTCTTCGGCCAGGTGGTCGCCCTCAAGGAGACGTCGACCAAGAGCGGCAATCGCATGGCCTTTCTCACCCTGGAGGACATGGACGGCACGGTGGAGGTGACCATCTTCCCCGAACCGTTCAAGGCCGCGGCGGAATCGCTCCACGCCAGCGAGCCGCTGCTCATCCGGGGACGGGTCGACGACAGTGACAAGGGACGCGTGGTGCTCGCCGAGGACGTCCGCCCGCTCGAGCGGGCGCTGGCCAACGGACCCGCGATGGCCGCCACCGGAGAGCCGACCACGCTCCGGGTCCGCATCGGCGTCCGGGAGGATCCCCAAGCCCTGCTCGCCGCCGTCAGGCAGCTCTGCGCCGAGCACCCGGGACGCGTTCCCGTCTTCGTCCACCTCCTCTTACCGTCCCAAGAGGTCGTCGTGAGGTCGCGCGGCCTCGCGGTCGATCCCAGCCCCGACCTGCTCGCCAAGCTGGGCGCGCTGCTCGGGCCCACCGCCGCCATCGTCGAGCATGCCGGAAGCGCTTGAGTTCGAGCAGCCGCTGCTGGAGCTGGAAGCCCGCATCGCGGAGCTCCAGGCCCAGGACGATCCCGCCCAGCGCGAGGAGATCGCCAAGCTCGAAGAGCGGCTCCAGCGCCTCCGCCAGAAGACCTTCGCCAGCCTCACGGCCTGGCAGACGACGCAGATGGCGCGCCACCAGCGTCGTCCCCATACCCGCGACTTCTACCGGCTGCTCTTGGAGGACTTCATCGAGCTCCATGGCGACCGGCTCTATGGCGACGACCCGGCCATCGTCGGGGGGCTCGCGCGCTTCGATGGCCACGGGATCGTGGTGATCGGTCACCAGAAGGGGCGGGAGACGCGAGAGAAGATCGCGCGCAATTTCGGGATGCCGCACCCGGAAGGCTACCGCAAGGCGCTCCGACTCATGCAATTGGCCGAAAAGTTCGGCAAGCCGGTCATCAGCTTCATCGATACGCCCGGCGCCTATCCCGGCGTCGGCGCCGAGGAGCGCGGCCAGGCCGAGGCAATTGCCCGGAATCTCCGTGAGATGGCCGCGCTCCGCATCCCCGTCGTCGCCGTCGTCACCGGCGAGGGGGGCAGTGGCGGCGCCCTGGCCATCAGCATCGCCAACCGCGTGCTCATGCTCGAGCACGCGGTCTACTCCGTCATCTCGCCCGAGGGCTGCGCGGCCATCCTCTGGGGCGACGCGGCCAAGGCGTCGGAGGCCGCAGAGATCATGAAGATCACCGCGCGCGACCTCTTCCGGCTCGGCGTCATCGATGCCATCGTGTCCGAGCCGCCGGGGGGCGCCCATCGGGACTGGGAGGGAGCGGCAGCGAATCTGCGCGCTGTGCTGACGGAGCACCTCCGAGAGCTGCGCACCAAGAGCCCCGAGACCCTGGTCACCGAGCGATACGACAAGTTCCGCCGTATCGGCGCCTTCGAAGAAGAATCCCTGCCGCGCTAGCTCATCGGAGGGGCCTCGACGGCCCCCTCCGAAACCTCCCCCAGGCCCCGATGGCGCCGGCAAAGCCGGCGCTCGAATCGGATCGGCGCCGGCTGGGGCGCGACGCGCGAACGGGTCGGTGGACCCCGGCCCGCTGCCCGCTCACGTCCTACCGCTTCAGGACCGCCTGGGCGACGTCTTCGTCGGTGACGAGGACGTTCATGAACCGGCCCCGCAGCGCGCCGCGCACGGCTTCGATCTTCGACTTGCCGCCGGCGACGGCGATGACGTAGCGGTCGTCACGGCGCGACAGATCTTGCAAACGCTCGCCCCCCACCGACAGGACCCGCCGCATCAGCGCCCGCAGCTCGGGCTCGTCGACGATCCGGCCCTCGGCGTCGAAGGGCTGATAGTTGATCTCGCCCACGATCCCGAACTCCCGCAGCCGCTTGACGCTCACGCCGTAGGACTCGGCCAGGGAGCAGAAGCCGGGCGTCTGCTCGCCGATCTGGCCGACGCCGACCAGCGCGATGTCCACCGCCTGGGCCGCCTCGTAGATCTGCCGGACCTCGGGGTCGCGCAAGAGCCGCCGCCGCTCGCGCTCGATCTGCCGGAGGGAGACGAGGTGCTGCACCGGCAGGGCGTAGGCCGTCACGTGGGGACGGTACTTGGCCGCCATCATCCCCGCCAGCGTGTTGGGCGACAGATCCACGAGCTTGAGCGTGCTCTCTCCGGAGAGGGGATAGAGCGCCAGGTCGCGGACCCGGCGCTCCCGCAGGGCCCGGATGGTGTGGTAGAGCGTGAACCCACAGGATAGGCCCACCCGCATGCCGTTGGCGGCGACCTTCTCGAAGTAGGCCGCGGCGGCCACGCCCAGCTCCTCCTTGACGTCGCCGCGGCCGCCGGCGGCGATGACCACCACGTCGCGCAGGCCGAAGCGCTCGGCGAGGGCCGTCTCCAGCTCCTGGGTGCGGGGCAGGTCCAGCTCCACGCGGACCAGGCCCTCGTCGAAGGCGCGCTTGAGCAGCCGGGAGACGGTCGCCGCCGACACGCCCAGGGCGCTGGCGATGTCCTTCTGGCTGCGCCCCTGGCGGTAGTAGAGCTCCAGGCACTGGACCATCTGCCTCAGCTCGCCGGGGCGGTGAGAAATTAATTTCACAGTCGTAAAGATCTTGCTTGACGACGCCAGTGTACCCCCGTTATCCTCCGAATCGTCACGGGTTTCTTCAGCCCCCACACGTGCCACAGGAGAAGGAGGACGCGCATGGCAGCCAAGCGATACGGCCCGGCCGACGGCAAGCTGCAGCCCAAGATGACCGACTACCACCAGTCCAAGGACGACCTGGCTGGCCTTCCCCAGACCGTGGCCGAAAAGATCCCCGTCACCAACTCGCCGAACATCTTCTCGTACAAGGCCTACGTCTTCGCCAAGAACCCGGCGCTCGTCCAGCGCTATATCAAGGCGACCAAGGCCGACGTGGGGGGTGTCGGTGGTCACGTCGTCGCCGCCGAGGAAGTGAAGTCGGTCGTGGCCAAGGTCGTCCTCGAGAACAACGCGTACCGGGGCGAACCGATCTTCACGTCGCTGATCGTCACGCACACGGGCGACGACGTCGCCGTCACCGGGATCATGGCCGAAACGGTGGACATGAGCGTGGTCGACGAGCTGATGTGGGACGCCCTCCAGGAGGGCGCACATAAGGCGGCCGAGCTGGGGCTGTACGGGCCGGGCCAGGACCTGATCGCCGATGCGTTCACGGGAAATCTGCGCGGCGCCGGCCCGGCGACGGTGGCGCTGCCGCTGCCGGTGCGCATGGACAACGCATCGCAGACGGTGCTCGTCTCCTTCGCCGACAAGACGGAGCCGATGGCATTCAACTACTACGCTACTGGCGCCTACCTGCTGCCCCGTTTCAACACCGGCCTCGTCATCGCCTCTTCGAAGATGAAGCGCGGCTACATCCTGGAGATCGTCGACCTCGACACCAAGGCCCAAGCCATCGAGGCGGGCGCGCATCCGCGTGATCAGCGCGCGCTGGACGGCAAGATGGAGGAGCTGGCCAAGGGGCTCCAGGAGAAGGTGATCCGGCTCCGCGCGCCCGAGGACCTCTACGACATCGAGGGCCTGTGCCGGTCGTCGCGCTTCGTGGTGGCGCGGATCTGGAGCCGCAACGACAAGGGCGAGGCGGACCAGCTGGGCTACGTCTGCTCGGCCGAGCGGCTGCACAACATCAAGACCAAGAAGGGCTTCACCTACGGCGGCAAGGACGACCCGGTGCTGCTGGCCTTCGCCCAGGGTGACTGGCCGGCGCCCGGCGAGATCACCTCGCCGTGGGCCGCCTGCCCGATGGTGGCCGG
This sequence comes from Candidatus Rokubacteria bacterium 13_1_40CM_69_27, assembly GCA_001917535.1. Taxonomy (GTDB): domain Bacteria; phylum Methylomirabilota; class Methylomirabilia; order Rokubacteriales; family CSP1-6; genus MNEF01. The sequence continues at coordinate 56,515 of MNEF01000083.1, forward strand.
GGACTGCCGGGGCAGCCACTACCTGCACATCCTGCCGATGCCGATCAACTCGCAGACGTCCTTCTGGTCGGGGCCCATCATCTCGGCGGTCACGCTGTCCTGCAACATCCACACCGGCCGCATCGGTGCCATCTCCGACCAGTTCTCCCTGGGGACGCCCTGGGACGAGGTGCGGCGGCGCGCCTCCGAGCTGGCAATCCAGTTCCGCCTGGCCCACGGGATCAAGCAGCCAGCCACGCTGCCCGAGGACGAGCTGGAGTACCAGGAGGGCTGGAAGGAGCGGCGGGCCCGCCTGGAGCGGCAGTTCGAAGTGAAACCCCCCCTCACGTTCGGCACCAACGGCCATGGAGCCGCGGGCGGTGAGGGGACAGGCTCGCGCGTCGCCGTCGGCGGCCGGGGCCGCCCCCAGGAGATCGATTAGCCGCTGACTGTTCGCCACCCGCCGCGGGCCGGGTGCGCTCGCGCGCTCGGCCCGCCCGCGGTCCGTTGACTTCACCCAGAGCGGGTGCTACGGTCAATTCGACGTCCAGATCCTCGGACTGCCATGGCCAAGCTCCACCTGATCACGTATGGCTGTCAGATGAACGAGTACGACTCGGAGCGCGTCGCCGGGCTGCTCAAGGCGCACGCCTACGAGTTGACCGACAGCGAGACGGAGGCCGACCTCATCCTCGTCAACACCTGCGCGATCCGCGAGAAGGCCGAGGAGAAAGTCTTCTCCAAACTGGGACAGCTGCGCGCCCTCAAAGCCCGGCGGCCCGAGCTGATCGTCGGCGTCATGGGATGCATGGCCCAGCTCCACCAGGGCGAGATCCAGCGGCGCGCGGCGGGCGTCGACCTGGTCTTCGGCTCGCCCGCCATCGCCAAGGTCGGCGAGCTGGTGGAGCGGGTGAAACGGGAAGGCCGCCCCGTGCTGGAAACCGGCGAGGCCCCGCTGGTGAAGATCACGGCGACGCCCGCGGGCACCTCGCACCTGAAGTCCTACGTGACGGTCATGGAAGGATGCGAGAAGCGCTGCACCTTCTGCGTCGTGCCCGTGACCCGCGGACGCCAGCGGAGCCACTCGCCCGAGTCCATCCTGGCCGAGGTCCGCGGACTGGCCGCCGAAGGCTGCCGGGAAGTGACACTCCTCGGCCAGACGGTGGAGATGTACGGCCGCGACCTCGCGCCGCTCACCGATCTCGCGGCGCTGATGGAGCGCGTCGAGGCGATCGAGGGCATCGAGCGCATCCGCTTCACCACCTCGAATCCCTTCAACTTCACGAGCCGGCTGATCCACGCGATCCGCGACATTCCGAAGGTGTGCGAATACGTCCACCTGCCCCTGCAGTCGGGCTCCAACCGCGTGCTCGAGCGCATGAACCGCGGGTATACCCGCCAGCGCTACCTCGAGCTGATCGCGGAGCTCCGGGAGGCGGTGCCCGAGGTGGCCCTCTCGACCGATCTCATCGTCGGCTTCCCCGGCGAGACAGAGGACGATTTCGAGGCGACCCTCGATATGGTCGAGCGCGTCGGCTACGACAACGTCTTCGTCTTCCGCTACTCCCCGCGGCCGGGCACGCCCGCCGCGACAATGCCTGAGCAGATTCCGCTCGAGGTGAAGGCCCAGCGCAACAGCCGTCTGCTGGAGGTCGCCGCGCGCGCGGCCGCCGAGCGCAGCCGCCGGCTCCAGGACCGGGTTGTCGACGTGCTCGTGGACGGCCCGTCCCGCAAGAACACCCGCGAGCTCCAGGGCCGCACGCGCTGCAATCGGGTCGTGAACTTCGAGGCGGATGGCCGCGCGGCCGTCGGCGACATCGTGGCGATCCAGATCACCGATGTGCTGCCCCACAGCCTGCGGGGGGCGCTCGCTTCGCTACCGGAGGAGACCGTATGTTTGTCGAGATGAAGGTGCGCGGGCTGGCGCTCGACCCACTGTCCAACATGCCGATCATCATTTTGCGCGACGAGGAGGACAAGCGCTCGCTCCCCATCTGGGTAGGCATCTTCGAAGCCAACGCCATCGCGCTCGAGCTCGAGAAGATCTCGACCCCGCGGCCCATGACCCACGATCTGATCAAGAACATCCTGGAGACGATCGACGCGCGCGTGCTCAAGGTCGTCGTCACTGATCTCAAGGAGAACACCTTCTTCGCGGTGCTTCACATCCAGGTTGGCGAGACCGAGTACACGGTCGACTCGCGACCCTCGGACGCCATCGCCCTGGCCCTCCGGGTGGCCGCGCCCATCTACGTGGAGGAAGAGGTCGTCCGCAAGGCCAAGAGCCTCGAGGTCACGACGAAGGAAGCCGAGCCCGTGAAGGCCGATGATCCGGAACAGATCCGCGAGTGGCTCGGCAAGATCAAGCCGGAGGATTTCGAGAAGTTCAACAAAACCTAGCGAGTCGTCGCGGTGCGCGTCGCGCTCTTTACCAACAACTACCTGCCGTTCTGCGGGGGCGTCACGACATCGGTCGAGACGCTCCGCCGCGGCCTCGAGGTCCGGGGCCACGACGTCTGGGTCTTCGCCCCCCGCTTCCCTGGTGCCGTTGCCGGCCAGCCGCGCGTCGTCCGCTACCCGTCGATTCCCGCCGCGACCTACCCCGAGTTCTCGCTGGCGGTCCCGTTCTGGCCGGGGATGGCCGAGCGGATCCGGCGGCTCGACGTCGACGTGTTCCACGCCCACCACCCGTTCCTGCTGGGGCCCGCTGCCCGCCGGCTCGCCCGCCGGCAACACCGCCCGCTCATCTTCACCTACCACACGCGGTACGAGAAGTATGCCCATTACGTGCCGCTCCGCCGCAGCCTGGTGGAGGCGGCCGCGGTCCGGCTCAGCACGCGGTTCGCCGCGCGCGCCGACGCCGTCCTGGCGCCGTCGGCGGTCATCCGCGACGAGCTGCGCGCCCGCGGCGTGCCGACGCCGATCACGGTCGTGCCGACCGGGATCGATCTGGAGCGCTTCAGCCCGGGCGACCAGATCGCCGCCCGGCGCGCGCTGGGCCTCGACCCGCGCGGCCTTGTGCTTCTCTACGTGGGGCGCCTCGATCGTGAAAAGCGCGTCGATCGCGTCTTACGAGCGTTCGAGCGGGTCGCGGGCACCATGACCCGCACGCGGCTCGTCCTGGTGGGGCAGGGGACGCAGGCCGACCACCTCCGCCGACTCACGAATGCGCTGGCGCTCCAGGACCGCATCCACTTCCTGGGGGTCCGCCCCCACGACGCCCTGGCCGCCTGCTATCGGGCCGCCGACCTCTTCCTGTTCGCCTCCGAGACCGAGACCCAGGGGCTCGTCCTGGCCGAGGCCGCGGCCTGCGGCGTGCCCGCCGTCGCGGTCGACGCGCCGGGATGCGACGAGGTCGTGCGTGACGGTGAGACGGGCCTGCTCACCAAGGCGGATCCTGCCGCGCTGGCCGAGGCCGCCATCGGGCTGCTGCTGGATGCCGAGCGGCGCAGCGCGATGGGGCGCCGGGCCCGGGAGATCGCCCTGCGCGAGTTCGACGCCCGCCTGCAGATCGATCGCACGCTCGAGGTCTACGGGGAGGCCGGTGACCGCCTGGGACGGAGCCTCCGCTGATGGCGGAGCGGCGGTGAGCGTTCCTGTGTCAACCCAAACGTCGCGCGCGCTTCCTCGAGCGCCGGCTTCGCCGGCGCAACCCCTTGGGGAGGTTCCCAGGGGGTCGCGGGGCCCCTTCCGACCAGGGATCTCGGAGGGAGCCTTCGAGGCTCCCTCCGACCTATGAGCGCCCGCGGGGGCGGGCTGCGGCGCGTCGAGAAGGAAATCGTTGCCGAGAAGGCGGCGGCTCTCGGCCGCGCTGGCGAGCGCCTAGAGCAGGCCCTGGCCGAGGTGGCGGAGCTCGACGCCCGGCTCGCTGCCGCCAGCGATCCCCACGCGCGCGCGCGCTTGGGCCCCGCCTATGAGCAGGCGCGCGCCCGCGCCGCCAGCGAAAGGCTCGGGCTCCTGATTCAGCGCGAGGCGATCGGCCTGCGCCATCACCGGATCGTGGACCAGCAGTTTCCCGAACCGCCACCGCTCACGGGGGGGCCCCGCGGCCCCGGGACGACAGCCTCAGGGAGCGCATCCACCGCGCCGACCACGCTCTCATGATCTGGAACACGGCGGCCGAGACGCAGCCGCGAGCCGAGCGCGAGGCGCTCCAGCTGACCCGCCTGGGAGACACCGCGGCCTGGGCCGCCGAGCGGGTGCCGTTCTACCGGGAGCGCCTGTCGGGCGCCTCGCTGCGCAGCCTCGGCGACCTGGCGCGCCTGCCGTTCACGCGCAAGGGCGAGCTCCGCGCCCAGTACCCCTTCGGGCTCTTCGCCGTCCCCCAGTCGGAGCTCGCGCGGCTCCATGCCTCCTCGGGCACGAAGGGCAAGCCGACGGTGGTCGGCTATACCGCGGCGGACCTCGACGTCTGGCGCGAGGTCATGGCGCGCGTGATGGTGGCCGCCGGAGCGCAGGCGGGCGATCTGCTGCACGTCGCGTTCGGCTACGGCCTCTTCACGGGCGGCCTCGGATTCCACCAGGGCGCCGAACGCATCGGCATGACCGTGGTGCCCGCCTCCTCGGGCAACACGGCGCGTCAGTGTCTGCTGCTCCGTGACTTCCGGCCCTCCGGCATCGCCGCGACGCCCTCCTTCGCCCTGCATATCGCCGAGACGCTGGCCGAGCAGGGGAGCAAGCCGGGGCAGACCGGGCTCCGCTACGGGATGTTCGGCGCCGAGCCCTGGAGCGAGGGCCTGCGCCGCGCGATTGAGGCCGGGCTCGGCTGCCGCGCCTACGACATCTACGGCCTCTCGGAGATCATCGGCCCCGGGGTGTCGGGAGAGTGCGAGGCGCGCCAAGGGCTCCACATCTGCGACGATCACTTCCTGCCCGAGGTCGTCGATCCCGCGTCCGGGGCCTCGCTTCCGCCGGGATGTCAGGGAGAGCTGGTCCTCACGACGCTGACCAAACGCGCCATGCCCCTGATCCGCTACCGCACCGGCGACATCACCGCCCTGACGCTCGAGCCCTGCCGCTGCGGGCGGACCTCCGCGCGAATGGCGCGGCTCATCGGCCGGGCCGACGATATGCTTATCATCAAGGGAGTCAACGTCTATCCCTCGGAGGTCGAGCAGGCACTGCTGGATCTGGAGGACCTGGTGCCGCAGTACCAGCTGGTGGTCGACCGGACCGGGACCCTGGCCCGGGTCGAGGTGCAGATCGAGCCGGCGCCGGCGTTCCTGGAACGGTACGGCGGCGTGGAGGCCGGAGGCCCGGCGGTGGCGGCGCTGCGGGAGCGGGTGGCCGGCCGCCTGCACGCCGCCCTCGGGCTGAGCGTGGACGTGACGCTGCTGCCGGCCCGGACGCTCCCGCGCTCGGAGGGCAAGGCGGTCCGGGTCGTCGAACGAACGGAGGGCAAGCGATGAGCGACCTCGAGAAGGCCATGATGGCGAAGATCGGGAACGGCGTCCGGCTGGAGGCGCTCGATGAGATGACGCCGGAGTATCGCGAGCACCTCGTCCACCTCATGACGATGCAGGCGGACTCGGAGCTGGCGGGCGGCTACGGCTACGTGCCGTGGATCACCAAGGCCCCGATCGTCGAGGAAAAGCACGTCGTGGCCCAGATCGTGAAGGACGAGCTCCGCCACGCCACGGTGATGTACGGGCTGCTGGCCGACCTCGGGGTCGACGTCGAGCGCCACGTGAGCGCCCACGACGAGATCTTCACGATGCGCATCGACCGCGATGCCGACCTCGGGACGAAGCGAATCACGAGCGACAAACGCGTCAATATCTTCTACTACCCGATCGAGACCTGGGCGGATTTCATCTTCTTCAACTTCTGCATGGACCGCGGTGCCGGCCACCAGCTGGAGGACGTGCGCCACTGCTCCTACGGCCCCTGGGTCCGGGCCATCGAGGGCATCTTCAAGGAGGAGAAGTTCCACATCCGCCACGGCGAGTACTGGGTGAAGAAGCTCGCGGACGACCCGGCCACGCACGACGAGGCCCAGACCACCTTCAACAAGTGGTACATCCGCACGATGAACATCTTCGGCCGGCCGGGCTCGCCGAAGAACCGGCGCTACCGGGAGCTCCGGCTCAAGGCGCGCGACAACGACGAGGTCCGCCAGGCCTTCGCGACCGAGGTGAAGGCGCTCTGCGCGACGTTCGGCCTCGAGCTACCGGAGTGGAAGCCCCGGTGGGCGGAGCTGCCTGAAGAAGCCCACATCCCCGGGTAACCCGATGACACCTCGGTACGGCGCGCCCGCCCCCGACTTCTCGCTGCCCTCCAGCCAGGGGGGCGAGGTCACCCTCGCGAGCTTCCGCGGCCAGGCCGATATCGTGCTGGCCTTCTACTGCTACGACTGGGGTGGGATCTGAACGCCAGAGCTCACCGGCCTGGGCCAGGCCGCCGACGGCCTGCGTGAGCGGGGCGCCGTCCTGCTCGCCATCAGCGGCGACAGCCCCTTCTGCCACCGCGCGTTCGCCCAGGCCCGCACGCTTCCGTTTCCGCTCCTGAGCGACGTGCACCGAACCGCGATCCGCGCCTACGGAGTGCTCGACGAAGACCGCAACGTGGCCTATCGCTCGACGTTCATCGTGGACCGCGACGGGATCCTACGCTGGGGGCAGGCCGGCGATCGCGAGATGGTACGGGAGGGGACCGAGATCCTCCGGGTCCTCGACCTGATCGGCGCGTTGCGCCGGGCGCGGGCCACCACCCAGTCAAGTTGACATAATGCTCCTTATCGGAAGTCCGGCCGGCCCGACGCCCGGCTACGGCCGGACCCCGAGGCTGGCCAGCCGGCTGCGAACATCATCGGCGCGCAGGCTGCCCGGCACGTCTCGGAGCACCCGCCGGTAGGTCTCGATAGCGGCCGCCTGGTTGCCGCTCAACTCCTGGATGCGGGCCACGTCCACGAGCAGCTCGTCGTAATAGAACTCGCCGGGACGCAGCTCGGCCAGGCCCGCCTGGAATGCCTCCAAGGCCTTCGGGAACGTGCGCTCGGCCTCCCACGCATAGCCGATCCCTGCGCGGGCGAGCGTCCGCAGCGTGCGCGGGACTCCCCGGGCCATCGCGACCTCATACGCCCCCCGGGCACCGGCGTAATTGCGCTCGGCGTAGCGGAGGTTGCCCAACTCGTAGGCGGCCTGGGGAGCGAGGGCGGCGGACGGATGCCGGGCGAGCGCGGCTTCGAGGTCACGCACCGCAGCAGCGCGGGTGTCGGGCGAGGCTTGCGACCCGCGGCTCAATCCCAGGCGCGCCAGCGCGTCGGCGTAGGTCTCGGTCGCCTGGCGGTGCTGCGCCGCCGACCACAGCCAGGCGCCGCCCCCGAACCCCGCCAGCACCACGACGGCGACGCCGACACCCGCCACCAGACGCCACGACGGGCGGGTCATCGCACGCGCAGCCCTTTCCGGTACTGGCGCCCGCACGAGGTGCACCGCCACCACCCCTGGGTGACGGCGCGGCGAACGATGTGGCCGCAGTGCGGGCAGCGCTGATATCTCTGGAGCCCGTAGAGGAGACCGAGCCCGACGACGATCACCGCGATGGCCATGACGATCTGCGACGGAGAGAAGACCGCCTCCACGGCTCCTTCATGCTAGCAGCGGCTCCTGCGGCTCGCGAGAAATCTTTTCTCACCGGGTTCGGTGAAGAATTTCTCCTCGACCGTCGGCCGGTGTGGTAAAACCAACGACCGTAACGGGCGTCCTCGCGCAGGAGTTCATCGGCACGGCGCTTGCTGCCTTCTTCGCGGCTCGAAAGGAGGCCTGGCGATGCGGAGCGATCTCCATCCACGCCTCACCGTCGAGGTGCGGCTCCTGCCCGACCCTTGCCTCTGGTGTTGGGAGATCCGGGACGCCGAGCGCGGCGACCTCGTCGAGAGTAGCTGGGCCGGCGAATGGACAGCCTACGACTCCGCCGATGAGGCGTATAGCGCCGGCCGCCGGCGCCTGAGCCGGCTGGCCCGTCGCTGAGCCGGCGTGCCGGGCACCCCGCGCCGGGGGCCCGGCACGCCAACGGACCTACATCTTCACGCCCAGCTGCGCGAGAGCGTCCTTCGCGGCCTTTTCGGCTTCTGCGTGCTTGCCCTCGGCGTGGAGTTTTTGGGCCTCGGCGGCCTTCAGCTTGGCGTCGTAGCTCACGTTGTCGAAACGCTTCCCGGCTTCGTTGTTGATCTCCGCGATCAGCTTCGGGCACTGGACGCCAGCGCCGGCCCTGCGCCGGGCAACGCGGCGACGGCGACAACGGCGGCGGTCCTCCCTTTGGCTGGCATGAGAGCGTCGGCGGTAGTGTAAGCGAAGTCGCCAGAGGCACGGTCGCGTCGGGTCAGCGGGTCGCCTCACTGCGGAATCTCGACGAAGATCGCGCCGTTCTCCACGATGACCGGGAAGCACGCGACCTTGAGACCGGGATTGTTGGCGTTGGCCCCGGTGGTCACGTCCCAGCGCCAGCCGTGCCACGGGCATGCGACGATACGGCCCTCCAGATCGCCCTCGCCGAGCGGGCCACCGCGGTGCGCGCACGTGTTGTCGATGGCGTAGAACCGGCCGTCGAGGTTGAACAACGCCACGGTGTGGCCGCCCGCCTGGACGACCCGGCCCTCGCCGACCGGCACCTCGGTGACCGCGGCCACGTTCACCCGTACCTGTCCCACGGCGTTCCCTCCTCCCTGCCCGGAATGCCCCTATAATAAACGCGGAGGCCCCCTCGATGATCTTCCACCAGCTGCAGAACGAGGAGTCGGGTTGTCTGTCGTACCTGATCGGCTGCGGCCAGGCGGGCGAGGCGGTCGTGGTGGACCCCGGGCGTGACCGGGTGGACGACTACCTCCGGCTGGCGCGCAAGAAAGGGCTCAAGATCACCCGGATCATCGAGACCCACACCCACGCCGATCACATCTCGGGTAACCGTGACCTGGCGGCGCTCACCACGGCGCCCATCCTCCTCCATCACTCGAGCAAAGCCATCTTCGACCACCTCACCGTGAGGGACGGCGACGAGGTTCGGATCGGCACCGTCTCGCTCAAGGTCATGCACACGCCCGGGCACACGCCCGACAGCCTGTGTCTGCTGGTGACCGACCGCGGCCGGGGCAGCGATCCCTGGTTCATCCTCACCGGCGACACGCTCTTCATCGGCGATGTCGGGCGGCCCGACCTGGGCGGCGAGCAGGCGGCGGCCGACCTCTACGCGAGCCTGCACACGGCGCTCTTGCCCCTGCCCGACAGCGTCGAGGTGTACCCGGCGCACGGCGCCGGCTCGCTCTGCGGGCGCGCGATGTCCTCCAAGTCGGCCTCGACCATCGGCTTCGAGCGGCGCTTTAACCCGGCGCTGGCGGCCTGGAGCCAGGACGAGTTCGTGCAGCTCGTGATGACCGGCCTGCCGGCGAAGCCGCCCTCCTTCGAGACCATCGTCGGCAAGAATCAGGGGACCATCCCGCTCGCCAGCGCGAAGCCCCGCCCCTACACGGCACGCGAGGCGTGGGAGGCGGTGCAGCACGGCGCCTGCGTCGTCGACCTGCGCGATCCCTCCACGTACGGCGAGGGCCACGTGCCCGCGGCGATCAACGTGTGGATCGAGAGCCCGCAGTTCGCCGACCGCGTGAGCTGGTTCGCGCCGACGGGGGCGCCGCTGATCCTCGTGGCCCAGGGCCCGTCCGACCTGGACCGCGCGCTCGGCGGACTGACGCGGGTGGGTGTCGACCAGGTCGTGGGGTTCATCCAGCGCGGCATGATCGAGTGGCGCAGTGAGGAGCTCCCGGTGGAAACCGTCCCCCAGATCACGGTGTACGACCTCGCCGAGTGGCTGGAGGAACGGCGAGAGGTCGTGGTCGTCGACGTGCGGGAGCCGTTCGAATGGCGCGAGGGCCACATCGACGGCGCTCTGCATTTGCCGATGCTGGAGGCCGCCGGCCGGCTGGATGAGATCCCGCGCGAACGTCCCAAAGCCGTCCTCTGTGCGGGAGGCCTGCGCTCGAGCACCGTGATCAGCGCGCTGAAGCGTCGGGGGATCGGGAGCTGGTACAACGTCACCGGCGGGATGACGGCCTGGCTGAAGGCGGGCCATCCGGTCGGGCGCTAGCCGGAGCCCGCCGGCCGCGACCGCTTACTCGGAGGTGACCCTCAGGACCTCCTCGACGGTGGTGACGCCCTCGATCACCTTCAGGAGCGCGGCCTCGCGGAGGGTCTTCATGCCTTGGTCGCGCGCCACTTTGCAGATCTCGGTCGTCGGCGCGTTGTGCATGATGAGGTCGCGGAGCTCCCGGGTCACCGGCATCACCTCGTAGACGGCGATCCGCCCCTTCGTCCCCGTGAAGCTGCAGGCCTGACAGCCCCGCCCCTTGTAGAACGTGCACGTGCGGAGGCCTTGCGGCGTGTGGCCGTAGGGCACCAGGCTCTCCTCCTGGCTCTCGTAGGGCTCCTTGCACTCGCTGCAGACCTTGCGGACGAGGCGCTGGCCCGCCACCAGGCGGAGCGATGAAGAGAGCAGGAAGGGCGGGACGCCCATGTCGAGGAGGCGCGCGATCGTCGAGGCGCAATCGTTCGTGTGGATGGTGCTCAGGACCAGGTGGCCCGTCAGTGATGCCCGGATCGCGATCTGGGAGGTTTCGATGTCGCGCATCTCACCGACCAGGATGATGTCGGGATCGTGGCGCAGGAAGGAGCGGAGCCCCGCCGCGAAGCTGAGCCCGATCTCCTCGTTCACCTGGATCTGAGTGACCCGGGCCAGGTTGTACTCCACCGGATCCTCCAGCGTGAGGATGTGGATGTCCGGTGTGTTGACGGTCTGCAGTGCCGAGTAGAGGGTCGTGGTCTTGCCCGATCCGGTGGGACCCGTGATCAGGATCATCCCGTACGGGCTCCGGATGGCCTTCTGGAAGTGCTCGAGGCTCCAGGGATCGAATCCCAGCTGGGTCAGATCGAGCTTGAGCGCGCCCTTGTCGAGGAGTCGGAGCACGATGCTTTCGCCGAAGATCGTGGGCAGGACGGACACGCGGAAATCGATCTCCCGGGCCTCGTCGCGGAACTTGATCCGGCCGTCCTGGGGCAGCCGCCGCTCGGCGATGTCCAGGCTCGCCATGATCTTGATGCGGGAGACGAGGGCCGGCTCGAGCCCGCGAGGCGGCGTCATCACGTCGTGCAGGATCCCGTCGATCCGGAGCCTCACGTGGAAGCCCCCCTCGTCGGGCTCCAGGTGGATGTCGGAGGCCCCCTTCAGGATCGCGTCGAGGAGAATCAGGTTCACGAGCCGGACGACGGGGACCTGGTCGGCCGACGTCCGCAGCTCCACGGCGCTCGGGGCGCCGGTGCGCTCGCGGTTTTCCGTGGCCGCGATCCGCGCGGCCAGCGCCTCCGCTTCGCCCATGACGTTGGCCAGCGTCGAGCTCTCCGGCTCGTAGGACTCCTCGATGGCCTTGCGAATGCCCGACGGCGGTGCGATCACGGGAACGACCTTGAGCCCGGTTCGGAACGCCACGTCGTCCAGCGCGGAGAGGTTCGACGGGTCCGACATGGCCAGGACCAGCGAGGTAGGCGTGCGCCGGGCGACCGGGATCACCTCGTACTTGCGGGCCACGCTGGCCGGCACGAGCTTGAGAAGCTCTGGTGCGATCCTTCCTTCGGGGAGGGTGACGACGGATACCCGGTACTGGCGTGACAGCAGGTGGACGAGGTCGTCTTCCGCGATGAAGCCGAGCCGAACCAGGACCGTACCGAGCTTCTCGTTGGTTCGCTTCTGCTCGGCCGTGGCCTGGCCCAGCTGCTCCGTGGTCACCAGCCCTTCGGTCACGACGACGTCGCCGAGGCGGCGGCCCACCGGCGTGGAATCCTCGGCCTTCGGTCGCAACTCCACGGTCTTCGATCGACCGCGCTCGCGCGTTGCGGCTTGCGCGTTCGGCTCGACGAAGCGGTCGCGGAGCGGCTGAGCCAAGTAGTTCTCCTCGTCTCTCTAAGTACTTCTGCGGTCCGCCGTCTGGGCAAGGGGATGCAAGCCCGGAACCAAGGCCCCATGATTTATAAGTCAGCGAGAACGCTGGTGTTCTTTGGGTAAAACGGAGCCGCGCCTCCCGCCGGACGGATGAACTCCAGGGAGAATGTCACGGGGCGTTGGGAGGAACTGGCCGGCCGGGCCGCGCGATCGGGAGCCCCTTTGCTCACGTGCTACCATCGGAGCGAACGCCACCAGGCCGTCATGATCACGCCGCCGGCTGACCTGCATTCGCACCACAATGAGGGCGATCGCCTGGCGCTCTTCCTCATCGTCCAGGACGGCGGTCTCTATTACCACTGCCGCACGATGGGGTTCAGCTACGCGTAAGCCGCTGATCGCGCTCCTCGTCGCGTCGCTCCTCGGTGGATGCGCCACGCCCTACCGCGAGGGCGCCGCCGCGAATCGCCAGGGCCGCTACGACGAGGCGGCGAGCCGCTTCGAGGCCGCGCTCGGCGACGATCCGCAACGGCTCGACGCCCTCATCGGCCTCGGGCTCTCGCGCTACAAGCTCGGCGCCTACGACGCCGCCATCGAGGCCCTGGAACGGGCGGTGGCGCAGGCCCCGCGGCACGCGGCAGCGCGGCTCTTCCTCGGGCTCGCCTCCCTCCAGCGCGGCGAGGACGGTCGCGCCGATGAGCACCTCGCCGCCTTCCGCGACCTGCGCCCGGACCTCCGCACGGCCGCCCTGGTGGATCGGGTCCTCAAGCTCCTGCGGGTCGATCCTCTGACCACCGAGCTGCGAGGCTTCATCGCGGCCAGCCTGGAGACCGCCTTGGAATGGCAACGCGAGATCCGCGAGACGCGCCAGGCGCTGCAGGACGAGGAACTGCAACGCCTGTCCCGCGAGCGCACCATCTTCGTCGTCCCCCGCTCCTGCCGCTGCTGATCCGGCGCGATCCGGGCAACGAGTCCGGCGCAAATGGCCTCTAGCTTAATCGCAGATTTTTGGACCTAACCACTTATCAATACGGTGAAGTCAGCGTATTGCCAATGACCGGCTAAGCATCACGACATGGGGCGCAGGGGCGCGGGGCTCCCCGCAGACGTCGAGCCGTTTGTGCTCGAGCCAGCCGACGGCCCCGCGGTTCGCGGGTTCCTTCACCTCCCTGCCCTGCTTTCCGGCGACGGGCTCGCGCTCACTCACGGGGCCGGCTCGAACTGCCAGGCCCCTGTCCTGGTGGCGGTGGCGACCGCGTTGGCCGCGAAGGGCGTCACCGTGTTGCGCTGCGACCTTCCGTTTCGTCAGGCGCGGCCGACAGGACCGCCGCGCACGGCAGACGCCGAACCCGACCGCTCCGGCCTCAAGCAAGCGGTCCTGGCGCTCAGGCGGACGGTGAGCGGCCGGGTGTTCCTCGGCGGGCATTCCTATGGAGGTCGCCAGGCTAGCATGCTGTCCGCGGACGAACCCCGGCTCGCCGAGGGGCTCCTGCTGCTCTCCTACCCGCTTCACCCTCCGCGACGGCCCTCAGGGCTGAGGACCGCTCACTTCCCCGCGCTGCATACCCGGGCGCTGTTCATCCATGGCGCTCGCGATCCTTTCGGATCGATCGAGGAGATGCGGTGGGCGCTGGCGCTCATTCCGGGCCCGACGGAGCTGATCGAGATCGCGGGTGCCGGCCATGACCTGTCCGGTCGCCCGCAGACCGTGACGGGCGAATCCCCCGTCGCCGAGACCGTGGCGCGGGCCTTTTCGGCTTTCTTAGGACGAGCATCGCGGCGCCCTTGACGCCTCCCACCTCCCGGCATACGTTCACGGCGCGCCGGTCGTCGCAGCGAAGAGGGAGGAGATGGCGGGCGACGGGATGAGGCTCGGCGAAAATCTCGAGATGGCTGGCGCCCGGATCGTGTTCATTGTCTCGCGGACGGAGCCCTATCTGTACGGGTATATTAGATCGGCGTTTGCCGAGGTCCAAGCGGTCGAGGTCATCCTGGATCGGCGTCAGCGCGAGCGCCGCCAGGGCGAAAGTCCGGAGCGACCAAACCGTCGGCGCAGCGAGCGTCGCACCCAGGATGTCAGCGCGGCGTTGCAGCGGCTCGGTTGGGCGGTGATCGTACGGCGCTAGAGCGTCAACGCCCCCGAGGCGTTTTTACCGCGAAGGTCCGGGAGGAGGTGGGGGCGGAGTTCCAGCCGGCGGAGCGGGAACTCCGGCCGGAGCGTGTATAGGAGGTGGCGGAGGAGGCGCAGGTTGCGCGGTGAACCCCGGCTGAGAGCCGCGGGCGAGAGGAATCTGGTTGCCCTTGGCATACATGCACTGCATGTAGCCCATGTCATAGCGCTGCTGCACCGACTTCTCTGCGCCCTCGGCGCTGCTCGCCCCGACCGCCGTTCCACCGAGCAAGCCGCCGCCCGCCCCTACCGCGGCTCCCATCCCCGGGTTGCCGGCGGCCGCACCGACCGCAGCGCCGACGGCCGCGCCGACGGCGGTCCCGATCACAGCGCCGCTCACCGCGCTCTCCGTTGAGGCCCGCTTCCCCGTCGTTCCAGTCCGTTGCGCAGCCCACTGGCGGCAGACAACGTCATCGGCCTGAAACTGCTCGAAGCTCTTCCCGCTCCCAGGAAGGACCATCACGTTCGGACCCGTGGGCACCGTGGCGCAGGCCGTCAGAAGCACGCCAGCGACGATGAATAGGGCGAGTGACTTCAAAACCATGGCTCTACTCGGCCTTCGGCACGACCTTGATCCATGCCTCAGAACAGGTCGGCACGTTCGGATAATAGGCCTTGGTGCTCGGACAGTAGTACCAGTACGACTGTGGCGGTGGCGCGGGTGCCGCCAGCGGGGGCTGCTGGACGTAAACCGGTGGCTCTTGAACAACGACCGGTGGCGGAGAGTAAACGTAATACGGGGGTGGGTAGTACCAGTACGGCCACGGGGGCCCCCACCAGAACGCCGGCCCGAAGCCGATGAAGACGCGGCTCCGGACAAAGGGATGCCCGTGGAACCCCCTGCTCCACGCGTGACCAGGCGCTGCGGCGACAAGAAGCAGCGCGACCGCCAGAAGCGCAACCAACGCTGACTTCTTCATAGGCCCCTCCGATACGCTTTGACGCGCTCCGCCTCGGCAGTATTCAGCATAGCGCAGGAGGCGGGCCCCGTCGACCCTCGGGCGCCCCCTGGCGCCGAGGACTCGGCGCGTCTCCCTATCGACTCCCCGGGAGCAAGCCTCTCATCTCCGACCTGAGCTCGATCAGCCGCTGCCGCGTCTGGGCGGCCTTCGCCAGTTGCTCGGGCGTCAGAACGCCGCGGATTTCCAGGGCCACCTGCAGCCTCTGCTGGGTCAGCTGGCCTTGCAGCCGGGCGATCTGCTCGGTGAGCGGGGCGAGGTCCGCTGGGCCGACAGGGCTGGACGCGTAGAGCTTGGCGCTCAGCGCCTCGCGCGCCGACCGCATCTCCCCGGCGAGCCGGCGAAACTCCGG
>MNEF01000095.1 GCA_001917535.1 Candidatus Rokubacteria bacterium 13_1_40CM_69_27
GACTTCAAGGCAGTGCTGAACCCCAACTCGCTGGAGGTGCTGCGCGGCTGCAAGCTGGAGCTGTCACTGAAAGGCGCCGCGCCCGAGTCCCGCTTCCAGTTCGAGCGCCAGGGCTATTTCTGCGCGGACTCGAAGGATTCCGCGCCCGGGCGGTTGGTCTTCAACCGGACGGTGGGGCTGCGAGATACGTGGGCGAAGATCGAGAGGGGAGGAACAAGTTAGCCCCTCTCCATGCTCTGTCAGGAAGAAAGATCTTTGCTCACCATCCGTCGAAGGCGTGATCGCAGACACGTGAGGTGCGGCAGGTGAGTATGCTAGGCACCAGCGGAGTGAGCAAGGTAGCGGTTGACTAAACCGGAGCATTCGTCATACTAGTCTCGAGATGAAGCGACGCCACCTCCCAGCCTCCAGCGCTGGAGGCCAGCCAATCCTCTCGCAATCGATCCGTATCGGGAACGAGACATTCAGCGCCCATTTAGGCATCATCGGGCGGATCGAAACCGCAGGCTTCGGCATCATCGTCGACAGCAAAAAACGAGAATTTCCGTTCACGTTCGACAAGATTTTCCGCTATCGCGGCCAGACCGCCGCAAGCCTCGGTTTCGCCGTCGGGCATGAAGTGATTTTTGCGGTGCAGGGAAGTAGCATCATCACCGTCTTGCCATCGTCGACGTCGTCAGAGCCCTAGTCCGTGGCATCGGCGCCCCAGTTGACCCTCGACCCGAGGAGGGTCGAGGGGGTGCGGGGTGTATTCCATCCGAGACACACGCTTCCACCACGTGTTCGAGAGTTTGGATACGTTCCGGATCTGAACCAGCTTCGCCCAGGCGATCTTGTTCTTTTTTCGGCAGTCAAACCCCGCCGTCGTTCGCGCGCCATTGTTCGCAGTCAACGGGACGCGGGCCATCATGAGGCAGACGCGCGATGGCATCACGCGGCGGTCTATGTCGGCGACTCCGAAATCTGTGAAGCCGTCGTTTGGCGTGGAGTCCATCTTGCGTCTCTCTACGATTCTGTGGAAACGCACCTTCTGCGGTTTCGGCGGGATCCCCGACTAACGGACCACGACAGCTGGCGTGTGGCAGTCAACGCATTGCGGTTTCTTCGCCGACGCTACGGCCTGGCAGCGCTATTTCGGATATGGCAGCAGACCAGACTGGGATTCTGGCGGCCCGACATTCGTCACAAGAAGCTGCGGGCCCGGATCTGCTCGGAACTCTACGCTGATGCTTACACGCTGACAACAGGCCGGATGCTGATGAGAGGCACACTCAATATATTGACACCCGCAGAACTAAGTGTGACCGCAGCACTTGCGGACATCCAGGTTGATTGGCTCCAGATCGCCTAAGTAAGGGTGAGCCAGATGAGGGGAGGCTCGAGATGGAAAGCGCCACCGCAAGTCAGATCCTGGACGACCACGTCTTCTTAGTGGGACGTCCACCTCTAGACGAATACCTGGGCTTTGTCACGGCTCAGACTGCAGATGCTGACGCTGTGGACATTGGCGTTCTTGCGAGCGACTGGCGAGCTGCCAACGATCATGTTAGAGAACTCGAACGCGTTGAGCAAGGCTGTGCCGATGCGCCAAGCATTGGACCGGTAGGGAAAAACCTGAGCGCGCTGGTCGAGCAAGTTCACAGTGATCCGTTATTTCAGCGCTCGTTCGGGATCGTACCGACCGATATTGGTGTGGTCGAACTGGATAAGGTGGTTGTCTATCAAAAGTTCATCAATTTGGCGTACGTGAGACAAATTCAACAAAAGCTTGGCCCTAATCCAACGGAAGAGGCTGTTTTTCGCCTGTGCTTACCGTTTGACCATCCCCAGCCCACGGTCAACTTCGGGCGTATTGCCAACAACGCGTATATGTTCATGTCGCCATCGACGGATCTGCGCTTTCTTGAGCCGGTATTGCTGCAGTTCGATAGGATTATTGGGCACCGGCCGCAGGGGCCAGTCGCGGGTGTCATTGCTCTACTGGTAGGATTCGGTTCGAACTTTCTGAATCTTATTCACGTGGATAATCGCTTAGTGATGAACAATGGTAGCCATCGTGCGTATGCTCTTCGCGACATGGGCATTACACATGTTCCGTGCGCAATTCAGCGAGTATCGAGACGCGAGGAACTCCGTGTTGTCGGGAGCAGTGACTTGCAGAATAATCCCGACAACTACCTCAAGAATGCGCGGCCGCCATTGTTGCGTGACTACTTTGATCCCGCACTTCAAAAGATCTTCAAAGTTCCTCGGAGGGTCCGCCAGGTAAAGATTGCCTTTGGTGTCGAGCAGCTCGATGTGCCGGCCAGCAGTTGACGTAATGTGTGAGCACCATCGCGTTCAGTCGCAAGGCCGGACGACCTTGAGAAGAAGTTACGACGCCGAGTTCAAAGTGGTCTTCGCCAGCGTCGACGCCGCCCGTGCGATCGGTTTTCGTCCGCCGTCCCAATCGCGGGGGCGGGGATCAGCCGGGCGAAGGGGTAGAATCTTGCCGGCCCACGGTGGGGCTGCGAGTAGCCGTTGCCCGGCCCCCAAGGGTAAGAGGCACCATGAAGATCCATAACATCCAGGCCCGCCCCGTCGTCGCCCCGCTCGATCCGCCCGTGCGCACCGCGTCGGGGCACGTGACCCAGGCGCCGCTGCTGCTCATCGACCTCACGACCGACGAAGGCGTGGCCGGGCGCTCCTACCTCTTCGGCTACCACGCGTTCACGCTGGCACCGTTGCGCGAGCTGGTGCTGGCGCTCGCCGAGATCATCAAGGGCGACCAGGTCGCGCCCATCGAGCTCGACAAGAAGATGCGGGCGCGCATGACGCTGTTCGGCACGCGCGGGCTGCAGGGCCTGGCCATCGCGGGGATCGACATGGCGGCCTGGGACGCGCTCGCCGTCTGCGCCGGCGTCCCGCTCGCAGAGTTGCTAGGGGGCCGTCCTCGCCCCATCCCCGCCTACAACAGCCTGGGGATGATCCCGCCCGGCGAGGCCGCCGACGCGGCGGCCAAGACGGCGGCCGCGGGCTTCAAGGCGCTGAAGGTGAAGATCGGCTGGCCGACGCTCGCCGAAGATCTCGCCGTGGTGCGCGCGGCGCGCAAGCACCTCGGCGACGGCGCGCTCATGGTCGACTTCAACCAGTCGCTGGCGATTCCGGAGGCGATCCGCCGCGGCCGCGTGCTCGACGGCGAGGGGGTGAGCTGGATCGAGGAGCCCGTGCGCGCCGACGACTATCGCGGTGCCGCCGAGATCGCCGCGCAGGTGGCCACGCCCATCCAGATCGGCGAGAACTTCAACGGCGTGTACGAGATGGAGCTGGCGCTCTCGCTCAAGGCCTGCGACCTCGTCATGCCCGATCCGCAGCAGATCGGCGGCGTGACCGGCTGGCTGCGGGCGGCGGCGCTGGCGCAGACGGCGGGCGTGCCGTGCTCGAGCCACATCTTCATCGAGGTGAGCGCTCATCTGTTAACGGTCACGCCGACCTGCCACTACATCGAGTACCTCGACGTGGCTGCGCCAGTCCTTGCTGAACCTCTCCGCCCGGTGGACGGCATGATCCAGGCCCCCGCGCGCCCGGGCATCGGGCTTCAGTGGAACGAGGAGACGGTCAAGCGCTACCGCGTGGGTTGACGTTTAAGGTCGCAAACTGCGACCTTAAACACGGGTGTATCGAAAGCTGGCCATTCCTTCGGGCTGAGCGTCCCAGCTACGATGGCGCTCGATGGCGAAGCAGAGCGCCATTGTTCCAGCGGACCGGATCGAGCGGGCGATCGTCTTCATCCGTGGCCATAAGGTCATGCTGGATTTCGATCTCGCAGCACTGTACGCAGTGCCGACCAGAGTGCTTGTGCAGGCGGTCAAGCGCAATGTGGCTCGATTTCCCTCCGATTTCATGTTCCGGCTGACTGCCGAGGAGGCAGAACGTTTGAGATCACAAATTGTGATCTCAAAGATCGGCCGCGGCGGACGCCGCTATGCACCCTACGCGTTTACCGAGCAGGGCGTCGCGATGCTGTCCAGCGTCCTCAGAAGCCACCGAGCCATTCAAGTCAACGTGGCAATAATGCGGACGTTCGTACGGCTTCGGGCGATGCTTGCGTCACACGATGACCTCGCCCGCAAGCTGGACGCGCTCGAGAAAAAGTACGACGCCCAGTTCAAAGTTGTCTTCGACGCGATCCGACATCTCATGGCTCCGCCAACTGCCGGCCGCCGCGCGATCGGCTTTCGCGCGCGCGCCGGCGGCGAGAACTTCAGTCGCCTGCGACCTCGTCGAATTTGAGGTCGCAATTTGCGACCTCACGTTGGAAGCGCGCCTCAGTCGCGTGGCGGCGCTAAACGATGCGGGAGCCTTCGCGCGTCTGCTGGCAGCCAAGACACGTCTCCGCGTCGGGCAGCGCGGCGAGCCGCAGATGCGCGATCTCCCCTCCGCACTCCTCGCAGAGGCCGTATTCGCCGCGCTCGACGCGCGCCAGCGCCGCCCGCAGTCGGCGTGCCCGATCGACCAGGCGCCTGGCGGCCAGATGTCCGAGTTCGCGCTGCTCCACCGCTTGGGCGCTGTCGAACAGATCGGTCGGGTTCTCGCTACTGAGGCTGGGGAAATCGCCGTGTTGAACGTCGAGGAGTCGCAGTTGTGTGAGCGTCATGGCGAGGTCGCTGCGAAGCTTGCGGGCGATCGGGTGCGTCATGCGGTGCCCTCCCCAATCCGAAGCAGCTTGGTCCCCGCCGCACCGTATGAGGTGACGCCGCGCACAGTCAATCGCTCCGTTGGCCGCATCAACTGCGCCCTCGCGCGACCCGGCCATGCGATCGCAGCGCCGACACCGGGATTTTTCCCACGCGGTCCCCCGAACGCACGGCAGGCCGGTCGATTTCCGCGGCACCGCTGCTCAGCGCCGATCAGGCCGTGAGATTTTCGCGTTGTGGACAGCAGTGGATATGTGAATCGGCGGCCGCGGAGGCTACTTGAGGAAGCTGCCCCTCCGGTACTCCTCTACCGCCTGAGCGATCTCCTCGCGCGTGTTCATGACGAAGGGGCCGTAGCGGGCGATGGGCTCCCGGAGGGGGCGCGCGGCCAACAGCAAGAAGCGCGCGGCCGAGTCGCCGGTCGCCGCCGTCAATCGATCGCCGTCGCTCAGCGCGGCCAGTTGCCCGGCGGTGATCTCCTGGGCGCCGCCGTCCGAACCCGGGCCGAGCGAGACGCGACCCTCGTAGACGTAGGCGAACGCGTTGTGCCCGGCCTCCAACCCCGGAGAAACGCGGGAGCGCGGGGCCATCCGCACATCCAGATACAAAGGCTGGGTGGCGATGCCCTCCACCGGGCCGCGCGCACCACCGGCCTCGCCGGCGATCACCCGCGCCTGCACGCCGTCGGCCAGCGCCACCTCGGGGATCTTCGCGGGCGGGATGTCCTGGTAGCGCGGCGCCGTCATCTTGTCGCGCGCGGGCAGGTTCACCCAGAGCTGGAAGCCCCACATGAGGCCGTCCTTCTGCCGCGGCATCTCGGAGTGGATGATGCCGCGCCCGGCCGTCATCCACTGCACGCTGCCGGCGACCAGCTCGCCCTGGTTGCCCACGTGATCCTGGTGGCGCATGGAGCCGGCCAGCATGTAGGTGACGGTCTCGAAGCCGCGGTGGGGATGGTCGGGGAAGCCGGCCAGGTAGTCGTCGGGCCGGTCCGACTTGAACTCGTCGAGGAGGAGGAACGGGTCGAGCTGCTCCAGCGCCGGCGTGCCGATGACGCGGGTGAGGCGGACGCCAGCGCCGTCGGACGTCGGCTGGCCGGTGATCACTTTGGCAACGCGCCGCTCGCTCATCATCGCCCCCACTTCTCTGCTCACTTGCTCAGGCGTCGAGTCCAGACCACGAGGGCCGCCAGGAGCTCTCGCACCAGCTTCCGCGACGTTTCGTCTTTCAGGTTGCCCTGATCGTCGAAGCGCTGCGCCGCGTTGCCGATCATGACCTCGGGCTTATTGACAGGATACATGTCGAGGTAGACGAACGTCTGGCGGAGATGGTACTGGGCCCTGGCCGTCCCGGTGGCTCCTGGCGAGGCGCCCATGATGGCGACGGGCTTGCCGGCCCAGGCGCTGTCCCCGAACGGCCGCGAGGCCCAGTCGATGGCGTTCTTGAGCACCCCGGGGACAGAGTAGTTGTACTCGGGCGTCGCGATGAGGATAGCGTCAGCCTCGCGGATGCGGGCTTTGAGCTCGACGACCCGCGGCGGGGGCTGCCGATCCTCGTCCTGGTTGAACGGTGGGATCCCGTCGAGCTCGAAGATTTCGAGCGTCGCCCCGTCCGGAAGCAGCTCCTGCGCCGCCCGCAACGCCGCCTTGTTGTAGGAGGCCTTGCGAAGGCTCCCCGGTATTCCGAGAATCCGGACCGGCCCGGCCGTGTCGCCCATCCCTGAACCCTCCTGACGCTGTCTCAGCGACTTGCTTCTACATGAAGGATGCCGGGGTGACTGCGGACGATTCTGAACCCCGATGCCCTCCGGGATGATGCCGCACGGCTACGGCAGGAGGTCGGCGACGGCGACGCAGGCCGCGGGGCGCGCCAGGGGAAACTCCCCCGCGTCTGGCTCCAGGACCCGAACGGAGCTATAGCGCCAGCCGAACGGTGCCGCGGCGTCGCGGATCGGCGCTCGATGGACCTCGAGAGCCCGATCGACGAGGTTGACGATCCAATAGTCCGGCACGCCGGCGCGGGCGTAGAGGCTGCCCTTCACGTTCCGGTCGAATGTCAGGCTCGACTCCGCGACCTCCACGACGAGCGCCGGCCGCGAGGGATGGGCCTCGCGGTAGTCGCGCCAACGGCCGGGTACCACGGCGAGGTCGGGCTCTGGCTCGGATTCGTTATCGAGGGCGACAGGGGCGCCGACGCGGACGACCCAGTGGGGGCCGAAAGCGTCCCTCAAGGCCTCCTCGGTGAGGCCGACGGCGGTTTCGTGTGGGCTCCCCTTCGGCTCGGCGACGATCAGCTCGCCGGCGATCAGCTCGATCGGCTCGTCCTCGTGGAGGACGCCGAGCTCCACGAGCCGGTCGTACTCCTGCCTCGTCCAACGTCGCGTGCGCGCTGGCGTAGCCATCGATCGGATCGTAACGACCGGCTCGTCCCGCGTCAACGTCCCCTAGCGGA
This sequence comes from Candidatus Rokubacteria bacterium 13_1_40CM_69_27, assembly GCA_001917535.1. Taxonomy (GTDB): domain Bacteria; phylum Methylomirabilota; class Methylomirabilia; order Rokubacteriales; family CSP1-6; genus MNEF01. Next base: position 7,128 of record MNEF01000095.1, read on the forward strand.
GACGCCGGTCGGCGCCTCGGGCGATCAGGGCGGCGTTGAGGCGCGCTCCCTCACGACGACCAGCGTGCCTGCCGCCTGGTCATGCCATCCCCGGCGTTCGGGGTGGATCATCACCCAGGCGGCCATGAGTCCGAGCTCGCCTGCGTAGAGGACCCAGGGCAGGAGCTCGAGCCACCAGCGAGCCCTGCGGCCGGCCTCCTCCCACTGGCGATCGGCCAGCGCCGCCTCGACCGGGACCGTGAGCTGACCAGCCGGGATCTCCAGGCTCGGTTTCCGCGCCGCGTGGCGCGCTTCCCAGGATGTCGCGGCGACGACGGACACGAGCAGGGGCAGGGCCAGCGGAACCAGGAATCCCATCAGATACCGGGTCAGCGCCCGGCTGATGGTCGGCGCCATTCCATCGCGCCCCACGACGGCGAGCCCTACCAGCCGCTGCCCCCATGTTCCGCCGCGCGTGACTCCGCCGACCAGGTAGGCGGCCGTGACCACCAGAACGGCGGCGACGAACACGCCCACCATCCCCAGTCCCCAGCCTGCCCAGTCCCAGCGACTGCCCAGCGCGGCGGCCGCGAACATCGCCGCCGGCATCCAGACGATGGCCGTCAGTGCGAGGAGCCCGCCGAGGATCAGGAGATCCAGCAGGAACGAAAGCACCCGCCGGAACAGGTTGGCGTGGATCATCGCCGCCAACGTCACCCTACACCATGAGGCGGCCACCATTGACTGAGATCGTCTGGCCCGTGAGGTAGCCGGCCTCGGGGGAGGCGAGGAAGAGGACCCAGCCGACCATGTCCGACACCTCGGCGATGCGGCCGATCAACGTGCCCTTGCCGATCATGTCGCGCTGCTCCTGGCTGCGGACGGCGACGACGCGCTCGGTGGCCGTGGTACCGGGCGCGATGGCGTTGGCGGTGACGCCGTGCTTGCCCAGCTCGAAGGCCAGCACGCGGGTGAGGGAGTGGACACCCGCCTTGGCGGCCGCGTAGGGCGGGGAAGAGGGCTGGAGCACGCTGACGCCCGCCATCGAACCGATGTTGACGATGCGCCCGCTCCGCTGGCGCTTGAAGGCGGGGATGGCGGCTCTCGTACAGAGGAAGATGCTCTTGAGGTTGAGGTCGACCACCTTGTCCCACTCCTCCTCGGGGGTCTCCTCGACCGAGAGCTGCTTCCAGAAACCGCCGGCGCTGTTGACGAGAATGTCGAGCCGCTCCGCCTCCGCGAGGATCCGATCGAACGCCGTCGTCACCCGCCCGGCCTCCGTCACGTCGCACGCGACGAACGACGCATTGCCTCCCCGCTTCCGGATGTCCCGGGCCACCGTCTCGCCGCCCGCCTCGTCCAGGTCCAGCACGTAGACGCGGGCGCCGGCCTCCGCGAACGCCTCGGCCGAGCCCTTGCCGATGCCCCGCGCCGCGCCGGTGACGAGGGCCACCTGGCCCGAGAAGTCGAACGTGGTCGTTCCCATGGTGCGTTGCCGATCATACCTCGGCGTCCGCAAAACCTCGACACCGGTCGACGCGAGGATGCTGGGCACGGGCGCCGAGCCGGCTCGGCGCCCGTGTGTGTCCTACTTCACGTCGGAGCAGGAAAAGGCGACGCGGGAATGCTCGATTCCCTGGGCGGGGCCGGATCCGCTCGCAGTCAGGGTGAGAGGGCGGGGGCGGCGAGCTGCGGCCGTGGCGAATTTTCGACGGGGTTTGACACCCCGCGCGCCGTCGGTGACGGACGTGGTCCTTCCGATGCGCCTCCTTACTTGCAATCGCGCATGCAGCGCACGGCGCTGGTGTCCGGGCGGTCGTCGGGGATGAAGCCGTCGCGGTTCGGCATCTGGACCTTGGGCAGCGAGCTCTGGTCCATCACGGCGTCGGCGGGAACGAGCCCGTTCAGATGCAGGATGTAGGCCGCGACGGCGTAGACCTCGTCCGCCGTCATCGTGAGCGGGCGGTCCATCGGCATCGCGCGGCGGACGTAGTCGAAGAGGATCGGGGCATACGGGTACATGCTGCCCGGCGTGAGGACTCGCGCGTTCGTCTTGAAGGAGCCGATGCCGCCGACCATCGTGCCGTACATGCTCCCGCCCTTGGCCTCCGGCCCGTGGCAGGCGACGCACTTCGCCTCGTACACGGCCTTGCCCTGGGCGACCGTGCCCCGGCCGGGCGGGAGCCCGAGGCCGTCGGGCGTGCGGACGTCGATGTTCCAGGCCGCCAGGTCGGCCTCGCTGATCGGCTGTCCGAAGCCGACGCGCGGGCGCTCGGGCAGGCGCGACGCTGTCGGGGCCGCGCAGGCCGCCACGATCAGCGCGACCGCCACCGCGAGGACGAGCTCACGCGATCGCATTGCGCACCTCCCCGCTGGCGCTCACCGACCACGGGAAGATCCCGTTGTGGTGCTGGACGAACCCCGCGATGGCCCGCGCCTTCATGATGTCCGGCACCGTCGGCTGCACGTAGCCGGTCGAGTCCACGGCGCGGCTCTGGATGACCGCCGGCCGGCCATCCCAGCTCCAGCGGTGGCGGAAGCGCGTGAGGCACTTGTCGATCACCGGCTCCTCGAGCGTCGCCGGCTGCCAGTTCTTCCCGCCGTCCACCGACACGTCGACGGCGGTGATCCGACCCCGCCCCGACCAGGCGAATCCCTGGATCTCGTGCAGGCCCGGGCGCTCGAGCTTCATGCCGCCCGAAGGGCGGGTGATGACCGACTTGCACTCCATGAGGAAGCTGAACTGTCGCCACTTGCCGTCCGGCATCGGGTCGGTGTACCGGGCGGTCTCGCTCCGGAAGTGCCAGGGCTGGTCGCCCACCTTGATGCGCCGGAGCCACTTCACCGACACGTTCCCTTCCCAGCCGGGGATGAAGACGCGCAGCGGATACCCTTGCTCCGGCCGCAGCATCTCGCCGTTCTGGGCGTACACCAGCAGCGCGTCGTCCATCACCTTGTCGAGCGGGATCGAGCGCGTGTGGTTCGAGCCGTCGGCGCCCTCGAACAGCACCCACGTGGCTCCGGGCCCGAGGCCGGCCTCGTCGAGCAGCCAGGAGACCGGGAGGCCGGTCCACTGCGCGCACGAGAGCAGGCCGTGCGTCTGCTGCACGGTGGTCGAGGCCGCCTTCGTCCAGTCCGCCAGCGTGTTGCCGGAGCACTCCAGGAAGTGGAACTTCGACACCGAGGGGTACCGCATGAGATCGCTCATGCTGAACACCAGCGGCTGCTTCACCAGGCCGTGGATCACGAGCTTGTGCATCGCGGGATCGATGTCGGGGATGCCGGCGTGATGCCGCTCGAAGATCAGGCCGGTGGGCGTCACGATCCCGTGCTGGTGCTGGAGCGGCGTCATGCTCCAGTCCGACCAGTTCTGGCGGTTGACGAACACGTCGGTGCGGCGGCGGACGACGTGGCTCTCGAACTTCGAAGGCGTTCCGTAGGCCGTCGCCGGGATCGGGCGGCCCGGCTGCTGCGCCGTGGGCGGGATTGGGAGCGGCTCGGCGCCGGCGCGGCCGCCGACGCCGGCGCCGGCCAGCGCCGTGCCGGCGATCACCGCGCTCTTGCCAAGAAAGCTCCGCCGGCTGTGCTTGGTGTCGTTTCCCATCATCCCCTCCTTCACGCCGTCACGATGGCGCCGGATTATACACCGCGCTGGAAATGCTGCGGCAAACCGGCTATCCTCACGGCCCATTCGGTGGCATCGAGCCAGGAGGGATAGTCGATGAAGAGATCGTGGGTGACGATCGTGCTGCTGGCGGGCCTCGTCGCGGCGGGCCCCGGCCGGGCGCTCTCCCAGGAGGTCATCAAGATCGGCGCGTTCGGCCCGATGACGGGCGGCGCGGCGGGCAGCGGCCAGAGCATGCGCGAAGGCATCGATCTGGTGATGGACGAGGTCAACGCCAGCGGCGGCCTCCTGGGGCGCAAGATCCAGGTCCTCTACGGCGACGATGCCGGCAAGCCCGAGCAGGCGGTGAGCATCGTCAAGCGCTTCACCACGGCGGACCAGGTGACGCTGATCATCGGCGGCATCAGCAGCCCCACCAGCATGGCGGCCTCCCAGGTGACCGGTGAAGAGAAGGTGCCGCAGATCATGGTGGCCAGCACGGCGGCCCGCATCACGCTGCAGGGCAACCCGTGGATCTTCCGCTCGGCCGTGCCCGACGTGAAGCTCACCGCCGACCTGGCCGATTTCATCGCCGAGAAGTTTCCCAAGATCAAGCGCATGGCCGCCATCTACGTGAACGACGACTTCGGCCGCGGTGGCGTCACCGGGTTCACGGAGGCCGCCAAGAAGCACGGGATCCAGATCGTCGTGGAGGAGAAGTACGTCCGGGGCGACGTGGACTACACGGCGCAGATCACCAAGATCCGCGCCGCCAACGCCGACGCCATCCTCGACTGGTCGCGTTACCACGAAGGGGCCCTGATCGCCAAGGGGCTGAAGCAGGCGGGCGTGACGATTCCGGTGTTCGGGGCCGACGGCAACGCCCATCCCAAGTACATCGAGCTGGGCGGGGACGCCGTGGACGGTAACTACTATGCGACACACTTCAGCCCCGCCACCAGCAGCCACCTGCCGGTGGCCCGCAAGCTCGTGGAGAAGATGCGCGCCAAGTACGGCAAGGATCCCGACTACACGCACTCGGAGGCGTACGACGCGGCGCTGGTCGTGGTCGACGCCGTCAAGCGGGCCGGGAGCCTGGACCGGGAGAAGATCCGAGCGGCCATGGCCGCGACCGACCTGGAAGGCAGCCGCGGCCGCATCCGGTTCGACAAGAACGGGGACCCGACCTTCGTCACCCACGTGGTCAAGGTCGTGAACGGCAAGGAGACCGACGCCCGCAAGTAGCGCGAGAGGAGAGCTCACGTGCCCAGAGTCGACATTTCCGTGCCCGATATCCCGAAGCCGCTGGCCAACTACACGCCGGCCGCCCGAGCCGGCCATCTGATCTTCGCCGCCGGCCAGCTGGCCAGCGACTTCAAGCAGGGCGTGGCCCCCGAGGCCCGCCTCGATCCCGCCTTCCCGTACTACGGCTCCGCGATCAAGAAGCAGACGCGCTACATCCTGGAAAACCTCGCCCAGACGTTCAAGGCCGCCGGCACCTCGCTGGACCACGTGGTGAAGGCGCAGGTGTTCCACACGGATCTGATGAACTTCGGCGCCTTCGACGAGGTGTGGAAGGAGTTCTTCCCCACGCCGCCGCCGCGCACGACCATCGGCACGACGGGGCTCCTGGTTCCCGGCTGCCTCGTGGAGATCGACCTGATCGCGACCGTCCCCAACGCGCCCGGCCGCGTCGTCAAGTCGGACGGCCCGCGGCCCCTGGCCGCCTACTCGGAGGCCGTCGCGGTGGGCGACCTGGTCTTCGCGGCCGGTCAGCTCGCCAGCGACTTCAAGACCGGCGTGCCCCGCGAGGCCCGCGTGGATCCGGCGTTTCCCTTCTACGGCTCGGACATCAAGCGCCAGACGCGCTACGTGCTGGAGAACCTGGTCAGGACCCTCAAGGCGGCCGGCACCTCGGTGGAGCACGTCGTGAAGGCGCAGGCGTTCCACACGAACCTGGAAAACTTCTACGGTTTCGACGAGGTGTGGCGCGAGTTCTTCCCCACGCCGCCGCCGCGCACCACCGTGGGGACCACCGGCCTGCTGGTGAAGGACACGCTGGTCGAGATCGACGTGATCGCCGCGTTGCCCTCGGCCCGGACGCAGCAGATCGCCGTCGCCGACATCCCGAAGCCGCTGGCGCACTACACGCCGGCCACGCGGGTGGGGGACCTGGTGTTCGCGGCGGGCCAGATCGCCAGCGACTACACGACCGGCGTGCCGCCCCCGGCGCGCGTGGATGCGGCGTTCCCCTTCTACGGCTCGGACATCAAGCGCCAGACGCGGTACGTCCTCGAGAACCTCGCCCGGACCTTCAAGGCGGCCGGCACCTCGCTGGACCACGTGGTGAAGGCGCAGGTGTTTCACACGGATCTCAAAAACTTCGGCGGCTTCGACGAGGTGTGGAAGGAGTTCTTTTCCACGCCGCCGCCGCGCACCACCGTGGGCACCACAGGCCTGCTGGTGCCCGGATGCCTGGTGGAGATCGATCTCATCGCGGCCATGCCGTAGCCGATGATCCTCGATCCGCTCATCGGCGGCATCGCCATGGGCTGCATCTACAGCCTCATCGCCCTCGGCTACAACATGCTGATCCGGGCGATGAACCTGCTGCACTTCGCCCAGGGCGAGGTGATGATGGTGGGCGCGCTCGCCGGCGTCACGCTGGTGAGCGTGCTCCACATCCCCTACCTGGCCGCCATCCCGCTCATCATGGCGCTCTGCGCCGCCCTGTCGCTCGGCCTCGACACCTTCGCGTACCGGCCGGTCCGGCGCCGGAACGTGCCCGTCATCAACCTCATCATCGCCACGCTCGGCGTCTCGATCCTTCTCTCCAACGCCGCCATCCTGATCTGGGGCGCCGAGCCGATCCGCTATCCGCGCATCTATGGTTCGGATGCGCTGCTGCTCGGACCGGTCCGCATCCCGCCGCAGTTCCTGGCCCCGCTGGTCGTCGGCGGGCTCCTCATGGTGGGGCTGCAGATCTTCTTCGCCCGCAGCCTCACCGGCGTCGCCATGCGGGCCGCCGCCCAGGATCCAGAAGCGGCGCGGCTCATGGGCATCGACATCGACCGGATGATCCGGTACACCTTCGCCATCAGCGGCGCGATGGGCGGCGCCGCCGGCGCGCTGCTCGGCCCCATCATCTTCGCCAGCTTCAACATGGGCGAGGTCATCGGGATCAAGGCCTTCGTCGCCGCCACGCTGGGCGGTCTGGGCAGCATGCCGGGCGCCATGGTGGGGGGCATTCTCTTCGGCGTCATCGAGACCTTCGGCGCGCTCTTCATCTCCTCCGGCTACAAGGACGCGCTCGGCTACGCGGTCATGATCGCCATCCTGCTGGTGGCTCCCTCCGGCCTCTTCGGCCGCCGCGCGCGGGCCTGAGGCCGGCATGGGCGGCCTCGCGCGCGGGCGCCGCCCCCTTCTTGTGCTCGCCCTGGTCGTCCTCCTCCTCGCGATTCCCTGGCTGCTGCCCCAGCGTTATTTCCTGCGCGTGGTCGACCTCGGGCTCGTCTATGCGGTGCTGGCCCTCGGGCTGCAGCTGCTGGTCGGATCGGCGGGCCAGCTCTCCCTGGGGCACGCCGCCTTCTACGGCACCGGGGCCTACACCTCCGCGATCCTGGCCAGGAAGCTGGGCGTGCCGGTGGAGGCGGCCTTCCTGGCGGGCGCCGTGGTCGCGGCCCTGCTGGCGCTGACGCTGGTGCCGGTCCTCCGGCTGCGGGGCAACGAGCTCGCCGTCGCCACCCTCGGCTTCGGCGTCATCGTCCACGCCGTGATCCTCAACGAGGAGTGGCTGACCGAGGGGCCGTTCGGGATGATGAAGATCCCGCCCTTTCGCCTCGGCCTGCTGGTCTTCGACACCGAGTTCCGCTTCTACTACCTCGGCCTGGCGGTGACTGCCGCGACGTATCTGGCCTTTCGCCGCCTGACCCGCTCACGCTTCGGACGGGCTCTGGAGGCCATCCGCCAGAGCGAAGAGGCGGCGGTGACCTCCGGCATCAACCCCGTGCGGTACAAGAGCAAGGTCTTCGTGATCGCCGCCTTCACGGCGGGGCTGGCGGGAGGACTCTTCGCGCATCTGAACCGCTACCTCAACCCCAACGACTTCACGCTGACCGAGTCGATCAACATCCTGGTCATGGTCGTGGTGGGCGGACTGCGCAGCCTCGAAGGAGCCATCGTCGGCGCCATGATCATCATCTTCGCGTCGGAGTATCTGAGAGCCTTCAAGGAGTACCGCCTGATCCTGTTCGGGGCGCTGCTGGTGGTCTTCATGGCGCTGGGCGCCGAGGGGCTGCGCGGCTTGCCGGCGAAGCTGGCGGCGGCGGCGCGGCGGCCGGCGCCGGAGCCGAGCGATGGGTGACGAACCCGTCCTGCTCGCGCAAGGCGTCACCAAGCGCTTCGGCGGCCTGGCCGCGCTGGACGCCATCAGCCTCGCCATCGCACCGGGCGAGGTGCGCGGTCTGATCGGCCCTAACGGAGCGGGCAAGACGACGCTGGTCAATGTGCTCAGCGGCGTGCTGCGGCCGACGGCAGGATCCATCCGCTTCGCCGGCCACGAGGTCGCCGGCAGCGCCCCCCACCGGATCGCCCGGCTCGGCGTCCGCCGGACGTTTCAGACGCTCCGCCTCTTCCCCGAGATGAGCGTGGTCGAGAACGTGGCGGTGGGCTACCACGCCCACACCCGCGCGGAGGCGTGGGATGCGCTGCTGGGGACGCGGCGAGCCGCCCGCGAGGAGAACGAGACGCTCACGCGAGCGCGCGAGGCTCTGGCGTTCGTGGGCCTGCAGGCAGGCCCGGATCTGCCCGCGCGGGCCCTGGCCTACGGCCAGCAGCGCCTTCTGGAGATCGCCCGCGCGCTCGTGGCCGGGCCGAAGCTGATGCTGCTGGACGAGCCGGCGGCCGGCATGAACCCGGCCGAGTGCGACCATCTGCTCGGCCTCATCCGCCGGCTGCACCGCCAGAACATCACGCTCCTGGTCATCGAGCACCGCATGGACCTCATCATGGAGGCCTGCGACCGCATCACGGTGCTCAACTACGGCCAGAACCTCGCCGAGGGGACTCCGGGCGAGATCCAGGCGAACCCCGCGGTCGTCGAGGCCTATCTGGGGACGTACGCGCGTGCTGGAGCTTGACAGCGTCGACGTCGCCTACGGTTCCATCCAGGCGCTGCGAAGCGTCTCTCTGCGGGTGAGCGCGGGGGAGCTGGTGACCCTCATCGGGGCGAACGGCGCCGGCAAGACGACGACGATCCGGTCGATCTCCGGGCTGCTCCGCCCGACCGCCGGGTCCATTCGCTTCGAAGGCCATCCCATCCACAGGGTGCCGCCCGAGGCCATCGTGGCCCGCGGGATCGTCCAGGTCCCCGAGGGCCGGCGCATCTTTCCCGAGCTGACCGTGGAAGAAAATCTCCGGGTGGGCGCCTATCTCGTGCGGGACCGGGCGCGGGTCGCCCAGGGCTTCGAGCGCGTCTACACCCTCTTTCCCCGCCTGCGCGAGCGGCGCCGTCAGCTCGGCAGCACGCTCAGCGGCGGTGAGCAGCAGATGCTCGCGGTCGGCCGGGCCCTGATGGCCGGCCCGCGGCTGCTCCTCCTGGACGAGCCGTCCCTGGGCCTCGCGCCGCTCCTCGTGGAAGAGGTGGCCCGCGTCGTGACGGAGCTGAAGCGGAGCGGGATCACCATTCTCCTGGTTGAGCAGAACGCGCGCCTGGCCCTCACGCTGGCCGACCGGGGGTACGTGCTCGAGACCGGCCGCATCGTCCTGTCCGACACCAGCGACCGGCTCCTCGCGAATCCCGAGGTCCAGCGGAGCTACCTGGGAAGCTCGCGGGCCGGCCGCTGAGACGCGTACGAGCTGTGGCTGGCCTGACCCGCGCTAGCAGACTCGGAGGGGGGCTTCGCCCCCCTTCCGAAACCTCCTCCCCCCCGGGATAGGTTGCGCCGGCAAAGCCGGCGCTCGAACCGTGGCGGGTTCGGCGAGTGTGTCGGCGAGTCTGGCCGATCGCCGACCGACCGCTACCGGCGTCCGAGCAGGATCGCCCAGGCGTGGAGGAAGCGCAGCTCGCCGTCGCGCCGGAACGGGCGCATGCCGGTCGGCGGGCCGCCGGCGAGCTCGGCGGTGAGTGCCTCCACGATCGTCCGGCGCGCGTCGGGCGGCGCGTGGGTCATCTCGAGCCAGCGCTCGACGATGGCCTCGACATCTCGCGTGAGCGTCTGCGAGATCGTCAGCCCGGCGGCCTCGAGCGTTGCCGTCAGCTCGGCGAGCGTGAGCGCGCGCATGTGGGAGGGATCGCGCCGCCGCTCGACCTCGTTGTAGCGCGCGGCCAGCGCGGGGTCGTCGGGCGAGACGAGGTCGATGACGGCCACGACGCCGCCCGGCCGGGCGACTCGGGCCATCTCGCCGACGGCCCCCCGCGGGTCGAGCATGTGGTGGAGCGAGAAGCGCGTGGCTACGAGGTCGAAGGTAGCGTCGCCACAGGGCAGGCGCTCGGCGGCGCCCTCCGCGAAGGCGACATTGGTGAGCCCGGCCTCGCCCGCCAGGCGCCGGCCCTCCGCCAGCATCGCGGGGGTGAGGTCCACTGCCGTCACTCGCCGCACGCGGGGCGCCAGCGCGCGGGCGAGGTGGCCGGTGCCGGTGGCGACGTCGAGGACCTGCCAGTGCGGCGCGGGGGCGAGCACGTCGACCATCCAGCGCAGGTAGTCCTCGTTCGAGAGCGTGAGCCCGGCCTCGGCGAAATGACGAGCCTGCTTGCCGAACTCGCGACGCACGGTCTCCTGGTGCCGGGCCGCGTCCATCTCAGCTCATTCAGTCGGAGGAGGCCGTAACGTCCGCCCCCTCAAGGAAGAGCGCATATGATCGCGTGACCTCATCGATCGTCGCGCCAGGAAAGCAGTGTGGTCCGGGAGCCACACGCTTGGTTCCTGTTCGTTCATCGCAGAGCTCTGCGCGACAACATCAGGAACGTCTAACAGCACATCGTCGTCGGCCAACACCGTCGGGGAGGCGCAGCGCCGTAGCCTCTGATGGACGTGTGACACTCCGTCCTCAGGAGGCGAGGGGGGAGCGAAAACGCGACCGAGCGGCCCGATGAGTCGCCGGCCGGCTGACGAGATCCGCTCCGAAGCGCAGCCCGAGCCTTCCACCTACGACGCGCCGGGCCAACCCCGGCCAAGTCGGCGCGTCGTTGCCGTCAACGCGTCGGCTTGAACGCGTTGTCGATCAGATAAGTAGCGATCTTCTTCCCCATGTCATAGCCGACGTCCAGCGAATTTCTGAAGTGAACGCCGCCCCACACGCGCACATTTCTCTGCTCCGCGTCCATCTCCGCGATGCTGTCGAACTGCCGCGTCAGCTTCGGGTCCGTGATATCGGTCGCCGTGAAGCGGATGGCCGGCTTGGGCCCAAACACCGATTCCAGGACTGTGACCACTACCCCGGCGCTGATCGCCGCCTGCGACGGGTATTCCGGATGCATCGGTGTCGCGTTCAACGGGGTCCAGCTGGGATCGCGTTCGGTGGCGTCGTTGCCGTCCATGTCGCCGTTGCGGATCGCGGTGACCGGCCGCCAGAAGTTATAGGTGAATTTGGCATCCCAGTCGCTGATGAAGGAGTTCGCGCTGCCCATGTTCAGTAGCGCGAACAGGCGCGCATTCTCGGCCAGGGCGAGTCCCTTCGCCGCCGAGAGCTGGCGCGCCACCGCTTGCCACGCCGGACCGAAATTGGCTGTGCCCCAGAACTTCACCGCCTCGGTCTGCGCGGGTGTACGTGCGGTGCTCTTGGCGCCGCCCAGGTTCTTGGTCTCGTTGTAGTCGCGGGCGTAGAGCGGGCTGGACAATTGCGGTGGCGGACCGGGCCGGAACTGGTCGGCGCTCTTCAGCACCCATGGTTTCGCTCGGGCGTACTCCTCGAACGAGGGCGGCGTCGTCGGCACCCAGACACCGGGGCGGGTGAACGGCCGGTACGTGTCGGCGACGTCGGTACCGTCGGCCGAGCGATCAGCCAGGACCGCAGCGGCGACCTGCTCACCCAGCGCGACGCCTTCGCTCTTCGCCGCACCGTCGGGGATGGCCTTGACCGATGCCGCGTACGCCCGATCGATCATGGACTTCTGGCTGGGATAGAGCTGGACCAGGATTTGCCGCGCCGCCGCGGCGGCGGCGGCCTCGGCCGACGCCCCGGGCACGGCGGGAATCGTCATGATGTAGCGCGTGTACCGGCCTTGCACCGAATTGATCGCGTCGGACATCGCGACATGCACCATGGCCAAGGTGCGCGCCCGAGGATTGACCCCCGTCTTCGCAGCCGTGACGACCTCCATCGCGGTCTGGTTCCAGTCGATGACGGTATCCGCGCGCGCGGTGCACGTGGCCAAGGCCATGAGAATGCCAATCGCCGTGGCGGCAGAGTGTTTCATGACGCCCCCCTGTTGCGTGAAATCAGGGCCTGTGACCTAATCCAGCGGCTCCAGCTTGATGATGGAGGCGCCGTGGTTGCTGCCCACCCAGAACGTGACCGGCGTCGTCGAGTTGTCCACGAACACTCTCCTGATGTTCGTCGACCTGGGCAGGAGATATTCGGTCCACTGGCCGGTCTTGGGATCGAGCCGGAGGATGCGGTCGCTGACCATCGACCCGGTCCAGGCTTCGCCGTTCTTGTCCACGGCGACATCGTAGGGGGCCGACCACGCCGTCGGCGCCACCCACTCCTGGAAGCGCTCGGCCCGGGTGTCGAACATCGCGATCCGGTTCCCCCGGTACTCCGCGAACCAGAGGCGGTCCTGGGCGTCCATCATCCCGCGGCGTGGCGCCGAGCGGGGCGTCGGCGTCGGATAGAGGGTGATCGTCCCGGTCTTGGCATCGATCCGTCCGATGTGCTCGTTGGCGAACTCGGTGAAGTACACGTTGTTCTGGGAGTCGGCGATGACATCGTAGATGTTGTGCGTCTTGGTCGAGCCCTTGAACGGCTCGAAGGTCTCGAACTTGCCGGACGCGAGGTCCAGGCGGTGCACGGCGGCGATCCCGTTGTTCTGCGTCCAGAGCTTGCCGTCCACTGCGTAGTGCAGCGGGCTCGTCATGTTGATCTGGGTGTTGTCCTTGTTCAGTTCCGGGGGCAGGCTCCAGATCTGGAATTTCTCGGTCTTCCGGTCGAACTTGGCGACAGCCCCCTGGTACATCAGGCCGAGCCACAGGCTGCCCTCTCGGTCGGGTCGCAGAGACAGCATACCGGTCGGCCAGCCCCGCTTGAGCTCGGGTACCGGGTATTCCGTGACCCTGGCCGTTTTCGGATCGAGCCTTCCGATCGTCTGTTCCCCGAAGTTGCCGTACCAGGCCATCCCGTCCGAATCCACGATCACGTCATGCGGCTCGATCGTCGGCCGCGGCAGGTCGTACTCCGTGACCACGACGCGCGTGGCCCGGCCCTGGGGGCGGGGGAGCGTCTTGAGTGGGAACTCCCACGTGGACGACGAGCTCAAATTGATAGCGCTCAGGAATTCGGCCTGCTGCCGCTGGGCCTGCTGCCGCTCCTCGCCGCGCTGCTCGAGCGCGCGCTCGGCCAGACGTCGCTGGGGGTGCAAAGGCGTGCTCTGGTTGGCATAGGTGGCCATGCGTTGGAGGATCTGCATGAATCCGGTCGCATCGTACGAAGACCGTACGACACGCTCCAGGGTGTGACAGCCCAGGCAGTTCAGCAGCGAGGTCTTCTGCTGATCGGTCCCGGGAACGCTGGCGATCCATTCCGCATTCGTGAGCTGGAAGGCGAGATTTTGCGTCTTGCGGAGCTTGAGATCGGCGGTGGCCGTGTTTTGCGGGGTGATGTCCGCCGCGGCCCGGCCGTTCAGCTCGTAGCCCACCGCCCGGATCCGGAGGGAGTACTGGCCCGGTTCCAATTTCGCCCGGGGGAAACGATACCGGCCTTGCTGATCGCTGACCACGGTGACCGTGAGCGTGGAGCCGGCTTTCTTGGCGCCGACCAGCACCCCCTCCATGGGGCCTTCCTCCGCGGAGGTGACCTGCCCGGTCAGCGCGTCGGAGGTCTGGGCGTCGGCCGGGAGGGCGTTGGGGCCCGGGTGAAAGAGGATGACGGCCAGGCTGGCGGCGACCATGAGCAAGAAGGGTCTCGTTCGCATCGGTAGCTTCCTCCCGTTTCTGATTGGGCCGATCGCGCTGCCGTGGATCATAGCCCTTTTTGGCCGGGAGCGGGTGGCTTGACACCGGGCAGGCCGATCCGTACCGTGCGGGCATCCGGGCGGTGGCACAAGGAGGAACTATGAAGCGTGTCATGTCGATACTTGCCGTGTCGGCCCTCGTGGTGGCCTGCGCGACGACGACGCAGCGCAGCCAGGATCTGGTGAGCCGGGCCGTCCAGGCGATAGGGGGCGCGGACGCCCTGACCGCCGTCAAGACGGCGACGGTGAAAGGGACGGTCCGCCAGTGGGAGCCCGAGCAGTCGATCGTCGCCGGCGGTGAGATGCGTCTGGCCAACGACTCGACGTTCGAGATGGTCACCGACCGCGGCGCCCAGGCCACTCGCATCGACTGGGTGCGCAACTACGTCTATCCCGCGACCCGCACGTACACGTTCAGCGAGATCGTCACGCCGGACGCGGGCTACGTCGCCGGCATCGACGCCACCGCGCGCAACAAGCAAAGTCTCGAATCCCACCCGCCGGCCCACGCGATGTCGGGGCTACGGCTGGCCGCCACCCAGCGCGAGCTACGCCGCAACCCGAACCCGCTGCTGCGCGAGATGTTCCAGAATCCCGACCGCGTGTCGGCCGCCGAGGACGTGACGGTCGGTGGCGTGGCTTACCCGGCCGTCACCTACCGTGCGGGTGACCAGACGTTCACGGTCCTGTTCGATCGGCAGACGGGGCTGCCCGCCCGCATCCGCACGCTCGACTACGACAATGTCTGGGGCGACGTGACCTACGACCTCGTGCTGTCCGACTGGCAGATGATGGACGGGCGCCGTGTCGCCACCAGCCGGAAGTACGAGCTGAATGGCCGCCCCGTCGCTGAGATCAAGATCACCGACGTCAAGATCAATGTGCCGGTCTCCGCCGAGCGCCTCACGATTCCGGCTGCATTGAAGGCCTCGGCGCCGAAGCCCGCGACCGGCGCCGTGCCGTATCAGTGGGTGATCCGGCGCCAGTTCATCGGCACCTACCTGGACTCCGAGAACCCGAGCTATGACGCGCGGGCGACGTCGGGGCTCAGGCTCGTGGAGGTGGGGCCGGGTATCCAGCACGTCGTCGGCGGTACGCACAACGCCCTGATCGTCGAGATGAGCGACCACCTGATCGTGTTCGACGCGCCGGTCTCCGACTGGCAGTCGAACTGGACGCTCAACGCCGCCCGCCAGCAGTTCGGCGCCAAGCCGGTGAAGTATCTCGTCCTCACCCACCACCACATGGACCACACGGGTGGTCTCCGGGCCTACGCCGCCCAGGGCGCCACCATCGTCGTGGGCAAGGGCAACGGCGAGCACTTCCGTCGCGTGCTGGCGACGCCGGCCCGGCGGAATCCCGACCTGCCGGCGCGCGATCTGAGCGGGACGCCGATCGTCGAAGTGGCTGACAAGCAGGTGCTGACCGACGGCCGGCGCGAGGTCGGCGTGTACCTCATCGAGAACCCGCACTCGACCGGCCTGGTGATCGGCTACGTGCCCGATGCCCGGCTGGGCTTCGTCACCGACCTCTGGAGCCCTGGCCGCGACCCGCTCCCGCCCAAGCTCACGCCGCCGCTGGCCGCGGTCGTCGCCGGGGTGAAGAAGGCCGGCATCACTCCGCTCAAGTTCGCGGGCGGCCACGGGTCGACCGCTGACTACCCAGCGCTCGCGGAACTCGAAGGGAAATAGTGAAGGCCAAGGAGATCCTGCTGGCGGCGACGGCGTTGGCCGTGTTGTCGTGGACGGGGCCGCCGGTCGCCGCCCAGCAGACCTACGAGGCCATTGGATCGTCATGGGACTCCACGAGAATCTGGACGAGGCGATGAAGATCGCCGTGCGCGAGACGCTCGATTTCATCACCCAGCGCTACCCGCATCTGACGCGGCAGGAGGCCTATTCGTGTCGCGCTGAAGACGACGCGCGCGTTCCTACGGTTTGCGCAGCGAGGTCTCCAGCAGCTCCAGCGCGGCCCTGGCGAACGCCCACATGTTCTTTTCGCGATCGCCGTGCCGCGTCTGCAGCGTGATGGACCGCTCGACCGGTCCCGCCACCGCGATGCACGCGTGGCCGGGCGCGTCGCCGTAGCGGTTGCCGGTCGGCCCGCTGGCGCCCGTCTCGGCCAGTCCCCACGTCGCGCTCAGGCGCTCGCGGATCGTTTGCGCCTTCAGGAGCGCGTAGGCCTCGGTACTGGGCCGGATGCCCGTCAGCGACGCATCCCGCAGTTGCAGCAGCGCGCGCCGCGCCGCCTGCGTGTAGATCACCCCACCGCCCAGGAAGTAGGCGGAGGCGCCGGGCACCGCCAGCAGCGCCGCCGAGATCAATCCACCCGCCGACGATTCCGCGACGGCGATCGTCTCCTTCCGCTCCTTCAGCAAGGCCCCCAGCGAGGCGGCCATCCTCGTCAGTTCGCTCATGGTTTCACTCCCGGCACCGACATTTTCGATGTGAAGGCGAACCGTCTCCCGGCGCGATCAGTCGCTGGAGATTCGACCAGGGCGGCCGAAGAAGACGAGCTGGGGCAGGACGACTGGAGCTCACCGGGTGAGACCGAGCAGCTCCGCAGCCGTTCCTCCCAGCATCCTGGCCGTCGTTTCCTTGGGGAGGGGCAGGTTGCGGATCTCCTCGATGTACTTCCGGATGTCCCGGGCTCCCTTTCCCGTGTCGGTGGTCGCTCCCGTGAAGTCCTGAGGATAGTCCGTCGCGAACACCAGCCGCTCGGGCTTGATGCCCGTGAGCGCACAGCGGAGCGCGTTGGGCCCGCCTTCGAATCCGCTCATATCGAAGTAGAGCAGGTCGAAGTACTCGTCGAACGACCGTTTCAGGTGGGTGCCGAACCGGTAGGCCTTGGCCGCGAGCCGCTCCTTGATGGCGGCGATGCCCCCGCCGAAGTGCGCGATGACCATCTTGAGGTCCGGGAAGCGGTCGAGCACGCCCGCCGCGATGAGTCGCGATACGGCCAGGACCAGGTCGAGCTCGCGCCCCACGATACGCGACAGGTCGTACTCCTTGATCCACTCGTACCCCCGGGGAGGCATGGAGGGGTGGACGAAGATCGGGATACGCAGCTCGACCGCGCGCGCGTAAAAGTCCCAGAGGTCCGGCGAATCGAGCGGCACGCCGTTCACCTGGGACGTGATGGTCACCCCGCGCAGCCCCAACTCGGTGATGGCCCGATCGAGCTCGGCCGGCGCCCCCCGCCTATCGATCAGGAGGGGGAGGTGGGCCAGCCCGACAAACCGGTCCGGATACCGGCGCTGGAGCGCCGCGAACGTGTCGTTGATGAGCCGACAGTCCTCGAGCGGCGCGTCCCAGCCGATGACGCAGGAGAGGATGGCCAGGTCCAACCCGGCCTCCTCCATGTCGCGGAGCTGCTCCTCGGGGTCGTAGAGCTTCCCGTGGAGCGTGACCTTCTTCATTCCCCCTTCGGGCACATCGTGGCGCGTTCCTCTGGCGCCGCGCCGCTCCGCCAGCTCCCGCGGGACAAAATGATGCTGGAAGTCCAGGACACGCATCGTGCTCTCCTCGATGCTGCTGCTAGCGAATTTTTCTTTTCCCCCGTTGTCACGTCAGCCGCATCGCCCTGATACACCGCCGAGGACGCCGCGCCGTGAGGATCTGCATGCCGCGGTACACGCCGGAGACCTTGTCGAGCAGCCCGATCCGGTGACCTTTGAGGTCGGCGAGCTTCTGGTAGGGCGAGTCGCGCCAGACCACGACGAAGGTATGCATGACGGGCTGGCCCTTGAGGTTGACGTCGGCTGCGGTGACAACGGGGAAGATCCCGGCGTCGACCTGCTTGAGGAGCACCGCCTTCTCGGCGGCGGGGTCGGGAAGCATGAAGTCGACCCGGACGTCGTGCTTCTTGTCGAGCTCGAGACGCCGGACCACCTGCGTGACGAGCCTCGCGCTCCCGACGGCCGACGCGAACGTCACCGCCGCGGGCTGGGCCACCGCGCGGCGCAGACCGGGCGATCCCCACACCGCGGCGCCGCCGACCGTCGTGGCGAGGAATCGCCGTCGATTCAATCCGCGGGCTCCATCCGATAGAGCCGCAGCAGCTTGAGCAGCGGCACGTCCTGCGCGCTGAAGAGCACCGCCGGCTCGGATCCCAGGTTGAGGTGGGCGTGCCGCGCCCGCGGGGGCACCACGAAGAAGTCGCCGGGGCCCCACTCGAAGGTCTGCTCGTCGACCGTCGTCGCACCCTGACCCCGCACGACGCGATAGACGGCGCAGCTCGTCTCCCGGTGGGCCCGGGTCCGTACGCCCGGGCGGAGGAGCTGGAGGTAGCAGGCGACGGTGGGGCGGAGCGAGCCGCCGGTCACCGGGTCGAGGTACTCGAGGAGGACGTCGTCGAAGGGATCAGCTTCCTGCTCGGCGCGGCGGAGCAGGGCCGCATAGGTCTCGCTCCAGGGAAAGAAGATGTCACGGCCGGGATTGCGGAGCGTCGGCTGCTGATCGTCGGGGTAGGGCTCGAAGGTCAGATTCTCGAGGAAGCGCACCACCTGCCAGTCGAGCACGTCCATCCAGAAGACGGGCGCGTTCCCCTCGTTGCCGTGGTCGTGCCACGCCATCCCGGGCGTGACGACCAGGTCGCCGGGCTTCATGGCGCACTTCTGGCCGTCCACGGTGGTGTACGCGCCCTCGCCGTGGAGCATGAAACGGATCGCCGTCGGCGAGTGCCGGTGGGCGGGCGCCACCTCGCCGGGCAACAGGTACTGTACCGCGAGGACGAGACTGTGGGCGGCGGTCCGCTCGGGGACACCGGGGTTGTGGAGCCGGAGGACCCGGCGCTCGGCGCCGCGGTGAGGGCTGAGGAATTCGGCGCTTTCGCGGAGCAGCGGCTCGACGTCACGCCAGCGCCAGAGCCGGGGCTGGGTGGCGGTCGGCTTGGGCGGGATGAGCGGTCCCGGCCGGGACCACGGGGCGTCGAGCCCCGCCGCCCGCAGCCGCGCACAGTATGCCTCGAGTTCCTCGACCGTTCGCGCCGTCTGGACCGTCATGTTCGTACTCCTTGTTGCCCCGATGCTAACGTCGGGCCACCTTGTCCGCCAGGCTCCAGTCCACGTAGGGCGCCAGGTCCGGGACCGGCCCCTTGACGTCCCCCAGGGCGATCATGTTCTCGAGGACCTTGCGCAAGCCTGCGGGCGACAGGCGCAGATCTCGCGGATGCGTCTTGAGCTCCTCCACCCACAAGGCCAGCGCGAGGCAGCGGATCATGGCTCTTCCTTCAGCGTCGCGGCGGCCTGGCGGACGTACCCGATGTCGACGAGATCCTCGTAGCGGTGGCGACGCTTGATGAAGCCGCCGTCGAGCAGGATCTGCTGGAGGTACTCGAAGCCCGGCCGCCGGAGGAGCGGGTCGGTGGCCCACGTGCCCTGGCCGAGGTAGCGCTCCACCGCCCGGCGCCGCAGCTCGGCCGGGATGTCGGCGAAGTCCGGCGCGATGAGGTCGGCGATCGCGGCGGCGTCGTGGCCGGCCATCCAGCGCTGCGCCCGGAAGACCGCGCGGGTGAAGTGGAGCAGCAGTTCGGGCTCGCGCTGCAGCCGGTCGGGCGTCGTCATGTAGGACGAGAACGGCACGGGCCCGGTCGCCTCGCCCATCGAGGTCACGAGGTGGGCGCCGCTCGACAACAGCTCGTCGGTGGTGGGCTGGCCGGCCTCCAGGAACTCGCCCCGCCCGGCCCGGAAGGCGGCCACCGCGGCGGCGCCGTGCAAATCGCGGACGAAGGTGACGTGGGCGGGATCGAGACCGTGGCGACGCAGCACGGTCAGCATGCACTGCCAGGGCGTGGGCGCGCCGGCGAACGAGATCACCGTGCGGCCCATCAGATCGCGCCACGTGAAGTCGGGGCGGGGCGTGCGGCTCAGGAGGAAGAAGCCGTTCCGGCTGTTCATCTCGGCGAAGTGGGGAAAGAGGCGGCCGCCCCGGTCGGCCACGTCGAGGCTCCGCATGAGCCCGCCCAGGCTGATCTGGGCCGTGCCCTCGACGAGGGCACGGAGCGTGTTGGTGCTGCCGTCCGCGATCACGGCCTGCACCTCCAGCCCCTCGGCCGCGAAGTGGCCGCCGTGGAGCGCGACGTACTGCGGGGCGTAGAAGAGCGTCCGGAAGGGCTGCGCGACCGTGACTCTCATGGCGCCCGAGTATAGATCAGCCGCGGGCTACTGCAGGCCGTACATCACTTTGCCGGCGACCGGCAGCTGGGCGGTCAAGATCTCGCCGTTCAGCGAATCGGTGATGTAGAGAGTCTTACGATCCGGGCTGCCGAACGCGATGTTGGTCAGCAGGCGGTGCCCGTCGGCGTGCACGAGGTGGGTCGGCAGGCAGTTCGCGTCGAAGCGCCAGACGCCCACGCCGAGGTGACAGACGACCAGACCGTCCTCCGCGTCCGCCTCGATGCCGTCGGGGCCCGCGTGGCCGCCGGAAAGCTGGATCGCGACGCCGGTCTTGGACGGCTGCCCATCCGCCATCAGCGGCAGGCGCCAGATCTGCTGGGAGCGCGTCACCGCCACGTAGACCTGGTTGTTCTTCGTGTTGAGCGTGATGCCGTTGGGGCTCGGCACGTTGGTCGCGAGCTTGTCCAGCCCTCCGGTGGCGCGCCGCCGGAACACGCGTCCGCTGGGATCGGTGATGCCGGTCTGCCCCTGGTCGGTGAAGTAGAGATCGCCGTTGGCCGCGAAGTGCAGGTCATTCAACCCCTTGAAGCCCTCGCTGTAGGCGGTCTCCAGCAGCGGCTCCACCTTTCCGCTCCCGGCATCCAGGACCATCAAGCCCCGCCGGTAATCGGCGATGAAGATGCGGCCGTCCCTGTGGAGCTTCAACCCGTTGGGCCAGCCGTCGTACTGGGTCACCAGCTCCCACTCGCCCCTGGTCGTGATCCGGAACACGCGCCCGAACGGGATGTCCACGAAGTAGAGATTGCCTGCCCGGTCGAAGGAGGGCCCCTCGAGGAAGCTGTCCACTTCCGCGCCCTGACGGTTGTGATCCGACCACGTGGTACGGCCCTTGGTGCGGAACTTCTGGGGCATCGACATGAAGCTCTGGGCCTTGATCAGCTCGGGCTGCTTGAACGGGTTGAGCATGGTTGAGGGAGTCTAACATTACTACGACCGCCGACACGCTCAGCCGAGCAAGCTCTCCTGCAGCGCCATACCGGTGAACGGGTCGACGAGCTCCCGGCCGGCCCGCTTGAAGGGGAACCAGGTGAGCGTCGTGGCCGCCACGGATAGCTTCACGTCCGGCTTCGGCCGCGGCAGGCCGGCCGCCGTGAAATGGGCGAGGAGGGCCGCATCCTCGGCGTCGTAGAAGCAGCCGCGGACCTGGGGCCGGGTGCCCGTCCACCGGTCATACGTGCGGGGCTTCCCCGACAGGCGCACGGTGAGGTCAGCCAGCGCCTTGAGGCGGCGGTAGCGGAAGGCGGGCACGTAGTAGCGGGAGGGGCTGTGGCCGGGCGCGGTGTCGAGCAGCCAGAAGGGGAGATAGACGGCGGCGACGTTCTGGCTCCCGTCCTTGACGTCAGCGATCTCGTGGGGCATCTCGGTCATGTCGGTTCCGCGAATCTGCCAGACCCTCTCGCACGAGTCGCAGAAGAAGATGATGTCGTCAGGGTTCACAGGCAGGTCCCAACCGCAGTTCGGGCAGACGAGCGGCCGGAAGCCGACCGTTGGCTGGTTCCCGGCAGGTGCACTATCGAGCACCCTGTAGAGTGAGAGTGAGGCTTGGGACTGGACGACGCTCTCCGCCACGCCGTCCACGATCGTGAGCCAGCTCTGCCCGCGCTGCTGGAGCTCGACGACCCAGAACGGGAAGTAGATCACGGACAGGATGCGGCCGAGCACTTGCCGGTACACGACGTGTTCGACGTCGCCCACCTGGAGCCCCCGCCCCGTGGCCGCCTCCACGTCGATGCCAACCTCGACGGCCGTGCCGAGGGGTGCGAGCGCGCCCGGGCGAAGGAGTCGGACGCGGAGGACCTGGGCGCGAACTCCCAGCGAGTAGACATCGAGGCCGGGGAGGTCGCGCGCCAGGAAACTCTTCTCGACGTAGCGGTCGACGAACTGAACCTGCGCCTCCAGGGCTCCACTCTTCACCTGCTGCGCCAGCGCGCGGATGACGGGTTCGGGCGCTTGCCTTCGCCAGGTGGCAGCCCTGAGGACGGCACGTACGGCATCGCTGACCTGGCGACCAAAGGCGAGGCCGGCGAGATCGGCTCCGCGAGCGTCGTCGGTGCCGGAGAACCCATCCGAATCGTCCGCGGGCTTCTGGGGTACGTCCTGCCACTGGAAGTCATGACCCCTCAGCCGGTAGAAGGGGAGGAAGTAGAGGTGAGCGCGGACAACGCGCGCCGCGAGCTGCCCTGCCCTCGCGACTGTGCCGGCCACGCCCGCTGTCACCTTCGGCGCCACGAAATAGCTCAGGACCTGCTTGCGACCGGTCACGAGCAGGTTCGAGCGGCAGTTCAGGCAGCGGACGGCGTTGGCGCCCTCGGAGAAGTCGAGGGGCGCGCTGCAGTTGGGACACTCGGTGGAGACAACGACCTCGCTCACCCTGGTGCTCTCCGGCGCCGGTCCGAGAGGATGGCTTCGTGCTAGCTCGAAGCGACCGCCTGGCCGCAGGACGAGCAGAAGCGCGCGTCCCCCGGAAGATCGGCCTGGCACCGCGAGCATTTTCTGGCCACGCCGAGCTGACGCCCGCAGCGCGGGCAGAACCGGCTGTCGCTCGCGACCTGAGCCTGGCAACCCTGGCAGGTCACCGTCGCAGGCTGGGCGGCGGTGTCGGGGGCGGTCGGCCCGGTAGCGAGACTCTTCCCGAGCGTTCCCGGCAGTGCCATACCGAGCCCGGCGCCAACCCCCACGCCCATCCCAGCCGCCGCGCCGCTGGCGAGCGCACCACCGCTGGTAGCCGCGTCGCCCAGCGCTTTCGCGGCCTTGAACTTGAGGAACTGGTCCAGGTTCCCGACGGCGGCCATGCCGGAGCGCTCGTCGATCATCCGCTGGACCTCCTCGGGCGGGGTGATGCGGTTGATGTAGAAGTCCACGAGCTCCATGCCGTACTTCCGGAAATCTTCGGCGAGCCGCGTCTTCACGGCCACAGCCATTTCGTCGTAGCTCTTGGGCAGTTCGATCAGGCTCTGCACCGTCTCACCCAGGAAGTCGTTGAGGCGCGCCACGATCACCTCGCGCAGGTAGTCCTCGAGGTGATCGGTGGTGTACGAGCCCTGGGTGCCGACGAGGCTGTTGATGAAGAGCGCCGGCTTGGCGAGCCGCATGGTGAAGGTCCCGAAGGCGCGCAGCCGGATCATCCCGAAATAATTGTCCTTGAAGGCCACCGGATCCTTGGTCCCCCAGCGCATGTTGGTGAAGACCTTGAGGTTGGCGAAGTAGACCTCGGCGCGGAACGGGCTCTGGAACCCGTAGGGCAGGGACAGGAGCCGCGTCAGGAGCGGCAGGTTCTGGGTGGAGAGCGTGTGGCGGCCGGGCCCGAGGACGTCGAGCCCCTTGCCGTCCCGGAAGAACATGGCGGCCTGATTCTCGCGCACCACGAGCTGGGCGCCCAACTTGATATCGGCCGAGCCCTGCCTGGGGTAGCGGTGAACGATCTCGGTGCCGAACTCGTCGAACCACTCGATGATTTCCATCAGGATCGGTGCCATGGCTCCGTCCTATTCCGCCGTGAGGATCTGCCGGCGCTTGTCGAACGTCCGTTCGAAATCGTCCAGCGCTGCCTCCATCTCGTCCCCGGCCCGCTTGACGGCGCTCGGATCCTGATGGGACTGGCGAACGGCTGCGGCCTTGGCTTTTACCGCCGTCAGTGTCTCGAAGAGCCCCACGTCGAAGGCGTAGAGCTGCTCGAGGGTCTTCATGTCGACCTTGTGGAGGTCGAACAGCCCCCGGTAGCCTCGACCGGCGTACTCGACCGTCCGCCCGAGCTTCTCGAGCTTGCCGGCAAGCCGATCGAGCAGCGGCAGTTGCGAAAGGTCTCGGGCGTCGGTGAGCC
>MNEF01000126.1:0-2861 GCA_001917535.1 Candidatus Rokubacteria bacterium 13_1_40CM_69_27
ACCGCTCCGCGCTGCCGAGGGTGCCCGCGACCACCGGGCCGGTGAAGATCCCGATCCGCATCCCGGTCATGGCCTTGTCCGCCGCCCGCCAGCCGCGGTTGAGCCCGACGAGCGTCGCTTCCATGGCCAGGGCGCAATTCACGGCATTCACGGCGTCCTGGCGGATCTCGGCGTCGTTCCGCCGGGGAATGGGGACGCCGAAGATCACCACGATGGAGTCCCCGGCATACTGCCGGATCACGCCCCCGTGACGACTCACCTGCTGGGCCATGGCGTCCATGTACTCGTTCAGCCACTCCATGAGCGCCTCGGGGGAGAGCTTCTCCGAGACCGTCGTGAACCCCGTCAGGTCGGTGAACAAGGCCGTCGCCGTCAGCCCCTGGGAGCGCGGCCGCCGGCCCTCGAGAAACTGCTCCCGCTGCTGCCAGATCGTCTCGGCCACCTCCTTGGAGACGTGACGCGAGAAGAGCTGCATCAGCACCGCGCGCTGCATGGTCTCCTGGTACGACATGTAGGCGGTCACCACCGCCGCCGAGACCAGCCCCCCGATCGCCGGAGGCACGAGCGGGAGCCACCACCCGGTCACGAAGGCGACGAAGTCGAAGGCCGCCAGGCCCAGCAGGGCGCCACCGGCGGCGAGCGAGAACCGCCAGGGCGATCGCACGCGCAGACCGATCATCCCCCCCGCCGCGCTCCACAGCAGAATCCAGGCGGCGTCCTGCCATCCCCTCGGCGTCGCCATCGGTCGCATGCCTTGCACGCCGATCCGGAGCAATTGACTGACGATGTGGGCGTGGATGGCGACGCCGGCCACGTGCTGCTGCTCCTGGAGCCCGCGACTGTACGGAGTGTAGAAGAGATCCTTGACGCTCTCGGCGGTGACGCCGACCAGCACGATCTTGTTTCTGACCATCTCCCGGCCGACGGTTCCGGACAAGAGGCTGGTCAAGGAGACCGCGGGAAACGATTCCGTCCCGCTGCGAAAGTCCAGAAGGAATTGATACCCGCGAGCGTCGGCGCGGACGTAGGCGCCATCGCTCGATTCGAGCGGTCGTATCGTGGTCCGGCCGAGCCGGAGCTGCCGGGGATCCGCCTCGTCGGCCTGGGCGGTGACCCCCTCGGCCCCGAGATACAACAGCGCCAGTCGCAGGGCGAACGAGTAGGCCGCCGTCGTGCCGTCGTCCAGGAACAGCAGGCCCCGGCGCACGGTGCCGCCGGGATCGACGAGGATGTCGTTGAAGCCGACCTGGTCCGTGCCCTTGAGCGCCGCGGGCGGCGGCACGCCATCCGACGACCCGTCCCCGAACTTCATGACCACGATCACGCGCGGATCGCGGGTCAGCACGGCGTCCAGCCGGTCTCGTCCCGTCGGCACCGGAACATCGCGATAAATGTCGAGGCCGATGGCCCGCGGCTCGGACCGGGCCAGAGTCTCCACCGCCTGGGCCAGCACCCGGTCGGACAGCGGCCAGCCTCCCTGCGCCTGCAGATCGGCCTCGGTGACCGTCACCAACAGGATGCGTGTGTCCGGCGTCCGATCGGCCGGCCGCAAGCGGATGAACCAGTCGTAGGCGGCGAGCTCGCTGGACTCGAGGAGCCCAGCGCTGCGGAGGCCGAGCACGCCACCACCGGCGAGGATCACGACGAGCCCGGCCGCGCCGAGCTTGGACGTCGCGAGGTTACGCCAGGACTCGACGGCCAACCCTCGGGCTACAGCCAGTTGTTGATCAAGAGGAACGGCGACCAGAAGCCCGGATGCTCGTACCGGGGGTCGGCGAGAACCTTCATCTGGGCGCGCCGGAGCGCGGTGGCCCGCGAGACCGCGGGGTCCCCGAGCTCCCGGTAAAACTCCCCTACCAGGTCCGCCGACACGCGGTCATTGATGTCCCACAGCGTGGCCACCGCGCTGCGGGCCCCGGCCTTGACGGCCACGCCGGCCAGGCCCAGGGCGGCCCGATCGTCGCCGGCGGCGGTATCGCACGCGCTCAGGGTCAGCAGATCCAGAGGATCGTCACGGAACTTGAAGACCCCCACCAGCTGGTCCAGACGATCGATCGTCAGCTTGTCGTCGAACGCGAGGAGGAAGGTGTCCCTCACGTCCTCTCCGAAGTGCCCGTGAGAGGCCACGTGAACGATCGTGAATCGCTCCTCCTTCAGCTCCTTTTCCAGCTTGGAGACGACGAAGTCCTGGTTGAGGAGGTTCGTGCTCCCGAAGAGACTCCGGAGGGCGTCGAGCTCGACCGAGACGTTCGGCAACGGCGGAAATCCTTGCACGGACTCGGTCACGCCGACGGCCAGCACCTTCATGCCTTGCCGATTGATCGGCCGCGGATCGGTCAGGCTGAGGCCGGGCGTGATGGCCAGCGCGTACTTCTCCACCAGAAACTGCTTGCCGTCGTGCAGGGCGGCGACGGGAATCGTCCGGAGCGGGCCGTCGGGGACGAAGACCAGCGTATCGATCCTGAGCGAGGCGAGGTCCGCCTCCAGCGGCCGCATCAACCACTCGTACAGGCGCTGCGCATGGGGCAGGTATTCCCGCGTCGTCCGCTTCTCGAGCTTGCGGCGGAGCTCTCGCACCTCGCGCGTCAGGGCGGCTGCACCCACCGGCACCGAGAAGCGCTTCAGCCCGGTGGGGAGGCTGACCAGCAGTTCCGTTCGATCGGGCAGGAGGATGGGGTAGACGACGACCGCCGTCCGGGAGACGACGTCGAGGCTGGTGGTCTTCGACAGCAGGGTATCGACGCAATCGTCCCGGAAGTAATCCCGTAGCTCGGCCGCCTTGAGCAGCTCGACCGCCTCCCGCGCCTCCACCAGGTACGCGCCGACCTGGTCACGGTTCGGCAGCGAGGCTGCCCGCTGCA
>MNEF01000126.1:2923-8105 GCA_001917535.1 Candidatus Rokubacteria bacterium 13_1_40CM_69_27
GCCGCCAGCGCGTCATCGACGGTTCCGAGCTTCTTGAGCAGACGCCCGGCCTGCCACTGCCACCGGTAGAGCGACTCCGGCGCGTTCACCTGCTGGGCCGCGAAAATCGCCTTGCGCGTCAGCTGCAAGGCTTCCGCGTAGCGGCCCTCGTCCTCATAGAGCCCGCCGAGATAGCCCCAGGCGTACGACGCCGTCCGGCGGTCCCCCAGAGTCTCGGCGACGGCGGCCGCTTGATTGAGCGCGTCCGACCCCCTCAGCGAGAGGCGACCGCTGGCGCTCGGCAGCGCGGGCCGCAGATCGCGATAGGCCAGGCCGACACTGGTCAACCCGAAGGCCGTGTCGTGGGACGGGCCCAGGTTCCGGAGGAGATCGAAGGCCGCGTCGAGGGATGTCTCGGCTTCCTGCGGCTCCCCGTTCTGCCGCAAGGCCACGGCCGCGTTCGTCAGGGCCCGGGCGGTCAGTGCGCGATGGCCGGCGCGCTTCGCCAGGACGATACTCTCGCGGTAGGCCACGATGGCCTCGGGGTACTTCTTGTTCATCGCGGACACGTTTCCCAGGTCATTCAGGATGGCGGCGGCGAGCGCGGAGTCCCCGAGCGTCCTGGCCAGGCTGAGGCTGTTGGTCAGATAGCCCTCGGCCGCCGTCCAGGAGCCGATGGCGATGTGGGCGCTGCCCAAGCCCGCCAGGACGGCCGCCGTCCGCGCCCGTGCACCCGATTTCTCCGTCAGCTCGAGAGCCGCTTCGAGGGTTTTGATCGCCTGCCGGTACTGGCCGAGGGCCGAGTAGGCCCGGGCCAAGGGCATCAGCGCCGCCACTTGGTCGGCGGGCTGGCGCGCCCGCTCATAGAGGCGCGCCGCTTCGCTGAGGCTCACCACCGCCTCGTCGAACGCGCCGCGTTCCAGGGCCTTCCGGCCCTGCTCGAGATGCTTGTCCGGAGGGACGGCGTCGGCGGCCCCGGCCGGGGACGCGAACGAGAGAGCCAGGATGACCAGGCAGGAGTACACGAGGGGTCGAAGCGGGCTGCGCGTCATGCCAGTCCTCCCACCGCGGGCAGCATCGGAGGCTCAGACCCGCTGCCTCGTTGGCCCTGGTACTTTACGGAGCGGCCCGGGGAGAGTCAAGGTCCCCGGCTGATCAGCCGAGCTGCTTGCGGAAGCGAACGATGGCGAGCGTGAAGACCACCAGACCGAAGATCCCCAGCGGCACCAGATTCGGCCATAACAGATCAATGCCGATCCCCTTGAGCACGATGCCGCGGACGATGCGCAAGTAATACGTCAGCGGCACGACAGCCGCCAGATACTGGGCCGCCCGCGGCATGCCCTCGATGGGAAACAAGAGCCCCGAGAGATAGATCGACGGCAGGAAGGTGAGGAACGCCAGCTGCATGGCCTGGGGCACGGTGCGGGATGCGGTGGACACGAAGATCCCGGTGCCCAGGGTGCCCCACATGAAGAAGAGCGACAGTGCGTAGAGGAGCACCAGGCTCCCGCGAATAGGCACGTCGAAGACGAAGCGCGCGACGACGAGCGCCATCGTCATCTGGCCGTAGGCCACGAAGAGATTCGGGATGATCTTGCCCAGCAGGAGCTCCCAGCGGCGGATCGGGCTCACCACGAGCGCTTCGAGGGTGCCCTTCTCGCGCTCGCGCACCACCGACACCGCCATGGCCGTGATGGTGGTCTGCATGAGCAGGGCGCCGATCAGTCCCGGCACGATGAAGATCGCCGAGACGAGGTCCGGGTTATACCAGGCCCGTACCCTGAAATCGATGGGCGGGGATTCGCGGCGGAGGAGGGTGCCTTGTGCCGTCTCCGTCAGGATCTGGAGCGATCGCTGGGCCGCCAGCGCGGTGGCCGCATTCATGGCGGAGGTCGCCACCATCGGATCGGAGGCGTCGACGACCACCTGGATCTCGGCGGCCCGGCGGCTCAGTCGCCGGGCGAAATCGGGCGGAATGACGATGCCGACCTTGGCGGTGCCGTCGTCGATCATCCGGGTGAGCTCGCGCTGGCTGCGGGCCCACTGGCGCACGTCGAAGTACTGGCTGTTCTGCAGCGCCTCCAGGAGCGTGCGCGCCTCCACGCTGCCCGACTGATCGAACACCGCCGTGGGGACGTGCTTCACGTCGGTGTTGATGGCCCAGCCGAAGATGAAGAGCATCACCACCGGCACGAAGAGGGCCAGCGTGAGGGCGAGCGCGTCCCGCCGGAGCTGGATGAACTCCTTGGCGACGATGCCGTAGAGCCGGCTGCCCATCGCGTCAGGGCCCCGGCGAGGCGAGCGCCCGGAGCTGCTCCCGCACGCGGGCCTTGCGGTCCTTGTCCACGAACGACACGAAGAGGTCTTCCACGGACGGGTCCACCGCGCGGGCCCAGCCCACGCGGACGCCCCGGGCCCCCAGGAAGCCCGTCACCGCCGCGACGTCGGGGCCGCCCGGCGCCACGATCACCCGCAGCCGGACGCCGATGCGGGCGACCTCGTCCACCGCGTCCCACTCCGCCAGCGCCTCGGCGGCCGCGCGCAGCGGGTCGGCTTCCAGCTCGATCACCGACGCCGTGAAGGCCTCGGTCTTGATCCGGGCCGGGCTGCCTTCGGCGATCAGCCGGCCCTGGTAGATGAAGCCGAGCGTGTCGCAGAGCTCCGCCTCGTCCATGTAGTGCGTGGTGACGAGGATGGTGGTGCCCTCGTCGGCCAGGTGGCGGATGAGCGCCCAGAAGGTGCGGCGGGAGACCGGGTCGACGCCGGCCGTCGGCTCGTCGAGGAAGACCAGGCGTGGCGCGTGGACGAGGGCGCACACCAGCGCCAGCCGCTGCCGGTAGCCGCCCGACAGCTCGCCGGCCAGCTGGCGCTCGCGGCCGACGAGATCGGCCAGGCGCAGCATCCGGTCGATCCGTGACGACCGCTGGGCGCGCGGGACCATGTAGAGGCGGGCATAGAAGGTGAGATTTTCCTGCACGGTCAGGTCGTCGTAGAGCGAGAAGCGCTGCGACATGTACCCGATCACGGACTTCACCCGCTCGGGGTGGCGGCGAAGATCGATCCCCAGCACGGAACCCTCCCCCTCGGAGGGCTCGAGGATGCCGCACAGCATCCGGAGGGTCGTGGACTTGCCGGCCCCGTTGGGACCGAGGAACCCGTAGAGCTCCCCGGCCCGGACGGTGAGGTCGAGATGATCGACGGCGACGATCCGGCCGAAGCGCTTCGTCAGCCCGCGGGTGACCACCGCGGCCTCGGAGGCGTCGCGGCTCATGAGGCGGGAGATCCTACGGGCGGATGTCGACGTCCGCAGGCATGCCGGGCTTCAGCACGCCCTCCGGATTGCGGACGGCGACCTTCACGCGGAACACGAGGTTCACGCGCTCCTTCCGCGTCTGCACGTTCTTCGGCGTGAACTCGGCCTCGGAGGCGATCTCGGTGATGGCGCCCGGGAAGCCGCGGCCCGGAAACGCGTCCACGCTGACCGTGGCCGCCTGGCCGATGCGGAGCCGGCCGATCTCGGTCTCCGGCACGTAGGCGCGCACCCACAGGTCCTGGGGGTCCATGAGCGTGAGGATCGAGATGCCGGGATTCACCGTCTCGCCCGGCTCGACATTCTTTCGCAGCACGACGCCGGTGATGGGCGACGTCAGGCGGGTTTCGTCCAGACGCGCCTGCGCCAGCGCGAGCGCCGCCCGCGCCTCGGCCAGCCGGGCGCGCGCCATCTCCACCTCTTGCGGGCGCGCCCCGGCGCGCAGCAGCTCCACCCGCTCCCGGGCGGCGCGCAGCTCGGCCCGGGCGGCTTCGATCTCGTGCGGGCGCGGCCCCGCCTCGAGCAGCGACAGCCGTTCCCGCGCGGCCGCCTCGTTCGCGGCCGCCGCCTCGTAAGCCTGGCGCGCGCGATCGACCTCCTGGGCGGCGATCAGGGCCTTGGCGAAGAGCTCCCGGCCGCGCCGGAAATCCCGCTCGGTCCACTCGCGGGTGACCGTCGCGTTCCGGAACGCCGCCCGGGCCTGCTCGATCTCCTGCAGGCGCGAGCCGGCGAGCAGATCATCGAGCTGGGCCCGGGCCCGCCCCGCCCGGGCCTCCGCCTCGCGGATCTCCTCCGGGCGCGCACCGGATACCAGGTTCAGGAGCTGGGCTTCGGCGGCGCGCACGGCCGCCTCGGCCCGGCGCGCCTCGGCGTTCAGCTCTTTGGCGTCGAGCCGCACGAGCAGCTGCCCGCGCTCCACGGGCTGGCCCTCGCGGACGGTCCGCTCGACGACGCGGCCCGTCAGCTTGGCGCTCACCTCCACCTGGGTGGCCTCGATCGTCCCCGTCACGGCGATGGTCTCGCCTCCGCCGTTGAGCCGGCGGGCCGCCCAGGTAGCGGCAAGGCCGGCGATGACCACCAGCGCCACGATCGCGACGAGCCTGACCGATTTCATCATCAGGGCCTGGGCAGAAGGATGCCGACATTCCTCCGGTCGGCCGGAAAGTAGGCGCGGGCGATGCGCTGGAGGTCGGCGGCAGTGATGGCGCGGATCCGCGGAACATAGGCATCCAGGAGCCGGTAGCCCCCGATGGTCTCGAAGCGGGCCAGCAGGGAGGCGCGCCGGTAGACGGAGTCCTGCTGGAAGACGAACTGGGCCTCGATCTGATTCTTCGCGCGCTCCAGCTCCTCGTCGGTCACCGGTTCGCTCTTGAGCCGCTCCATCTCGGCCAGGAGCTCTTTCTCGAGCGTGTCGGGCGTCTGGCCGGGCATCGCCGTCGCCCAGAACCAGAAGAGGCTCGGGTCGAGCGAGAAGTAGGGATAGTCGCCGCCCGCCTCCAGCGCCAGCTGGCGCTCGTAGACGAGATGGCGGTAGAGCCGGGAGGCCCGGCCGCCCGACAGCACGGTGGAGAGGACTTCCAGGGCGGGGGCGTCGTCCGACTTCTGGTTCGGCACGTGCCAGGCGAGATAGACGATCGGCAGCTGCGCCTGCTTGCTGACGACCACCCGGCGCTCCCCGTTCTGCGGCGGTTCCAGGGCAAGCACCGGCGGTGGCTCGGAGCCCCGGGAGATCCCGCCGAACCACCGCTTCACCTTCTCGAGCACGAGAGGAGCCTTGAAATCGCCGGCCGCGACGAGGATCGCGTTGTTGGGGACGTAGTAGGTGCGGTAGAAGGCGCGGATCTCGGCAGGGGTCACGCGCTTGAGGTCCTCCATCCATCCGATGATGGG
>MNEF01000126.1:8221-19062 GCA_001917535.1 Candidatus Rokubacteria bacterium 13_1_40CM_69_27
AGATCGATCTTCTCGGCGGCGATGTTGACGAAGTAGGAGGTCAGGTCCTGGGCGGTGAAGGCGTTGTCCTGGCCACCGTTCTGCTCGACGAGCCGGGCGAACTGGCGGGGACCGTGCTTCGGCGTGCCCTTGAACATCATGTGCTCGAGGAAGTGGGCGATGCCGGTGGCCCCGCGCGCCTCGTTGCGGGAGCCCACGCGATACCACACCTGGACGGAGATGATCGGGCTCCGGTGGTCCTCGAGCAGGAGCACGCGCAGGCCGTTCGCGAGCGTCGTCGCCAGGACGTCGGCCGTGCCTCGCGAAGCCTCGGCGGCGACGGACACCGCCATGGGCGTCAGCGCCGCCAGCAGCAGGGCGCACGCGATGACCGCGCGAATCACGCCTCGATTATAGCCCCCGGCCGAGGGCTCAGGCGGGCCGGGCGCGGAAGGCCGAGCGGATCGGCAGCGCGACGACGGCGCCCGCCAGCGCGACCAGGGTAGTTGGCGACCCACGCGAACACGAAGAGCAGCCACACCAGCGCGTAGGGTGGGAGTATCATCCCCTCGATGCCGACCCTGGCGCGGGGCTGGACCACGGCGCTGGCGCTGCTGCTGCTTCCGGCCGCGGCCTCCGCCGAATCGTGCACCGAACCCCTCACCGCCCTCTTCGAGCGCCTGTCACCGGCCGTCGTCTCGATCCAGGCGATGAAGATCAACAAGGCCAAGCCCCAGCGCCGCTTCGAGACCGTGGTGGGTGCCGGCGTGGTCATCGAGCGCGACGGCCAGGTGCTCACCAACGCGCACGTGGTGGACGGCTCCGTGTCGCTCTCGATCACGACGAGCTCGGGGGCCAGGGTCGCCGCGCGCGTGCTCGGGCTCGACCCCGTGCTGGACCTGGCGCTGCTGCGGATCGAGACGAAGGCGCCCCTGCCCGCCGTCCGGCTGGGCGACTCGTCCACGCTCCGCGTCGGCGAAGAGGTCGTCGCCATCGGCAGCCCCATCGGGCTCGAGCAGTCGATGACACGGGGGATCGTCAGCGGGCTCAACCGCCTGCTGCCCGGTCTGCCCGATCAGCCGATGATCCAGACCGACGCGCCGATCAATCCCGGTAACTCCGGGGGCCCGCTCGTCGACCGCTGCGGCGGCGTGATCGGCATCAACACCTTCATCTCCGAAGACGCCCAGAGCGTGGGCTTCGCCATCCCCGTGAACGCGGTGAAGGCGGTGCTCAAAGACCTGCGCGAGAGTGGACGCGTGGTGCGGCCGTGGCTGGGCATCCAGGGACGCGGGGTCGATCCCCGCCTCAGCGCGGTGGTCCGGCTGCCGCTCTCTCCCGGGTATCTGGCGGAGATCGTCTTCGAGGGCAGCCCCGCCGAGCGCGCCGGGATCCAGGGAGGCAACCTCTCGATCGTCATCCAGGGCGAGGAATACCTGGTGGGCGGGGACATCGTCATCGCGATCCAGGGGCAGCCGGTGCGGACGCACGAAGACTACGTGGCCCGCGTGAACGCGCTCCGCCCCGGCCAGCGCGTCCGCCTCACCCTCGTCCGCGACGGGCAGACGCGCGAGGTGACGCTCACCGTGGCCGAGCGCCCCCGCCTGCCCTCGGACCTGTCCGACTAGGCGCGGCCCCGTTCCTTGCGCTCGGGCGGGGACACCGACTCCCGGGGCCTGAGCTGGTAGCGCGCCAACGCCTTCACGCCACCGAACGCTCCAGCAGCGCCCGCGCCATCCGGAAGATCGCGCCGAACATCGGGCGCGTCAGCTTCCCGGTGAAGGTGTTCTGCTGGCTCGGATGGTAGGAGGCGAGCAGACTGATCCCGTCGTCGAACGTGGTGACGGCGCCGTGACCGAACTCGGGCCGGCGCTTCAGCATCGGCAGACCGAGTGCGCGCCGCGCCCGGAGGTACGCTTGCCAGCCGATGCGGCCCAGGCCCACCACGACGCGCACGCGCCCGAGCAGCCGCAGCTCCTCGAGCAGGTAGGGCTCGCAGTTGGCCAACTCCTCCGGTCGTGGCTTGTTGGCGGGCGGCGCGCACCGGATCGCCGCGGTGATGTACGCGTCGCGAAGGTGCAGGCCGTCGTCGCGGCGCACGGACGTCGGCTGGTTGGCGAAGCCGGCCTCGTAGAGCGCGCGGTAGAGCCAGTGGCCGCTCTCGTCGCCGGTGAAGATGCGTCCGGTGCGGTTGCCCCCGTGCGCGGCCGGGGCCAGGCCGATCAGGAGCAGCCGGGCGCGGGGATCGCCGAAGCCCGGCAGCGGCCGCGCCCAGTACCGCTGGCCCTGGTAGCGCCGCGGCGGCGCCGCCGCCGCCGCCTCGCGGTGAGTGACGAGGCGCGGGCAGCGACGGCAGCGGACGATCCGCGCGTTCAGGCGCACGAGCAGATCTCGATTGTGCATCGCGGCCGGATTGTGACACGGTGAGGGGCATGGCGCGAGGACGGAACGGCGGGACGGCGCGCGTGCCGTCCCTCATCGTCCACGGGGGCGCGGGCCCCGAACCGGCCGACGGCCGGGACGAGCTGCGGGATGGCGTGCGGGCGGCGACCGACGCGGGGTGGCGCGTGCTCGTCGGCGGAGGCCGGGCGCTCGACGCTGTCGAGACGGCCGTCCGCGTGCTGGAGGATCATCCGCGCTTCAACGCCGGTCGGGGCTCGGCGCTGACCAGCGCGGGCACGGTCGAGGTGGACGCCTCCATCATGGAGGGCGATCGCCTGCAGTGCGGCGCCGTCGCCGCCGTGAGGCGCATCGCCAACCCGGTCACGCTCGCCCGCCGCGTCATGGACGATGGACGCTACGTCCTGATCGTGGGCGACGGCGCGCTGTCCTTCGCGCGCTCGGTCGGCGTGGCGGAGTGCGATCCCGAAACCCTGGTGACCGACCGCGAGCGCCGACACCACGCCGGGGCCGCGAAGACGCCGGTCGGCGGCGGCACCGTCGGCGCCGTCGCGCTCGACCGCCACGGCACGATCGCCGCGGCGACGTCGACGGGCGGCCGGCGGGGCAAGCTCCCCGGCCGCGTCGGGGACAGCCCGCTCATCGGCTGCGGCACCTACGCCGACAGCACCATCGGGGGCGTGTCGTGCACGGGCGAGGGCGAGGCGATCATCCGCGTCGTGCTCGGCTGGCGTGCCCTGGACTATCTGAAAGAGGCCGACGATCCCGGCTACGCCGCCCGCGTGGCCGTCGACCTCCTGGTCGAGGAAGGCGGAGGCCAGGGCGGGCTCGTCCTCCTCGACTGGCGGGGCCGCACCGGCTACGCGCACTCCACCCCCTTCATGCCGGTGGCCTGGATGTCTCCCGCGCTGGCCGCCCCCCTGGTGCCGTCGTGATCGACATCGCCGATATCGAGGCCGCGCGCGAGCGCCTCCGGGGCGCCATCTCCGAGACGCCCTGCGCGTACTCGCAGACGCTCTCCGAAATCACCGGCGCCCAGTGCTTCGTGAAGCTCGAGAACCTCCAGATGACGGGCTCCTTCAAGGAGCGGGGCGCCGCGAACCTGCTCCTGCAGCTCGACGCGCGCGAGCGCCGGCGCGGCGTCGTCACCGCCAGCGCCGGCAACCACGGCCTGGCGGTCGCCTTCCACGCCGCCCGCCTGGGCACCCCCGCGGTGATCGTGATGCCGGAGTGGGCCCCGCTGATCAAGGTGACGTCCGCGCGCCACCACGGCGCCGAGGTGATCCTGGAGGGCGCCAACTTCGACGAGGCCTACGCCCGGGCCCGGGAGCTGGAGACGGCCCGCGGCCTGGTCTTCGTCCACCCCTTCGACGACGAGCGGGTGATCGCCGGCCAGGGCACGCTCGGCCTCGAGCTGCTCGAGCAGCGGCCCGACCTGGACGCGGTCCTCGTCCCGATCGGCGGCGGCGGGCTGGCCGCCGGCGTCGCCCAGGCCATCAAGGCGCGGCGGCCGGAGGTCCGCGTGATCGGCGTGCAGGCCGACGCCCTGCCCGCGATGCTGCGCTCGCTCGAGCAGGGCCACCGCGTCACGCTGCCGCCCGCCCCGACGATCGCCGACGGCATCGCGGTGCGCCGGGCGGGCGAGCTGACGCTCGAGCTGGTCCGCAAGCACGTGGACGAGGTCGTCACCGTGAGCGAGGAGGAGCTGGCCAACGCCATCCTGCTCCTGCTCGAGATCGAGAAGACGGTGGTGGAGGGGGCGGGGGCGGCGCCGCTCGCCGCGCTGGTGAACCGCGCGCTGGGGCTCGCCGGCCAGCGCGTGGTGCTGGCGCTGTCCGGCGGCAACATCGACGTCACGATGCTCTCGCGGATCATCGAGCGCGGCCTGGTGAAGGACGGCCGGCTGGTACGCCTGGGCGTGCTCCTGCGCGACCGGCCCGGCGAGCTGGCGCGGCTGAGCACGCTCATCGCCGACGAGCGCGCCAACATCCTCCACATCGAGCACAACCGCGCCTTCTCCCAGGCGCCGATCGGCGACACCGAGGTCCAGCTCACGCTGGAGACGTCCGGTCGCGCCCAGATCGAGCGGCTGCTGACCCGTCTGGAGGCGGCCGGCTATCGAGCGGAGGAGCGGCATCCGTGAAGCCCGCCGGCTTCCGCGATGTCGCGCTCGTCGGCGTGGCCGAGTCCGACCTGGGTCGGGTGCCAGGCAAGACCGCCATCCAGCTGGCCGCCGAGGCCTCGGCCCGCGCGCTGGCCGACGCCGGCCTGCGCAAGTCCGGCGTGGACGGGCTCTTCACCTTCGGCTTCGGACGGATGGGGGCGGTGCAGTTCGGCGAATACCTCAGGCTCCGGCCGCGCTACTCCGACTCGTCCTTCATGGGCGGCTCCACACCCGTCGCCTTCATCGCGCACGCGGCCGCGGCGATCAGCGCCGGGCTCTGCCAGGTCGCGCTGGTCTGCTACGGCTCGACGCAGGCCTCCGATGCCGCCCGGAAGCTCGGCGGCACGCCGGAGGATCCTCGGCTGCCATCCTCGCAGTACGAGCGGCCGTTCGGCCTGCCCACGCCGCTCGGCGCCTACGCGCTGGCCGCCACACGCCACATGGCGGTGTACGGCACCACCTCGGACCAGCTCGCGGAGATCGCGGTCGCCACCCGCAGCTGGGCGGCGCTGAATCCCATCGCCATGATGCGCGGACCGCTCACGATCGCCGACGTGCTGGCCTCCCCCGTGATCGCCTCGCCCCTGCACCGCCTGGACTGCTGCCTGGTGACCGACGGGGGCGGCGCGCTCGTCATCACCACCCGCGAGCGCGCCCGCGATCTCGCCCGGGTCCCGATCGTCGTGCTCGGCGTCGCCGAGACGCACACCCACCAGATCATCAGCCAGATGCCCGACCTCACCGTCACCGGCGCCGCCGCGACGGGCCCGCGGGCGTTCGCCATGGCCGGCCTCGGGCCCGGAGACATCGACGTCGCCGAGATCTACGACTCGTTCACGATCACCGTGCTCCTGACGCTCGAGGACCTGGGCTTCTGCACCAAGGGCGAGGGCGGCGCGTTCGTCGCCAAGCAGCGCACGGCGCCGGGGGGCGACTTCCCCCTCAACACCCAGGGCGGTGGCCTCTCCTACTGTCATCCGGGGGTCTTCGGGATCTTCACCGTGATCGAGGCGGTGCGGCAGTTGCGCGGAGAGGGCGGGACCCGGCAGGTGGCGGACGCGAGCGTGGCCCTTTGCCACGGAACGGGCGGCGTGCTGTCCTCGTCGGGCACGGCGATCCTCGGGCGGCTCTGAGATGGCCCTGGCGCGGCCGCTACCGACCCCCGACCACGAGAGCGCCGAGTTCTGGCGGCGCGTGGGCGCCCACGCGCTGGCGGTCCAGCGCTGTGGCGCCTGCGGCACCGTCCGGTTCTACCCGCGCGCCCTCTGTCCCGAGTGCCTGAACGATCAACCCGACTGGGTCCCGGTGAGCGGGCGGGGCACGCTCTACTCGTTCACCGTCTGCTACCGCCCGGCGTCGGAGGCATTCGCGGACCGGACGCCCTACATCGTCGCCCTGGTCGACCTCGCGGAAGGCGTCCGGCTGCTGGCGAACCTGGTCGACTGCACGCCGGAGCAGGCGCGGGTCGGCATGCCCGTGACGCTCGCCTACGACGACGCCGCCCCCGGCGCCACCCTCTACGTGTTCCGGCCAGAAGCTGGAGCCGCGTGAGGGCGGGGGCCGGGTCCTTCACGGAGACCCGTGGCTTCTGGGGATGGACGGAGCCTCACGTCATCAGCGGTCGCCTCTCGCGTCGTCGTGGATAGCGTGGTCGACGTGAGGGACCCAGTCCCCGCCCTCACGCCCCAGGAGCCTCAGGCGCCGTAGCGCCGGCGGGATCGAAGTCGACGTGCGCCAGGACGTGCTCGGGTACGCGCGCGTCGCCGAGCACCTTGGCCAGCTCGCCCGCGTCCCGGATGGGGCCGTGCTCGGCACGGAAACGGACAATCGCCTCGGCCCTGGCGCGGTCGATCCCGGGAATCTCGAGCAACTCGAGCGGATTCGCGAGGTTGACTCTGACCCTCTCCATGAAGGGCGCCTCCTTCGTGCGGACATCTCGAGGCGGTCGCTTTAGGTGGCTGGGAGTGTAGGCAGCGCCCTGTCCATCGTCAAGCCGGCGAACGGGTCGGCAACACCCTCGTGATGGCCACGTAGGCGCGCTCGGCAAGCTGGCGCGCCGCCTCGCGCGGCTCCAGCGCCGGATCGGGATGCACGAGCGGATGATAGGTGATCGTGATCCGCCCGGGCCGCGGCAGCGCTCGCCCCGGTGGCCAGGCTTCGTGGCCCCCGGCGATCGTGACGGGCAGGATCGGCACGCCGAGCGATGCGGCCAAGCGGAACGCCCCCAACCTGAAGCGTCCCACGGTTCCGTCGAGGCTGCGCCCGGCCTCGGGAAAGATCATCACCGCTTCGCCGGCCTGCAGCAGCCGCACCGCCTCGCGCGTCGCGCGCGGATCAGCCGACTCGATCTCGACGGGAAACGCGCGCAGACGGCGGATGAGCCACCCGAAGAGCGGGAGCGGGAAGAGTCGGTTCCAGGCCATGTAGTGGACCGAGCGCCGGATGGGAATGCTGGCGAGCGGCGGGTCGGCGTACGTCTGGTGGTTCGGCGTGATCAGGACCGCGCCGGTGGCGGGGATGTTGTTTGTGCCCTTGAGCTCGAGCCCGAAGTACAGACGGGCGAGGGCCATCATGGCGGGGCGGAAGAAATCGAGGACGGGTGTGCGCACGCCCCTAAGGTACACAAAAACGGGGCCGGGTTTCCCCGGCCCCGGTAGGGAGGTGTCGCGGCGGGTTTCTACCTAGTCGTCGTCCTCGACTGAGCCGACCTCTGAGCCGACCTCGGCTTCCACCTCTTCCAGCCGGCGGCCGAGACGCTCGATGCGATCCTGGCAGCGGACACAAGTCTGCACCTCGGGCAGCGCGCGCAGCCGCGCCGGCGCGATCGCCTCGCCGCACTCGACGCACGTGCCATAATCGCCGT
The DNA here is from genome assembly GCA_001917535.1 of Candidatus Rokubacteria bacterium 13_1_40CM_69_27. Taxonomy (GTDB): domain Bacteria; phylum Methylomirabilota; class Methylomirabilia; order Rokubacteriales; family CSP1-6; genus MNEF01. Next base: position 15,628 of record MNEF01000126.1, read on the forward strand.
CGCGGAGACGGTCGAGCGCCACCTGCAGACGATGCACGCGCTCCACGAGCAGTTCCCGGGTGGCGAAGCCGATCTCCCGGCGAACGATCTCCTGCGCTTCGTCGAACTCGTCGCCGTCCGCCGACCCGATCGGCCCCGGCGCCTCTTCGAGCGCGACGGCACCGTCCATCTGGCGGAGCCGACTGACCGCAGCCAGCAGGTCCTGCTCCAGCCGCTCCTTGATTCCTTTCATGTCTGTCCTCCCTCTCTCCTCAGATGCGCGGTAAAGCAACTACGATGCCGAACCGTGAGACGGATGATTCGGCGTTCTAATTCTTTGAAAAGTCAGGGCCGAATGGGCAGATGTCAGACCGGGCCTGTCCGGTCGTGGGCAGAATGCGCGTCAAAGTGACAGTTTTTGCGCCTAAAAGGCGGGACTTCCTCCTACGGCCGAGGAAGCGCTAGAACGAGCGCCGGCTACGTCGGAATGGCGGACGTGATGGCGATCCAGCTGATCGCGCCGCTTCTGGTGATGATCTTCCCGCAGATCGCGCTCTGGTTCCCGACCTGGCTCTTCGGCCCCTGATGCCGGGCCAACGTACTTCCCCAGACTTCGTGCTCTCGTCGCCGATCCTCGGCGAATAACTGCGTACGCTGCGGTGGGCTCCTCTCTCGGTGCGGTCCTCGTCTCGCTCGTCACTCGCCCCCGCAATGACGGCGGGGGATCAGGGCAGGAGGGTGCGGCGCAGCTGCTCGCTGGCCAGCAGCTCCGCCCCGGTGCCGCTAAGGATCACCCGGCCCTCGTCGAGCAGGTAGGCGCGGGTCGCCAGCCGGAGCAGCCGGCGGACGTGCTGCCCGGTGGCGACGATCGTCAGCCCCTCATCGCGCACGGCGCGGAGTGCGTCGCAGAAGGCGTCGACCACGGCACGCCCGAGGCCCAAGAACGGATCGTCGAGGCAGAGCAGGCGCGGCCGCGTCATGAGGCCGCGGGCCAGCGCCAGCATCTGCTGCTCGCCTCCGGACAGGTGCTGGGCTAGTACGCGCTGCTTCCCGTCGAGGACTGGGAAGAGCCGGTAGACCACCCTCAGGGTCTCCTCGCGCACCGCCCCGCCCCGCGGGACGAACGCCCCGAGCTCCAGGTTCTCCCGTACCGAGAGGGGGCCGAAGAGCCGGCGGCCCTCAGGAATCAGCGTGAGGCCTCGGGCGACGATCTCCCAGGGTGACCGGCCGTCGATCCGTTCGCCGTCGAGCCTGATGGCTCCGGCCCGCGGCCGCAGGAGGCCCGCGACGGCCTTCAGCAGAGTAGACTTCCCCGCGCCGTTCGGCCCCACGACCGCCACGAACTCGCCACCGCGCGCCTCCAGCGCCACGCCGCGGAGGACCTGGACCCCGTCGTATCCCGCCTCCAGGGACTCCACGGTCAGGCGCGCCATGTCCCCCTCACTCCTCCTCACCCATGTACGCAGTCCTGAGCGGGGGCGAATCGAGGACTGCGGCCGGGGGCCCGTCAGCGACGAGTGTCCCCCGGTCGAGGACGAGCACGCGGTCGGCCACCTCGGCGAGCACCGCGAACGAGTGCTCGACGGCGATGATCGTGAGGCCGTGCGCGCGGAGCCGTGCATAGAAGCGCACGACCTCCTCGCGCCCCTTGGGCGAGAGCCCCGAGGCCAGCTCGTCGAGCAGCAGGAGTGCCGGGCGTCCGGACAGCGCCAGCGCCAGTTCGAGCCGCTTGCGCTCGCCCAGGGAGAGCGTGGCGGCGGCATCGCCCGCCCGGTCGGTGAGGCCAACGATCGTCAGGAGCCGTTCCACCTCGCGCAGCCGCTCGGCGCGCGTCCGCGGCCGCCGCGCCTGAAACGTCACCCCGACGAGGACGTTGTCGCGGACGCTCAAAGCGCCGAAGGGCTCGGGGATCTGGAACGTCCGCCCCACGCCGCGACGGGCAAGCTGCCACGGCGGAAGCCCGGTGACGCGCTCGCCGCGGAGCCACACGTCGCCCGCGGCGGGCCGCCGGAGCCCGGAGAGCACGTCGAAGAGCGTGGTCTTGCCCGAGCCGTTCGGGCCGAGCAGCGCGATCACTTGGCGCTCCTCGATCGCGAAGTCTACGCCACCGAGCGCGACGAGGCCGCCATAGGCCACCGAGATACCGCGGGCCTCCAGCAGCGTCATGGTGTCCGCCGCCAGGCCGGCAGGACGAGCGTGACCGCGATCAGGGCGAACGCGTACGGAAGCTGGTGGAGCGCCGGCGCCAAGGGATGGAAGACCAGTTCGCTCACGAGGTACAACACCACCGCCGCAGCGGCCGGCCCCAGCAGGCTTCGCCCGCCGAGCGTGGCCATGACAAGGGGCGCGATGGAGAAGAAGCGACCGAAGACGACGTCGGGCTCGACCGCGCCGAGAGTGTGCGCATAGACGGCGCCCGCCAGCCCGGTCGCCCCACCCGACAGGGCGAAGGCGAGGACCTTCCAGGGCAGGGGTCGGAGCCCGAGCAGAGTCCCCCGCGTTTCGCCCTCCCGCAGCGCGGCCAGCGCGAGCCCCGCGCGGGAGCGTAGGACCGCGGCGGAGAGCGTCAGCGCGGCGGCCAGCGTCGCCAGCGAAAGGTGGTACGCGCCGACGCGGCCGCCGCCGAGTTCGAGAGGAATCGCCGGCAACGATGGTACCGAGGGAATGCCGACCAGCCCTGAGCCGCCGCCCGTCAACGCCGTCCAGTTGAGCGCGACCCCCCGCAGCAACTCCGCCGTGGCGAGCGTCGCCAGGGCGAGGGCAGCTCCGTTCAGACGTCCCGCGGCGAGACCGACGGCAGCGCCTCCGGCCCCGGCCAGGGCGGCGCCGAGCGTGATCGTGAGCCACGGCGAGGCGCCGTGAAGCGAGGCGAGCGCGGCGCCGTAGGCACCCAGGCCGAAGAAGGCGGCCTGGCCGAACGAGACCTGTCCCCCATAGGCGAGCAGGTTCCATGCTGTGGCCAGCGTCGCGAAGAGGTACGCCGTCGAAAATAGGTAGAGGTAGTAGGCGGGAGGCCCGAGAAGCGGCAGGACAGCGAGGACGAGAAGCACGGCGGCGAGCTTCATGATGGCCGGCCGAACCCTCGGGCCAGCGCCCCGCCGCGGGCCAGCAGCGAGGCGAGCAGCAGCAGGGCGAGGGCCGGCTCCCGCCATCCGGTGCCAGCCACAGCCACTGTGAGCGCCTCCACAACGCCGAGCGCGATGCCCCCGAGGAGCAAGGCGCGCATCCGTCCGATTCCTGCCCAGATGGCCAGCGTGATGGCAAGGAGCGTGAGCTCGCTCCCGGCGGCCGGGTACAAATAATGGATCGTCGCGAAGAGGAGCCCGGCGCCGCCCGCCAGCCCGAACGCGAGGATGAACGCCAAACGCGTGGCGCGCACGACGTCGATACCGAGCAGCGAGGCGGCGTCCCGATCCAGGCTCGTGGCCCGGATCGCCCGTCCCCAACGCGCACGCC
>MNEF01000012.1 GCA_001917535.1 Candidatus Rokubacteria bacterium 13_1_40CM_69_27
CAGACGATGCGGCGCGCGACGGCGGCCGGGCTCACGACGGCGTGCCTGCCGGCCTGGTTCGACGTGGACACGCCCGACGACCTCGAGCGGCTCCGCGCGTCGCTGGCCGAGCTCCCCGAAGCGGCGCCCGCGACCGCCGGGTTTCTGGCGAAGCGCACCGACCCCTGCCGGGCGCCGACGCGCTAGTGTCCCGTCCTCGAAGTCATGTTAAGAGCCCGCCAGCACGCGACGCCGGGGCCGACGGGCGCGTGCGGCAGGGGTCGGCGGGACCCGTCCCCGCCTGCTGGCCACGGACCCCGCGTGCCAAGGTGGAGCCCAGTCGCAATGGGGCAGCGGTCGCGTGCCGCGTGGCCCCGCGATCCCTGCCGCACGTGCCCGTCGGCCCCGCTGGCAGCGGCGCGACCGCGGCGATCGTTACCATGACTTCCCAGACGGGACGCTAGACGATCTCGTCGCGGGGCGTGCTCTCCCCGAAGCGGCTCATCGCGTACTTCGGCAGCCCGTGGTAGACCTCGTCGAGGCGCCGGTTGATCTCGCGGTTGGCCAGCGCGAAGAGGCTCCGGCCCTCGCGGTCGCCCTCGACGAGGAACGGGCCGAGCCGCTCGACCTCCAGCACCCACAGCGCCTGGGCGATCCCCAGCTCCTCGAGCCAGTGGACTTCCCTGACGCCCGTGATGCACTTGCCGTAGGCGGCCCCCAGCCCGTAGCCGACGGTGGTGAGATAGACCGCGCCATGGGGAACGAACCACTCGCGGTAGGCCAGCTCCGTGAGCCCCGCCTTGCCCACGATGACCTTAGCCCCCGAGCACTCGAACCAGCGGGCCATCGACCGGCCGAAGCGGAAGGAGGCGGTCGCCGTGACCGCCTCGACCACGTAGGCGCCGTCGGGGCGCACGGTGGCCGCCGGCGAGCAGTGGAAGTTGACGTTGGTCAGGCGTGTGACGCTCGCCGGCAACCCCTGCCCCTGCTCCACGACCTTCCGATAGACACCCTCGCGCGCGGTGTAGACGAAACCGTCGAGGTAGACCACGTCGCCGAGCTTGAGCCGGGCAAGGTCGGCCTCGCCCACCGGGGTGGTCAGGCGCACCTCGTCCATCGCCACGTCGTCCAGCCGCTCGATCGCCCGGGCCGTCACTCGGTGCCCTCGCGACGGTAGTAGTCGGTGAACCACTGAGGGTCGGTGCGGAACTCGACCAGACCGTCGGGACGAATGCGCGCGGTGGCGCGCCGCGACGAGAGACAGAAGCTGTGCATCGCGATCGGCATTCCACCCGTGTGCGAGTACGCCACCTCGATGTGGGTGGCCACGACCAGCGAGCTGCCGGCGAAGCCCATGGCGCCGATGCCGATGTAGTTGCCCAGCCGGGTCAGCTCCTCCTCGAGCTTGGCGATCGCAGGATCGGGGTTGCGGCTGCCCACCACCCGCAGGCAGGCCGCCTCCTTGCCGAGCCGGACGCAGGTGTCCTTGGAGCCGCCGATGCCGACGCCGACGATCGCCGGTTGGCAGGCGAGCCCCCGGCGGCCGAACTCCACCAGCGTGTCGATGAAGAAGCGCTTGATGCCGCCGATCCCGTCGCTGGGGAAGAGCATGCGGTAGTCGGAGCCGAAGAGGCCGCCCTTGTGGACGGTGGTGAGATCGATGAAGTCCCCGCCGGGCTCGAACGCGTAGGTGACCTCGGGCGCGTGCATCCCCACGTTGTTGTTATGATCCACCCGGGTCAGCGGATGCACGCGGTTGGGACGGAGCGGGATGGTGGCGGTGGCCTCGGCCGTCGCCCTGCGGAGCGCGCGCTCGAGGGCCACGAACCCGCCCTCGATCGCCGCCTCGTTGCCGACGCGGACGTAGTAGCGCGGCAGGCCCGTGTCGGCGCACATCGGACGCCGCTCGGCGGTGGCCAGCTCCCAGTTCGCCAGCATCTCGGTGAGCACGAAGCGCGCGAGCTTGTTCTGCTCGGTGTCCCGCGCCCGGCGGACGCCCTCGCGGTAGTCCGGCGGGATGTCGATGGCCGCGCGGGCCGTGAGCTCGCGCGCAGTGTCCTCGATCAGCTTGACCGGGATGGGTCGCGCCATGGCTGCCACCCTAGCCCCCGGACATCACGCCGTCAATCGACCCGGTCTGAGGTGGGCGGCGGGAGGCCCACGGCCGCGCCCCCTCCAACTGGGCGGCCAGCCGGAAGAGCGTGGCTTCATCGCCGAAGCGTCCCACCCAGTGCGTGCCAATCGGTAGGCCGTCCGCGTTCCAGAAGAGCGGGACGGACATCGCCGGCTGTCCCGTCGCGTTGCAGATGGGCGTGAAGGGCACGAACATGCCGGCCCGCGCGAGCGCGGAGATCGGGTTGTCGGGCTCGGCCGCGAAGCTGCCCAGCAGCGGCGGCGGCTCGGCCACGGTCGGCGTGAGCCACACGTCGTGCGCCACGAAGAAGCGGCCCACGTCGCGGGCGACGCGCTGGAGCGCGGCGATGGCGGCCAGGTACGTCCCCGCGGTCTGGACGCGCCCCAGCCCGTAGAGCGCCCACGTGAACGACTCGACGTCAGCGGCGCTGGGCACGCGGCCCACCGCCCCGGCCAGCGTCTCGACCATCCACGCGCAGCCCGACGACCAGAGCGTGATGAACGACTGGGTCAAGAGATCGCCGTCCACGGCCGGCGCCGCTTCCACCACTTCGTGGCCGAGCGAAGCGGCGAGCCGCGCGGCGTCGTGGACGGCGGCGACACAGTCCGGATGCACGGGCGCCCCGGTCGCCGCCGTCGTCGTGAACGCGATGCGGAGCCGGCCGGGATCGGCAGCCACCTCCCGGGCGAACGGGCCCCTGGGCGACGGCGCCCAGTAGGGATCGCCGACGTCGGGGCCGGCGGTAGCATCGAGCAGCGCCGCGCTGTCGCGCACCGAGCGCGTCACCGCATGCTCCACGACCAGCCCGCTCATGACGTCGCCGAGGCTCGGCCCCAGGGGATTGCGGCCACGGGTGGGCTTGAGCCCGAAGAGCCCGCAGCACGAGGCGGGGATCCTGATGGAGCCGCCGCCGTCGTTGCCGTGGGCGAAGGGGACCAGCCCGGCGGCCACCGCCGCCGCCGCGCCACCGCTGGAACCGCCCGGGGTGCGGCTGGGATCCCAGGGATTGAGGCAGGGGCCGAAGAGCTGGCCCTCGGTCGTCGGCAGCAGGCCGAGCTCCGGCGTGTTGGTCTTGCCGACGATGACCAGGCCGGCCCGCCGGAGCCGAGCGACCAGCTCGCTGTCATAGGCCGGCACGAAGTCGCGCAGCAACCGCGAGCCCCAGGTCATCCGCACGCCGGCGCAGGCCGCCACCAGGTCCTTGAGCAGGAAGGGCACGCCGGCAAACGGCCCGCTCAACTCCCCCTGGGCCACCCGGCGCGCCTCGTCGTAGATTGGCGCCACGACCGCGTTGAGCTTCGGATTGAGGCGCTCGATCCGCTCGATCGCCGTGTCCACCAGCTCGATCGGCTTCACCTGCCGGTCGCGCACCAGCCCCGCCAGCGCCGTCGCGTCCAGGAACGCCAGCTCGTCCAGGATCGTCATCGCCTCACGTCCCCTCTGGCGCCGCCCGTCGGCGCCCGCGGCAGCCCGTACGCGCAGATCGTGGCGCCGAGGCCGCCGAGGCCGAGCGTGACGAACCCCCAGCCCCACACGGTCGGCGTCAGGCCCGGTGGGTTCGTGGCATCGAGGACGGCGCCGAACACGAGCGGCGCGATCGCTCCCGCTCCGAACCCCAGCAGCGACCGGAGGGCCAGGGCGGAGCCAAGGTACGGCGCGCTGACCGCCTCCGTCAACGCCGTCGAAAGCACCGGGGAATCGCCCAGGGCGGTGAAGCCATAGAGCGCGCCGATGGCGACGATGAGCCCGACCGGCCAGCCGATCAGCCAGCCGAAGACGAACGAGCATGCAGCGCTCGTCGCCGCGACCACGAGCAGGACGATGCGGCGGCCCAGGCGGTCGGACAGGCGGCCCATCGATGACGACGCGATGAGGCCCATCACGTGGAAGCTCGCGGAGACGTAGGCGCCGAGGGCGACGGCCTGGACGCCGGCCACCCCGGCCACGGCCAGGGCGGCGGCGACGAAGGCCGGCGTCCACGCCCACATCCCCAGCAGTTCCCAGGAGTGGAAGGTGTAGCCGAGCATCAGCCGCATGGCCGTTCCGTTGCGGAGCACTTCCGTCCCGAAGCGCACCTCCCGGGCGCGCTCGTGCACGACGTTCGACGTGGTGCGGAGCGCCAGCCACGCCAGCAGCACGGCCACCAGCGGACCGCACGCGGTGAGCAGGAACGCCAGCGGGTAGCCCCCCGTCCGCAGCGCCGCGCCCGACACCAGCAGCGACAGCGCATAGCCGAGCGACGAGCTGGCCAGCAGCCAGCCGACGGCCGCCCCCCGCCGGCTCGGCGGATAGCGATCGGCGAAGAGCATGATCGCGGTGGTGTACGTGCCACCCTGGGAGATGGCGACGAGCGTGTAGAGCACGAGGCCCGTCAGGTATGAGCGGGCCAGAAGCGCGAAGGCCAGCGCGGCGGCGGCCGAGAGCCAGCCCGACCAGAGGAAGACGCGCCGAGCTCCTACCCGGTCGGCCAGCGAGGAGAAGCACAGGAGCGAAACGGCATAGCCGAGCTGGAACCCGGTGGAGATGGAGCCGGCCTCGGTCGCCGACATCCCCCAGGCGCCCCGGAGCACCGGCAGCGTTGCCGCGTACGTCTGGAACACCAGCATGTTGAAGGCGCGCGACGCGCACAGCGTCAGGAGCCACGCGTCCACGCGGCTCACGAATGCCGGAAGGCCAGGCCGATGAACTCCGGGAAGCGCTCCTCCAGCTCGGCCACGACCGCGTCGGCGACCTGCGGCGCCGGCCCCGGCCGCTCCTGCGCCTCGCTGCGGCTCCATTGCTCGATGTAGGCCTCGGCCTCGTGCAGACCGAGCTGCATCGCCGCCGAGTCGATCAGCATCTGGAAGCGCTCGGAGAGCTCGCGGGTGACGGTCTCCCTCTCGTCGCGGACCTCGACGCTCGCGGGGATCCCCCGCCAGGCGATGATCCGGTAGGTGGCCATGAGAGCGGCGGACGCTCAGCCGCCCATGTACTGGCCGAGGAGCATGATGCGGTCGCCTCGCCCCACGCGCGAGTCGAGCCCGTGGCTGACCCCGAGCACGGCGTCGTTCACCAGCACCTCGATGTGCTCGCCGATCTCGTTGCCGTACCAGAGCGCCGCCTGCAGCTCGGGGAACCGCCGGGAGAGCCCGGTCAGCACCGAGCGCACGGTGGCGCCGCCGGTGAGCGGCTCCTCGAAGATCTGCCGGCCCGTCCCGTCTCCCCCGGTGAACCTGGTCACCCAGCTCACGACCTCGACCGGGATGGTGGCCGTCGCCGTGTCGACTCGGCTCATGTCGTCGTCGCGCAGCAGGATGGCGCGCGCAGGAGGCCCAGGCCGCGGGCCGACGGGATCGCGGGCTCGTCCTCCAGGTCGTGGTTGAGGACGTAAACCTCCCACTCCACGCCATCGGGATCCTGCACCCAGAACTTGTCCTGGTTGGCGTGGCAGCAGTCGACGCCGAACTCCTCGCGGACCGGCAGCCCGGCCGCCTTCACCCGCTCCAGCTCGCGGACGACCTCCTCGCGGGCGGCGAGCTGCAGCCCCAGGTGGTCGACCCGGCCCTGCCCCTCGGCGGGGCGGCCATCGGACAGGGCCAGGTTCAGCGGGCCGAACGGCGGCAGGAATTTGAGGTAGCCCGGCTTGACCTTGACCGGGGCCACGCCGAAGAACGTCTCGTAGAACCGCCGGCTCGCCTCCAGATCGGATACCGTCATATGCACGTGCACGCGGGGGACGGTGGTCATGGCTGTCCTCTCTCCTTCGGCTTGCGCGCTCGGACGAACGCGCTCATGAATGTACCATCCAGGGTGGGCGCCAGGGCGTCGACATCGAAGCCGGCGCCAGCCAGGAGCTCCCGGGCGTCCTCCACGCGATAGACGCGGGTGGGCTCGACCTCGATGTCCACGAAGCCGGCCGTCGCCAGCTTGGTCCGGTACTCCGCCTCGTCCAGGGCGCCGGCCACGCATCCGATCCAGAGCTCCACGCTGCGGCGGATCTCGGCCGGCACCGGCCTCCGCACCACGATGTCGGACACGGCGAACCGCCCGCCCGGCCGGAGCACGCGGAAGGCCTCGGCCAGCACGCGATCCTTGTCGGGCGAGAGGTTGACCACGCAGTTGGAGATCACGACGTCCACGCTGACATCGGGCAGCGGGATCTGCTCCATCTCGCCCTTGAGGAACTCCGCGTTCGTCACGCCGGCGCGGGCGGCGTTGGCCCGAGCCAGCGCCAGCATCTCGTCCGTCATGTCGAGCCCGTAGGCCCTGCCGGCAGGGCCCACCCGGCGGGCCGAGAGCAGGACATCGATGCCGCCCCCCGATCCCAGGTCGAGCACCACGTCGCCCGGGTGGAGCGCGGCCAGCGCGGTGGGATTGCCGCAGCCCAGCGAGGCGGCCACGGCCTCGGCCGGCAGGCCGGCCGTTTCGTCGGCGGCGTAGAGGTCCCGGGTGACGGGATCGCAGCCCGCCTCTCCGCTGCCGCACGACCCCGTGCCGCGCGTGACACGCAGCGCAGCCCTGCCGTACTTCTCCCTGACCACGGCCTTGATGTCGTCGCTCATGACGTTCCCTCCCTATCAGCAGCAGGCGGTGAGCAGCCGGACCAGCTCCGACACCGTCTCCGGCCGCACCGAATAGTAGATGAAGCGCTCCTCCTTGCGGCTCTGCAGCAGGCCGGCCCGGCGCAGGAGGTCGAGGTGGTGGGACAGCGTCGGACCGGGGATCTCCAGCTCGGCCTGGATCTCCCCGGCCGGCACCTCCCGCCCCGCCCGCACCAGGAAGAAGAAGATCTGCAGGCGCGTGAGGTGGGCGAGCGCCCTGAGCGCCTCCACGTGCGCTTCCCTCGCTTGCAGCCGGGCCACCGGGAGCGTCTTCATAGTTCTAAGTTTATAAAACTATGGAACCTATGTCAAGGGGTGGGCGGGGCAGGGGTCGGCGGGCGCCGGTGGCCGCTCGGAGACCCGTAGCTTCTGGGGATCGAGGGATGCGCCAGCTCCAAGAAGGCTGCTGGCGCAGGGTGGAGAGCGTAGTCGACGAGGGGCCACCGGCGGCCGGTCTTGATGGTCACGAAGGCGGCGATGGCCTGGCCCTTGACCGGTCGACCAGCGCCGATTCCACCTCCATGGTCGACACGCGGGGGAAACTTCCGACCTTCCTTCAGCAGCGCTTCGATGGGCTCCTGGCGACGAACGGTCGGCGCGGCTATCGGCATTGATCCAGTTCGAGGCTAGGAGCGGGCCGGCCGGGGCTCCTTCCGCGGCAGGAACTCGTCGCGCTTGGTCTTGAGTCGCTTGACGAGTTCCTCGTAGGAGGAGGTGCGGATGATCCGGTCGAATTGCGACCGGTAGTTGCCGACGAGGCTCACGTTCTCGATGGCGATGTCGTAGATGAGCCACCGTTCTCCGCGCTTGAGCATCTTCGCTTCGACCGGTACCTCGGTGCGCTGCTTGGTGACGATCTTGGCGCGCACAATCGCGTAATCGCCGTCGACCAGTTCGCCCGTATACTGGACCTTCTCGCCGCCGTAGAGGTCGATCTTCGCGATATAGGTGCTCTCGAGGAGATCGGCGAAGAGCTGCACGAACTCCTCTCGTTCCGCCGGCGTCCGCTTCTGCCAGTGAATGCCGAGCGCCCGCTTGGCGGTCTCGTTGACGTCGAAGACCTGCTCGGCGACCTTCCGCACGGCCTCGCGCTTGTCGGCCTGCTTCAGCGACGGATCGTTCAGGATCTGCTGGACATGGTCGGTGTACTGCTGGACCTGCTCGGTCGGCGGCCCGGCCACCGCCGCCGCCGCCCAGCCGAGCACGATCACGACCGCCGCGAGGGCCGAGCCCCTTGTCCTTGGCATGCGCCCTCCGCCTCCCCTTCAAGTAAAGCTTACACAGACTCTACCGGCTCCTGGCCGCTCCTCGCAAGAAAAGACGTGTGCCCACGTCGCTGGCATGTGCTTCGCACGCCGGTACGAGGTCCGAAACACCAAGCAACGAGGAGGCGACACCATTATGCAGAGTACCTGGTATCGAGCGACCATCGTATCGGCGGTCCTGCTGGCCCTGGGCGTCGGACCGGCGCTGGCCGGCGACGAGGCCAAGCCGACGGGCGGCCCCGACAGTTACAAGTCGTCAGAGCCCAAGACCCCGGGCTCGAGCCCGGCAGGCAAGAACGAGCCGGCGGCATCGCCGAAGACCGAGGCCGGCGACTTCACCGGCCGTCATACGATGGAAGGTGAAGTGACGAAGATCGATCAGAACAAGGGCACGGTCAGCGTCAAGACGGCGGAGGGGACGCTGGACCTCCACTTCCCGCCCAGCGCTCTGGCCAACATCAAGAAGGGCGACCGCGTCTCCGTCGAGTTGGCGCTCAAGCAGGAGATGAGCGGCGGCACGATGAGCCCGCGCAGTCAGGCCGCGCCCACGCGGTGATCCCCCGGGGCGGGGGCGTCGCGCCCTCGCCCCTCTCTCTTCTCTCCGCGAAGCTCCCCGGCGGCCTGGCTCTCGCGAGCGTGGCCAGCGCGATGACGTAGACTCGGGCGCGTGGTGACACTCTGGAGGCGGGCGCTGGTGGTCCTGGGCGTAGCGGGTGTGCTGGTGGGCACCGGGCCCGCCGACGCCCAGGTTCCGCCCGGCGCCAAGGTGGATTACCGGGGGACCGGCGTCGTGCTGGCGCTCCTGCCGCCGCCCTCGAGCCTGCACGCCACGCGGCCTGCGATCGTCATCGAGCACGAGCCGATCGCCGGGCTCATGGACGAGAAGATGTCGATGCCGTTCCTGGCCGCCTCGACTGCGCTGTTCCAGGGTCTACGGCCGGGGAACCGTATCGCCTTCGGATTACAAGATACGCCGCGGGCGCTGCTCGTCGTCGCCATCGAGCGGCTCGCGCCTGCGCGCTAGCGGTCCGTCGGCGAATGGCGCGAACTCACCGCGGCCACCGCTCGCCGTTTCGCGCGCCGGCTCCGCCGGCGCAATCCCTCGCTGGGGAAGGCCTCGGAGGGGCCCGTAACGTCCGCCCCCTCCGACTGAGCTAGCGCTTCTCGATCTTCAGTCCCGTCTTCGTCACTGACACGCCGGCGGAACCGGCCTGGCGGAGCTCGCTGGCCAGCTTGTGCTTGTCGAGGAAGGCGCGGAGGTCGGCTTGGGAGATCTCGCCCAGCAGATCTTCGAAGACCGCGGCTGAGTGGATGACCGCGCCGTGGCTATCTTGGAGATGGAACATCTGGACGCCGCGGTCGTGGGCATAGAAGTCGTAGATGACGGCCGTGGGGAACTCCTGCTGCAGATACTCGCGCACTGTCCGCACTTTCTCCTCGTCCATCTCGCCCGAGATCTTCGCCCCCGACCGCCCCCACGATCCGCGCTGCTCCTCGGCCGGCGCCTCGTCCACCGGCGACGGGACCTCGCGCCGGCGCGGCGGTTGCGGCGCGGCGCGACCGACCGGCGCGGCGCGACCGACCGGCGCGGCGCCTGGCCGGGTCACCGGCGGCGGCGCCACGCGGAGACTGGCCGGCGAGGGGACGGCCTCATGCGTCTCGCTCGCTTCGTCGGCCCCTTTGGGGTCCTCGACGCCGACGAACTGCAGGCCGAAGCGGAACTCGAGGCAGTCCGCGCGCTCGAAGCGGAGATGCTTGATCTTCCGGAAGAAGGTGTCAGGTATCCGCTCGGCGATGAAGATCACGCGGGGCGGCTCGTCGGCCGAGAGCCGGACCGTCGGATAGAGCCGCCGGAGCGCGTCGGGATATTCGAGGCACCACGAGTAAGCCTCGAGAGCGCGCAGCATCAGCTCGTCGTCCGCCTGGAAGCCCAGCGCCACGAGCGTGAGGGCGCCGGCGGCGTCGAGAGTGATCAGATCGATCGTGGCGCCGCCCAGCAGCACCCGTGCATCGAGCAGCTTGAGGCCCGGCTCGATCGAGCCGACCTGCTCGGCGACCAGCTCCTGCAGCTCCTTGAGGTCTTCGAGCTTCAACGACCGGAACCCCGGATTCATGCTCCCCCGCTGGGGGGTCGCAACGACTGTGCCAGCACCGGAGGGGCGGCGGCGCCCCCAGAATCAACGGGTTACGCTCAGGGGCGCCCGGCGCCGGAAGTCCGAGGTGTCACGCTGACAGGCGAGACGTCAGCGGAATGCCAGAGTGGTGCGCGCCAGGGCTGGCGTCACTTCAGGTGGCTCAGGAAGAAGCCGGCAATGCGTCCCTCGAAGTGCGGTCCCAGCTCGCCGTGGCGGCCCCGGTCCATGAGCTCGAACTCGGCCCCCGGGTTGCCGGCGAGCGCCTGCCGCAGCCGCTCGGCGTGGCGAACGGAGATCTGCTCGTCCTCGCGACTGTGGATGATCAGCACCGGAATGCCCAGACGGGCCGCCGCGGCGGCGGGCGACGGGCGCGTGATGTCGGCGCCGAGGAAGAGCCGCCCCCAGAGCAGCATCAGCTGGACGAGCGGCTCCCTGAGGAGCCAGAAGTGCGCGTAGACCTCCCGGCCCAGCGCCTTGAGGTCGGCGAAGGCGGCGTAGGCCGCGACCGCCCGGATCCGCGGATCCTCGGCCGCCGCCAGGAGGGCGACGGCGCCGCCGAGCGAAAATCCAAAAACCCCCACCGGCGCGAGCCCTCGGGCGTGGAGGAGATCGACGGCGCGGCGGAGGTCGTCGCGCTCGCGGAAGCCCAGCGTGGTGGCGCGCCCTTCGCTCCGGCCGAAGTAGCGCAGGTCCACCAGCAGCACCGTGAAGCGCGCGTGGAGCGCGGCGGCCAGCGGCAACAGATCGGCCTTCTCCGCGGGATAGCCGTGGAGGAGGATGACCGCGGGAGCGCCCGGCCGCGGCGCGAGCCAGGCGGCCAGCGTGAGGCCGTCGGCGGTGCGGATCGCCACGTCCTCGACGCGCAGGTTGAAATCGCGCGGGCTCAGCGGGATGGCGATCCGCGGCGGTCGCACGGTGAGCCAGAAGCTCAGCAGGCTCAGGGCCAGGAACGCCGCGGCGACGAGGAGGAGCCCGATGACGAGCTTACAGATGACTGGAGTCGGTGATCGCCGCCATCTCAGGGCCGTTCTCGAGCTGGCCCGTCGCGTCGAGCGTGGTGCCCGTTCAGCCGGGCGAGCAGCCCATGGAGCGCCTTGCACGCCTCGGCGTCGTCGGGCGCCATGCGCACCGCGCCTTCGAACTCGCGCAGCGCGTCCGGCCAGCGTCCGAGCTTGATGTAGATCCGTCCCAGGTTCATGTACGGGAACTGCCGCGGTTCGTAGCGGGCGGCGCCCTTGGCCTTCTCGAGCCACGGGACCGCCTCGTCGAGCTTGCCTTGCTGCATCAGGTAGACGCCGATGTCGTTGTAGGGGTTGCCGAAGTCGGGATCGATCTCAATGGCCTTGAGGCACTCCGCGGTCGCTTCCTCCAGCCGTCCCTGGAAGCTGTAGGTCCAGCCCAGGAAGGTGTGCGCCTCGGCGGTGGGGCACATCGCGATCGAGCGCCGGTAGAGCTCGATGGCGGCCTCCAGATCGCCGTCCATCTGGCGGCGGTACGCCTCGCGCCACAGCTCGATGGCCCGCTCGCGGTCTTCCGCGTCGCTCATGGCGGGGCTATTGTACGCATCGGGAGGCCACCATGCGTATCGTCGACGTCAAGGCGTACCCCACCTCGTTTCCGGTGCCACCCGGGGCCAGCGTCACGCTCGGCATCGGCCGCGCCGTCAAGCGCGACGCCGTCGTCGTGAAGGTCGTCACCGACGACGGCCTGGTCGGCTGGGCGGAGTCGCATCACGGCCGCTCCCCGGGCGCCGTCGCGCACCACCTCAACACCACGCTGCGACAGCTCGTGCTGGGCCTGGACGCCACCGACGTCATCGGTGTCTGGACGCGCATCTACCAGATGCAGCTCGGCAGCCACGGCCTGGGCGCGGCCACCGCCATCGCCATGAGCGGGCTCGACATGGCGCTGTGGGACATCCGCGGCAGGGCGACGGGCTGGCCGCTCTATCGCCTCCTGGGCGGGGCCGGGCGGCCGATCCCGGCCTATGCCGGCGGCGTGTCCCTCGGCTGGCAAGAGCCGGAGGCGCTGGTGGAAGAGGCGCGCGCGCTCGTCGCCGCCGGCTACCGCGCCGTGAAGCTGCGCGTCGGCGATTCCCCCGCCCGCGACCTGGCCCGCGTCGCGGCCGTGCGCAAGGCGTTCGGCGATGAGCTGACCATTCTCGTGGATGCCAATACGGGCTACCGCGTCGCCGACGCGCGCCAGGTGATGCCCGGGTTCGAGGCCCAGGGCGTGGGGTGGCTGGAGGAGCCCTTTCCCGCCCACGACCATCGCAGCTATGCGATGGCGGCGACGTTCGGCCGGGTGCCGCTGGCAGCGGGCGAGAACCACTACACGCGCTTCGAGTTCACCCGCCTGATCGAGGACCGTGTCATCAGCATCCTGCAGCCCGATCTCTCCAAGACGGGCGGAGTCACCGAGGCGTTGCGCATCGCCGCCCTCGCCTCGGCCTGGAAGCTCTCGATCAACCCCCACACCTCCATGACGGGCTTGAACATGGCGGCGTCCATCCACTTCCTGGCCGCCATCGACAACGGCGGCTACTTCGAGGGCGATGTCTCGAAAGGCAACCTCTTCCGCGACCAGCTGGTGAGCCCAGCGCCCTATCAGATCGGCCCCGACGGCTGTGTCCGCCCGCTGGAGGCGCCGGGGATCGGTCTGGAGGTGGACGAGAAGTTCCTCGCCGCGCACCCGGTCATCGAAGGACCGGGATACATCTGACACGGCCCCTCGTCAAAGCGTCACCGCGGCGGCGGAACCCGTGGCAAGTGCGCTTGGCAACGCGCGACGAGGGCGGGCACCGGAATTGCACTCCTTATTTATATGGCGCGGGACGTGGACGCCCAGGTGCTCGTCGTGGATGATCGTGACTACCTGCGGCAGATCCTGGTAGCGGTTCTGGAGGACTTCGGCTACCCCGCCGCCGGCTTCGCCTCGGCCTCGGCCGCGCTGGAGCGGCTGCCCGCGCTGCGGCCGCGGCTCATCCTTCTGGATCTACACATGCCGGGGATGGACGGATGCGAGTTTCTCCGGCGGCTGCGCGGGAACCCGGCCTGGAACAACCTGCCCGTGCTCATCGTCTCGGGCGTCGGTGAGGCCGTCCCGCCCGCGGGCGACCGGCGCGCGCTCGCCGTTCTCCCCAAGCCGTTCGACAACGACACGCTGATCGCCCGTGTCCGGCAGATGATCGGGCCGGCGCCTACGTGCCCGGCCGGCGCCCGCCCGTCCCGCCCCGCTCCGGCGGCGCGCGCCACACCTTCATGAAGGCGTTGGTCAGCGCGCGGCCTCGCCGATCAGCCTCTCGACGATGACGCAGTCGCGCCAGAGGCCATCCAGCGTGGCGTGGCGTAGGTAGACGCCGACCTCCCGGAAGCCGTGCCGGCGGCACAGTGAGAGCAACCAGAGCGGCGCTGCCGGCACCGCTCCCGCGCGACCGCCGCGCCACGTAGACGGAGCTCTCGGCGACGCCGGCGTAGCATGCTCGTTGCAGTAGGGGCTGGCGCCGGCCCAGGCGATCGTCTCGCCCGCCCGCTCCCCGACAACCACACCTGTCGCCGCCCTCCGCCTTGAACCCCAGGTCGGGGTGACGGCGAATCTGCTCGCCGATCCGGATGATCTCGTCGGCGCGGCGGTCGATCGCCCCGCGT
Organism: Candidatus Rokubacteria bacterium 13_1_40CM_69_27; assembly: GCA_001917535.1. Lineage (GTDB taxonomy): Bacteria > Methylomirabilota > Methylomirabilia > Rokubacteriales > CSP1-6 > MNEF01. The sequence goes on from MNEF01000012.1 coordinate 13,741, forward strand.
AACCGCTGCTTCAGCTCCTCTTTCGTCACCGCTGGCTTAGTCGGAGGGGGCCTCACCGCTCCCTCCGAACCTCCCCGGTGGGGATGGCGCGGGCGAAGCCCGCGCTCGAACGGTGGTGACTCCAACGCACCGCTACCGGCCCCGGAAGACGGGCTCGCGCTTCTCCACGAAGGCCTTGACCGCCTCGCGGTGGTCGTCGGTCATGCCACAGCGGGTGTGATGCCAGGCCTCGAGGTCGAGCAGGTCCTTGAGCGGGCCGCTCTCGGCCGCGTTGAAGTTCCGTTTCATGTAGCGGTAGGCGATCCGCGGTCCCCGCCCGAGCCGCGTCGCCAGCGCCATCGTCTCCTCCTCGAGCCGCGCGTCGGGAACCACCCGATTGACGAGGCCGAGCTGCAGCGCCTGGGGCGCGTCCACAATGTCGGCCGTGAAGTAGAGCTCGCGCGCCTTGGCCGTGCCCACGAGCTGGGTGAGATAGAAGGAGCCGCCGAAGTCGCCCGAGTAGCCGACGCGCGCGAAGGCCGTGGCGAGGCGCGCGGTGTCACTGGCGATCCTCAGGTCGCAAGCCAGCGCCAGTGACAGCCCGGCGCCGGCGGCGGCCCCCCGCACCATGGCGATCGTCGGCTTGGGCATTTCGTGCAGCCAGCGAGAGACCTCCATGCGCGAGCGCAGCGCCTGCGCCTTCTCCTCCAGGGTGGTGCCGCCGAACTCGCGCCCCTCCGCCATCGCCTTGACGTCGCCACCGGCGCAGAAGGCGCGGCCGGCGCCGGTGAGCACGACGACCGCAGCCTCGGCGCTCTCGGCCAGCCGGGGCAGCGCCTCCAGCATCACGTCCAACATCGGTCCCGACAGTGCGTTGAGCCGGTCCGGGCGGTTCATGGTGAGCACCGCCACCCCGTCCTTGACGACCTCCAGCAGGTCCTCGCTCATGGAAACCTCCAAAATCTGTCGTTGATCGGGCGCCTATCATAACGCTTAGAATAGGCGCCGATGCGGGTGCGCTGGGGGCGGTCGTCGGCGGTGGTACTCGTCGCGTTGGGGTGGGGCGCGTGGTACCTCGGCTACTTCGCCCCGCTCTACCGCCTCGTCGTCTGGTTCGCGCGCCAGCCGGAGACGTGGAACGCGTTTCGTGATCCGGAGTCCGGTCGCACGGACGCGCTCCTCATGATGGTCTCGTTCTTCCTGCTGACCCCCATCGTCCTCTTCATCGTGCTGCTCGCGCTCGTCTTCGTCCTGATCGTCCTCCTGCTGCTGACCGAGCCGTTCTTCCGGGTGCTGCGCCTGCCCTCCTGGCTGTGCGTACCGATTGTTCTGATGGGCTCGGCCTACGCGGCCTGGATCGTGCGGGCACTCTGGCTGCCGCAGGTCCTCTACGTGCTGGGGCTCACCGCCCAGGCCGGGCTCGTGTATTTCTCGAAGCCCCCGCCGATCCCGCGCTGACCGCGACGTTCGTCAGCGCGGCGTTCGGAGAGCAGCTTCACGCAGGCTCCTGATGGACGGCGAGGCGCGCGTACGGTGCGGCCGGCGGGCGATGGTCGCCGCGCCGGCCGGACCCTCGATCAGCGCGACACGTCCTCGGGCTAGAGCGGTCCGGGACTACCTGGGCCTGACGAGGAGGTCAGCGCGCCGGTTCCGCTGCCAGCACTCTTCGTTCCTCTCGGTGCAGACCGGCCGTTCCTCGCCGTAGCTCACCGTCGTGATGCGGTCGGCGTCGATCCCGCGCGAGATCAGATGCTCGCGGGCCGCCTTGGCGCGCCGCTCGCCGAGCGCGAGGTTGTACTCGTTGGTGCCGCGCTCGTCCGCGTGTCCCTCGATGAGCACCATCATGGTGTTGGTCTTCAGCCACTCGGCGTTCTTGTCGAGGACCGCCGCCTCACCCGGGCGGAGGTCGGTCTTGTCGAAGTCGAAGTACACCGACTGCAGCTCGGGGACCGCGGCGAACGCCTTGGGCTCCGGGCGCGGCTCCGGCGCGGGGGTCGGTTGCTGCGGCGCCACCGCCACCTCGGGCCCCTTGGGGGTCTCGCCCTCCTTGGGGGCCTCGCCCTCCTTGGGAGCCTCGCCCTCCTTGGGAGCCTCGCCCTCCTTGGGCGCTTCGGCCCCTTTGGGCACTTCGGCTCCCTTCGGGGGCTTGGCCGGCGCCACGGGCGCGGGTAACGATGGAGGCGGCCGCAGCAGCGTTCCCGACCCGGGCCCGGGCGGGCCCTCGCGCCTCTCGGGCCTCTCGCGCGTCAGGACGATCCGCACCGGCGGCTCGGCGCCGCGGATGTGGCCGACCATGTGGTCACCGTCGATCCTGAACACGGCGGTGAAGTTCGATGCCCCCAGCTCGTGCATCATTTCGAGCCGGGAGCCCGACACTTCGAAGACCACGCGCGAGCCCGTCGAGCCCGCTACGCGGATCGCCACGGGAACCGCCTCGGCGGCGGCGGTGCCATCGAGGACGATGCGTCCATAACCGCGCTTGCCGTTCTGGATCAGCTCCACGGATGCCGGCAACTCCCGGGGGATGGCGACGATTCCAGACCTGGTCGCGCGCGGGGTCATGCCCGCGGAGGTGCCGAACACGGCGAGTTCTTCGGAGACCCCGATGATCCCATGGCCCAGCCACATCCCGCTCCAGGTGCCGGAGACGTCGACTCCGGCCGGCCTTGGTCGACTGGTGGTCGCACAGCCCGTCGCCGCCAGCGCGAGGCCGACTACCAGGAGTCCGAGTCGTCGCATGCGTGCCCCTCCTTGCGGGCGACTGCCGGCTCAAACACAAGCGCACCTTACATAGCAACAAACCTGCCAGAAATTCGCGAACTTTTTGTTCGTCTTCCCACCATAGTGGTGGGGGCTCCAGGCGAAATGGAGCACCGGATATGGGGGCCGCACAGGGTCGGTTCCCGCCCCCCGATGACAACTCGGCAACCAACCCGTCGCCCGCGGGACGTCCGGGCGGCCATCGCCAGCGCCGCGGGGCGCGCAGCCTCTCTCGGCGAATCGCCCTCAGCCGAGATCGCTGAGCTCGATGAGCGCGTGGACGATGCGATCGGGACGCGCCGGGCTCGCGGCGGGCAACCCTCCGCGCCGGCGGTCGATCCACGCCGCGCGCAGCCCGGCACGCTGGGCGCCCGCCACGTCCCACACGAGGTGGTCGCCGACCATCCAGGCGGCGGCGGGCGCGGCGCCCAGCCCGGCGAGCGCGTGACGGAAGACCTCGGCGTCGGGCTTGCCGAGCCCGAACTCGCCCTCGATCACGACGACGTCGAAGAAGCGGACGAGATCGTACCGCTGGATCTTCTCGCGCTGCAGGCGCGCGTCGCCGTTGGTGACGAGCCCCAGCGGGACGCCGCGGCGCCGGAAGCGCGCCAGGACATCGAGCGTGTCGGGGAACAGGCGCATCGCCGCCCGCCGGCGCGCCGCGAAGTCCTCGGCCATGGCGGCGGCCAAACCGTCGCCCGCGCCCCCCGCGCGCTCCAGCGCGCGGGCGGCGATCTTTCCCCAGGCGCCGATCATGTCGATCCGCTCCCGACGGTGACGTTCCGGATCCTCCCAGAACCAGCGCTGGACTTCTGCGAGGGTCTGGGCGAGCGCGACGGGGTCGACGCCGGCGGGCGCGGCGACGGTCGCGCAGCTCTCCCTCCAGCACACCTCCACGCCGGTCGAGTAGTCCAGGAGCGTGTCGTCGAGATCGAAGAGGAGCGCCGTCACAGGGGCCAGGACTCGCGGCGGTAACCCATCTCCCAGAACATCCACTCGTAGCGGCTGGTGGTGACGAAGTGTCGGGTCATCGCCCGGCGCTCGGCCGGGCCCAGCCGCTCGGCGATGCGGTCGGTCGCCTCCAGGACCGCCCGCACGACGGCTCCGAACTCGTCGGAGGCGTAGGTGCCGATCCACCGCTCATAGAGCGGCTCCGGGGAGCCGGTCCGCTCCAGGTGCTTGCCCACCTCCCAGTAGATCCAGTAGCACGGCAGCAGCGCCGCCATCGCCTCGTGAAAGGGCGCGCCGTAGGCCACCGCCAGCAGATAGCTCGTGTAGCCCAGGTTGGTGGGCGCCAGCGGCGTCGCCGCCACCTCGCCGGGCGCGAGCCCGAACTCCTTGAAGAAGGACTCGTGCAGCGCGCGCTCGACCCGGAGCGCGCCCGCGGCGTGCTCGTTGAACATGATGATCCATTCGTCCTCGGGGGCCCGGGCGGCGGCCAGCGACAGCGCGCGGGCGAACTCGCGCAGGTAGAGCGCGTCCTGCACGACGTAGAACCGGAAGCTGTCCCGCGGCAGCGAGCCGTCGGTGAGCGCCTGGAGGAAGGGATGGTCGAGGATCGACGCCCAGATGGCGCCGATGGCGCGCCAGAGGTCGCTCGTGAAGGCCATACCCGGGCTATGATACCCGCGGGAGGGCACGCGATGCTGGAACTGGGGCTGGCCGGCAAGGTGGCGATCGTCACGGGAGGCAGCGAGGGGCTGGGGCGCGCGTGCGCCGAGCGCTTCGCGCGCGAGGGCGCGCGCGTCGCGATCTGCGCGCGGCGCAAGGACGTGCTCGAGCGCGCCGCCGAGGACATCCGGAAGGCCGCGGGCGGCGAGGTGCTGGCGCGGCCGGCGGACGTCACCCGCCCGGCCGACGTCGAGGCGTTCGTCGCCGCGGTGGTGGCGCAGTGCGGGGGCGTGGACATCCTGGTGAACAACGCGGGCACCTCGGCGGCGGCTGCCTTCGAGCAGGTCGACGACGCCGCCTGGCAACGGGACATCGAGCTCAAGCTGATGGCGGCGGTGCGCTTCTGCCGGCTGGTGGTGCCTCACATGAAGCGGCGCGGGGGCGGCCGGATCATCAACATCACCACCGTCGGCGGCAAGGCGCCCGCCCCCCGGGCGCTGCCCACCACCGTGACCCGGGCGGCCGGCATCAACCTCACGAAGGCGTTGGCCGGCGAGTACGCCCCCGACCGCATCCTCGTCAACACCGTGTGCCTGGGGCTCGTCAAGAGCGCCCAGTGGGAGCGCCGCGCCAAGGGCGACCTGGAGGGCTACTACAAGGACGTCGCCCGGCGCGTGCCCATCGGGCGCGTCGGTGAGGCGGAAGAGTTCGCCGACCTCGTGGCCTTCCTGGCCTCCGAGCGCGCCGGTTACATCACGGGCACCGCCATCAAC
>MNEF01000123.1 GCA_001917535.1 Candidatus Rokubacteria bacterium 13_1_40CM_69_27
CTTTACTCGCAATACCAGATGGATGAACAAAAGGATCTGCTGGGATTGAAAGCGGCAGACAAATTGCCGGCGGTGCCCTATATCGAGCCCGCGCTCAACAACACGCGAACAGCGGCCGCGCTGCCAGTCAGCACCTGGTCGAAAACGTTCGAGGGTCTATTCAAGCGGAAACCCGGGTACGACTGGAGCGACGTCCACCACATCATCCCCGGGACGATGCTGACCCATGCGCTCGCGCAGGGGGACTTTGGGCCGTGAGCCGGCACAGAACGACGGCAGGCAGATTAGGCGAGTAGAACAATCGCTGAGCCGAGACCGATTGCTACCCTATGCCACGGAGGGCTTGACTCGTTGTTAGAAGCCTAGACTCGTCTCGTATCCTCCTCGCGACATCAACGGGCAGCACAACCCGACGCCGAAAATCGGGGTCCGCGGTGAGCGCCCGTGCGCACGTGACGCATCACTTTGCCGCATTTTGCATGGTCATCGCGACGAAGTATTGAATACTTAACACTCTCAGATAGACGAATCCCTTACCCTCCACCAATACTCTTTCCGCGGGGTGCTGGAAATCTGGAGAAATTCTGGTGGTCGAAAGCGAGATCCTGTCGCGCGGTCAGACGCTCAATCCTAATGTCAGGTCCCATCGGGCCTTCCGCCACAGATGGATCGGGGCTTATCGAAGAACGCGAGACCCTTATCGAGATGCGGATATACTGAATTTTTGCCTCTCGTTGTGAGAGTCCATCTCAACGACTCAAGGAAAGCCGGCCTGTCACAAGGGCTCGGGTAGGGAAGGTGCGCAGAAGTCCGTCCTCGAGATGGACTCCGCGCGATCAAGTCACATGAGTGAAAAACTAGCGCGACTTGTGTTCATCGAAAGGGGACCGGAGCCAAAGGCAGTTGGCGACGACGCTCAACGTCACGGATCCGCTCGGGCGACTCTGGACCGCGCGCGCTTCTTCCTGCGCCAGGCCGCAATCTGCGGGATCGAGGACCCGGTGGGCTTTGAGCACTACATCAACGCCTGTATCGTCTTTGGGCGGAGCGTAACATTTCAGCTTCAGAAAGAGTTTAAGCACCGCGCCGGTTTTGACAACTGGTACGAGCCACTCCAGACCGAGATGAAGGAGGATAAGCTTTCCCTGTTTTTCAATGCGGCTAGGACGTTCATCATCCACAAGGAAGGGTCGTTGAGGACCCAAGAGCGGGTCACGCGGTCGAGGGTCATTGGAATCCTACCCGTCGGCTGGATCGAGCTGCCTGAACATGATGCGGCATGGTATCGCCGCCTTCGAGCTTCCGGCCTGCGACCCTATTATCGACTGAAACTGAAGTGGTTCTTCTTCCGGGAACGGCGACGAGCGCGGCACCTTCCGATTGAGATGGTGACCGTCGATCTCCACTTCGAAGACGCTGGCCCTCTTGGCGCGACTCCTGCCCTTCAGTTGACCAAAGAGTACTTGAACGGGATGGAGGCTATCGTAGAGGAAGCGGAGCTTCGTTTTCATCTGCGGACAGGGACGGTGTCGTCCTAGGGGGTATACTGGCGGCCCGGGCTCTCCAGTTCGATGCTCGAGCCTGAGCCGGTTCTGCTGTGGCAAAAATGCGCCCAGCGGCAAACTCAAAGGTCATTGGTTCAAATCCGACCCTGCTCCAGTCAGTACTGGCGGAAGCGCCACCGAGCAGGTCGGCCCGTCTGATCCACTGAGTGACCATCCGAGTGACCATCCCCTTGGATCTGTGGGGATCCCTGGGTGTCATCAGGCGTCACTCTCATCGTCAGGTCTCTAATTTCTCGAACGGCGTGTCAGCGGTGGTGGCGTCAAATAGACTTCCCAAGCTGGACGTCGCCGGTTCGAATCCGGTCGGCCGCTCCAAATTTTCGCGCGGGGTTCTGGGCGATCCAGAACCCCGCGCGTGTCTAACTTCTTCTCTCCGTTAGTCGTCGTCCCCTGCGGCCGCAGGCGCGTCGACGAAGGTCAGCTCCAAACGGACGGTCGGCACGCCCAGCGAGAATTCAGTAGACGGGGCGGCGAGAACGAAGTCCGTGCCCAGGGTTGGGGAGGGGGCCGAACCGGCAAAGGCGTACGGATTCAGCATATAGAGCGGCGTTTTCGTCGGATCACCTGGCATCACGAAGGGCAGCCGGAAGGTGCCAGTGAACGTACCCCCCATGCGAATGCCGTCCAGCGGCCCACCGGGGGTGCCCCGCGCGCTCCAGCGTCCGCCAATCGCCCCCAGCGGAACCCCGCTCAGCACCGCGGGAGAGAGATCGATGGTGCCGTGCAGCGATCCCTCCACGATCGCGAGCTCAGGTCCGTCCACAGGATTGTCGCCCTGAATGACGACGGTGAACTTTCCGCTGACAGGGCCCTGACCCGTCGCCAGGTTGATGTTGTCGTTGGCGATGGCCGTGACTCCGCAGGCCGGCACGTTGAGCGCGGCGGCCAGCCAGTCCGGGCAGATCGAGGTCCCGGCGCTGACCCACCCCATCAGGGCGGCGGTCGCCACCCGGGAGGTGGCGTTGTCCTTCCGCTTCAGCTTCATCGTTTCCGTGGCTTCGTACAGCACGGCGTTCTGCGCCGCCGCCGCGAGGCCGGGGTAAAACGCTGGCGACACCAGCGCCAGTGCCAACGACCAGATAGCTGTCCGCTTGCTCAGTGGGGTCATCTCCTCACCGCTCGATCGGGCTCGTCCGGCGAGCGCCACGTCACCGGAGGCTTCCCTTCGAGCTCGGATTCACCACCGCCGTGCCGGGAAGCTTCACCTGGAGCCCGGGGCTCTTGGATTTGAAGGCGGCTGTGGTCGCCGTGGGCCCGACGCCGTTGCCTGATGCCGAACCAGCGGGCGAACGGTGCATCTCATCCATAAGGACGGTCGCGCTGGCTCCCGGGACCTCCTTCACCTTCGCCCTCAGCTCATTGATGACTTGCTGCGTCGCCTCGGGTGAGAGCTTCTCAGGCAACGGGAGCGCCGCCGCTCCGGTGATGCGGACTCTGTCGACCGCGCGGAGGCTCAACGCTGGGCCGACTGGCTGGCGCGTCAGACCGTCGAGCCGTCGCAGATCGACCACTCCCTTGAGGATGGTGATGGTGGTCGTATAGTTCGCCGCGCTGTTGTCGGCCTCCGAGGTCTCCCGCGACACTTCGGCGATCACGACGGTGCCGCGGATGGTCGCCACGGCGTTGGGGGTGCGGATATCGATGGTTTCGCCGGGTTTCACGCGCTCCTTGACGACGGCCACGGCGATCTTGCCCACGCCGACGTGAAGAGTGGAGACCCCGGGAGCCTCGGTGATCGTCAGCACGGAACGCTCGCGTACGGTGACGAGCGCCTTGCCGCCGAACAGGATGCGCGCCAGCGACTGCTCGCCGGTGGTGATGCGGTCGGCGACGAACACCTCGTCCCTGAACTTGAGTGAAGTGCCCTGCGGGAGGGCGGCACGGGTGAGCGTCACGCTTCCATCGAGGCGCGTGACGAGTCCGACCGGCGTCATCTCGGCAGATGCCGCCGCCGCCGGCGCGATGGAAACGAGGGCGAGGAATGCACCCAGCATTCGTCTCGTGGATCGCATCATTGCTCCAATCCGGTTCGTCGCCGAACCATGCGCGCCCTCTGACGTCGGCGCGACAGGCAGCAGAAGAGCAACGGCAGTGCCAGGGCCGGCGTCGACAGCTCGTGCTTTTTCTCCGTGTTTGCGGAGGGATAGGACTCTGATCTGTTTGTCCTAGACGAGCGTCGATCGGCCAGTCTGTCACCGAAAAACCGCGGCGCGCGCGAGGGCCGATCGAACCTGTCGAGAAATCGAGCTCGCAAAAGCCTAAAGGGAACACCGAATTGCGAAGCGCTGGTCACCCTCGGACCAGGGGTCTCCCGGGCTCTCCAGACACTCCCTGTCCGGCCGTCGGAGGACGGACGAAACTCCACGGCGCGAGCGCGCGCCAGACGAGTCTGGCGGTCGGCGTCAGTCGAGAAGGTTCACGATGGCGAAGCCGAAGCGTCGCAGCTCGGCGTCGACCGACGGCCTCGCGCGCCGGTCGCGACGGCGGCGATCGAGTGGCGACATGCGCTCCGACCGGCGGCGGTCGCCCGTGCGTCGCTCCTGGACCACCCGGACGCCGGGCTCGTCAGAGAATTTCCGGCTCAGGTAGTCATAGAGATCACGGCGGTCACGCGCCACCAGGATCAGATACTCGCCCTGGGGCTGCACGGGGATCGGGTGTATGACCGGAGGAGCGGCCGTGGTCAGCTGCATGATCGCGTTGGCGGCGTCCGCGGCCACACGAGGGTTGTGAGGGAAGCCGATCGGCATGTTCGTTCCACAGTGCGGACAGAACTCGGCGCTGGGCCGAAGCATCCCCAGACATTTGGGGCAGCGCTTGTAGCGGCGGGATTTCCTCGACGTCATGAATCCCCCTTCGTCCGCGGGCTCGGCTCCCGGACTCATGCGGCGGCGACTCGGTTGCCGCCGGCCCGCTTGGCCTCGTAGAGCGCCCGATCGGCCGCACGCATCAGGTTCTCGCCCTCGGCGACGTCTTCTGGGAGAGAGGCCACGCCGATGCTCACGGTGAGCTGGCCGTGTGGGAAGGCATGCTTGGCCAGGACGACCTGGATCCGCCGCGCGTAGGCCACCGCACCCGCCTTGGACGTATTCGTCAGCAGCACGGCGAACTCGTCGCCGCCGTACCGGCTGATCACGGTGGAGCGCCGCGAGTATCTGGTGAGCAGTTGCCCCGCCACCTCCAGCAGCGCCTGGTCCCCGGCCCCGTGGCCGTTGGTGTCGTTGATCCGCTTGAACTGATCGATGTCGATGAGGATCACCGACACGGGTTCCTGGGAGCGCGCGTGCCGCCTGAGCTCCTCCTCGAGTCGCAGGGTGAAGTAGCGGCGATTGTAGACGCCGGTCAGCGCGTCCTTGAACGACAGCTCCTGGAGCTGCACGTTCTGGATGGCCACGGCCGCCTGCGACGCCAGCGAGCGCACCAGAGTCTCGTAGCCCAGGTGGAACGGGATGACGCGGTCGTCGTCGTCGAGGGCGTTCATCAGCGCCAGCACGCCCATGACCTGCTCGGACGGGTCCCGCAGGGGAACGAGGAGCGCCGACTGCGTCCGGTAACCGAGCTTCGTGTCCAGGGAATCGTTGAAGGCGTAGGGCGCGGTGGCGGGGATCCCATAGGCGTCGGCAATGTTGAGCACGTCGCCGGTGAGCGCCACGTAGCCCGACAGACTCTTGGGGCTGACCTGAAGTGGCGCCGGCTGGATCCGCCGCCGCATCTCCTCGTCGCCAAGCCGCCGCGCCACGGGCTCGTTCTCGAGGACGGCCAGGCGCAGACGCTGCCCCTCCCGGAGGAACAGCATTCCCGCCTCGGCCCGCGTGAACCGGCGCGCCTCCACCAGGATGCGTCGGAGGAGCGTCGCCAGATCCCGCTCGCTGGTCAGCGCGATACCCACCTGGATCAGTTCCTTCAGCAGCTGCGTGAGGTCGGGTAAAGGTTCCATCGCAGCCCGTAAGAGGCAGAAGGCGTGCCAGAGCCGGAAGATGCTGAAAACAAAGCCTTCTTATGGACGGCGCCACATGCGGGCCATGGAAAAGTTGACAACTTTCGGTCCAGGGTGGTTAGTTTCTTAACAGGGATACTCATGGACAGCGTCCTCGTCATCGACGACGACCACGCCATCCGCCTGTTGCTCACCCGATTGCTCGCCAGGGAGCCGATCGAGGTCCACACGGCTGAAGGGGGAGGGGTGGGCCTGCGAATGGCCGACGAGGTCGGACCGGATGTCGTTCTGGTGGATCTCCGGCTCCCCGACCTCGATGGCCTCAGCGTGCTGGAAGCGCTGAAGGCCCGACACTCCGACGCCGCCGTGATCATGATGACGGCGTTCGGGCAGATCGAGAACGCCGTCGAGGCGATGAGGCGGGGCGCGACGGACTTTCTCGAGAAGCCCTTTACGCATCCCGACAAGCTGCGGTTCAGCATCCGGCGCGCTCTGGAGGGGGTAAAAGCCCGTCGGGAGCTGAGCCGTCTGCATCAGGTGCAGGCCGGCAGGAACACCGCCGATCAGCTCATCGGCGAATCCGAATCCACCCAGCGCCTGCGCGAGCTCGTGCGCCAGGTCGCACGGAGCGAGGCGAGCACCATCCTGATCCAGGGCGAGAGTGGAACCGGCAAGGAGCTTGTCGCCAAGGCGCTGCACTATGAGAGCCCCCGGCGCGAGTTCCCCTTCCTGGGGGTCAACTGCGGGGCGATCACCGAGACGCTCTTCGAGAGCGAACTGTTCGGTCACGAGAAGGGCGCGTTCACGGACGCCCGCACCATGCGCAAGGGGCTGATGGAGCTGGCCGATCGGGGCACCCTCTTTCTCGACGAGGTCGGCGAGATGGCGCTCGGCAGCCAGGTCAAGCTGCTGCGCTGCCTCCAGGAGCGGATCCTTCGGCGGGTGGGCGGGACGCGTGACATCAAGGTCGATGTCAGGGTGGTCGCGGCCACCAACCGCCCCCTCGAGGCGCTCGCACGCGACGGCCGGTTCCGCGAGGACCTCTTTTATCGCCTCAACGTGATCCCGATCACGATTCAGCCGCTCAGAGAGCGGCGGGCGGACATCAGGGAATTCTCCCCCGCGACCGAGGAGCTCATGCTGGGTTACTCTTGGCCGGGCAACGTCCGCGAGCTCCGGAACTTCGTCGAGCGCCTGGTGATCCTGGGCACCACCGGGCTCGCTGACCCGAGCCACATGCCGACGCCGTTCGGCACTGCGCCGGGGACCCTGGCGCGCTCCGGGACCGCCGGCACGCTCAAGCCCCTGGCCGAGATCGAGCTCGCCTACGTGCGCGATGTCCTCGGCGCGGTCAACGGCAACCGGAGCGCCGCCGCCAGGATTCTGGGCATCACGCGACAAACGTTGCGAAAAAAGCTCGGCGAAATCGAGGCCAACACCAAGTAAGAAGTCACTAGGAGTTCGTCCCACCCCGGCTATAAATCACTCACCACGCGTCTCGGACCGGACATCTCGCCAGGCCTAAAACACGATTGTTTCCAGATGGTTCTCACCGAAGAGCAGGCTTGGTATTCGCCTTGCTCAGTGACTGCCTGAGTCGCAGCACGACTGCAATCAGAACGAGGGGGGACGCTGGGATGAGACGGATCGCGAGAAAGACTGAAGTTGACGAGGTCGAGCAGAGGCGGGCACTCGTTGCCGAGCACCTGCCCTCGATCGAGCCCGGACTCGCGGTCCTCGAGTCGGGCCTGAGGCTTGGCCGGACGATGATCGATCTGGTCGCCACGGACGCGAAGCAGACACTGGTCTTGATCGCGTTGGGCGGGGTCGCCGACCACAAGCTGCTCCTCTCGACCCTGGACGCCTATGTCTGGTGCCTCCAGTACCCGGACAACCTGCGGCGGCTCTATCCGTCGGCGGGAATCGCCGAGGGCCGCCCGCCGCGGATCATGGTCGTCGCCGAACGCGTACCCGACGAGTTCGTCGCCTGGCTGGATGAGCTCACGCTGGTTCACGCGGAGTGCGTCGAGATCGGCCAACTCCGGTCCACCGCGAGCGACGTCATGCCCTTCCCCGTGACCAGTGCCGCTGCCGCACCGACGCGCAGCGAGGTAGCCAAGGCCGTCGCTCTGGCCCATGCCGAGGAAGCGACCCCGGCGGTCGACCGCGTGGCGACGAATGCGGGCGCCCTGTTGAACGACCTCGTCGCTGCTGCCGTCGCCGACTCCGACGAGGTCGCTGAGGAGCCGGCCGCCGAGACGGAAGCCAGCGCCGAGCCGGCGGTGGCCGGGCAGTGGGAAACGTTCTTCTCGAACCTCGGCGTCCGTGAGGCCGAGGCCCCGGCGGCAGCCGCCGTCAGCGATGCGCCGGCGGTCAACACCGTGGCCTCGAACGGCCACGCCGCGCCCGCAGCCGCCCCGGGCACGAACGGTAACAGCAACCGCCACTTCTTCGCGCGGGCCGCCCGGGCGGACGCCAAGATCGCGCCGGCGCCCGGCCCGGTGGCCGCGCCCGCGGTCGGGGCGGCGCCGAAGGGCACGCCGAAGGCTGCCGTCAAGGCGGTGTCGGGCGCGCCCAACGCGGTCAGCCCCGCCGCGCCGGCCGCCACCAAGCCGGCGGCGCCCGTGGCCGAGCCGGACCCCAATGTGATCAAGCACCCGGTGCTGGAGTCGCTGCGGTTCCCGAGGAACGGCGTGTCGCGGCAGTGGCAAGAGTTCCTCAACCAGCTGGCGGCCAAGACATGAGCGACCCACAGCTCCGCGTTCTCGCGGTTGACGACGTCCCGGCGATCCTCCGCTTCCTGGTCTCCGCGCTGACGGCCCAGGGCTGCGTGGCCTCCTCCGCCTCCACGGCCGAGCAGGCGATCGAGCTGCTCTCGCAGCAGTCGTTCGATCTCGTCGTCTCCGACATCAACATGCCCGGGCTGAGCGGTCTCGACCTCCTGCGCGCGGTCAAGAGCAAGCAGCCGGACACGCCGGTGGTCCTCATCACCGGCGCGCCGTCGGTCGACTCCGCCGTCTTCGGCCTCCGTCACGGGGCCTACGACTACCTCGCCAAGCCGTTCTCGGCCAAGGAGGTGGGCGCCCTGATCCACCGGCTGCGCGAGGATCGCCAGCCGGGTCAGGGGCGCGTCGGCTACCCGGCGGGATTGGCCGAGGACCTCGCCCGCAAGCAGCTCGGAGTCGAGGTGCTCTTGCGCATCGGAGACCTCGCGTTGCAGGGGTTGGCGCCGGCCGAGTTCCTGGACATCGTGCTGCGCGACACGATGCGCGGCCTCGGGGGCGACGCCGCCCTCGTGCTGCTGCGCAATGACAGCGGGGAGTTCAGCTCCAGCCACCACGGCGATCCCGAGCTCGTCAAGCATCTGCTCGCGCGCCTGCAGGCCTGCTTCGCGCAGCTCCTGGCCACGGACGGACGGCAGACGCTGACGCTGAGCGAGCCCAATGACCCCCGCATGGCGCTGGCGGCGCTGGTCCCCGGCGTGGATGGAACCATGGGCGTGCTCTGCCTGGGACGCAACGGCCGGGCGGGCGCGTTCCTGCCCGACGAAAAGGAGCTCCTGCTCGCTTACGCCCAGAACAGCGCGCTGGCCCTCCAGAAGCTCGCCCTCCGCGAGACGGCCGAGAGCAACCTGGTCAACACCATCGCCGCCTTCGTCAACGCCATCGAGTCCAAGGACTACTACCTCAAGGGTCACTCGGCGCGCGTGTCGCTCTACGCCGGGGAGATCGCGACGGTGATGGGCATGCCACACGACGAGGTGCTGGTGGTCTGCCGCGGCGGCATCCTCCACGACCTCGGCAAGCTGGCCATCCTGGATCCGATCCTCAGCAAACCGGGACGGCTGACGCCGGAAGAGTACGAGCTCGTCAAGGCGCACACCGAGGTCGGCGACAAGATCCTCAAGCCGCTCGGGTTCCTGTGCCGGGAGGCGAAGGCGGTCAGGCACCACCACGAGCGGTACGACGGCAAGGGCTATCCGGACAAGCTGGCGGGAGACGACATCCCGCTCATCGCCCGCGTCGTCGCCGTGGCGGATGCGTTCGATGCGATGACCTCGGACCGCGCCTATCGCAAGGCGCTTCCCTTCGAGACGGCGATTGCGCAGATCGAGCAGGGCGTGGGCACCCAGTTCGATCCCGTGGCGGCCCGAGCGTTTCTCTCGGTCCCCCGCGCCCGCCTGCTCGAGATCAGTGGCTACTGGGCGGCCAGCCTCGAGACCGTGGCCGCCGGCGGATAGGAGCGCACACCATGGCACTGTCGGCGAGAGCGAACGTGCTGGTCCCCGTGGTCGGCGGGGTCGAGTGGGGACTCGATCGCATGGTCACCGTCGGCTACGGCGTCGTCTACGATTATATCTTCGAGCGGTTCGAGCCCTACCGGGCCCTCCAGCAAGAAGTGCTGGGGCTCCTCGAGACGCTGGTGCCCGACGGCGTACCGCGACGCAGCTTCCGGGTCCTGGAGCTCGCCTGCGGGCCCGGCAACTTCAGCTGCCTCCTGTCCGCGGCGGGCTTCTCGGTCGTCGGCATGGATCCCTACGGCACGCTCATCGAGCTCGCCCGGGAGAAGCGGCGCGCTCACCGGCTGGGGAACCTGGCTTTCTGGCACGCCGACCTGGCCGAGGGCAAGACCCTCAGGGAGGGCGTGTTCGACGCGATCGTCGACGTCCATTCGCTCTATGCGCATCCGGCGCCGCATCAGAAGCTCGGCGAGGCGTTTCGCGTCCTGAAGTCCGGGGGACACGCCATCTTCGTGAATCACACCCGGCGCGTCGGTCTCTGCTCGACGTTCGCAGAGACGCGGCGCCGGGAGGGATGGGCGGCGGCCCTGGGATGTCTACGCTGGGTGGTGCCCAACGCCGTCTTCGAGGCGGCCCGCAAGCCGGTGGGCCCCCACTACTGGAGCGAGGACCAGTTCGCGAGCGCGCTGCGCAAAGCCGGCTTCACGGTGCTGGAGATGCGACGGACCTTCCTGCACGGCGCCAGCCTCCTGGCCTGGGCGCGGAAGGACGGGGTCTGAGATGCCGCGGTTCTGGCGAGCTCAGCAGCTGGTCTGGGCCCGCGCCCGCCACGGTGGGTCAGTTCTCGACGCAGCGAACCCGCCGGGCGGCAAGGAGATGACGCGATGAAGTGGACAGGTCGAGTGTTCTGGTCGCTGGTCTTGCTCGGAACGGCCGTGACCGCGAGCCCCGCGGTCGCCGTCGCCCAGCCGAACGCGACGCTCTACGAGGTCACCGAGACGATGAGCCTGAAGGGCGGCAAGATGGTCCGCCGGCTGGCGGTCGCCGCGCTGTCCGGTACTGTCGACGCCGGCACAGCGCTCTGTCCCGCGGAGCTTGCCGACGCGCTGGGCGTGACGAAGTGCTCGATCAACGCGATCGCGCACGACAACGTCAATCTCGCCACCGGACGCGGCCCGATCAGCGGCACGTTCGCCATCGTGGTACAGGACATGAACACCACGGACGGTCCCGAGGTCGTCATCGTCCGTGGCACCGTCACCGGACAGGTCGATATTTCGCCGGCGGTCTTCAGCAACGTGCCCCTGGGCACCCTGCTGGAGGGCACGTGGTCGGCGACCGGTGTGCGGGGAGGACCGATGGAGGGATTCCGCGCGCAGGGGACGCTCACGGGCACGTTCCGGCTGCCGTTCGAAATTGCGCCTGGTGTCGCCGCGTACATGCTCAACCCGTTCACCTTCCCGGCGGACGGCTCTTTTGACTTCGTTCTGCCTAAGGAGCGATCGTTGGATGAGCCGACCGTTCGGCTCGAGATCAACTTCGAGACCCGTTGAGGAGCGAAGACACGGACATGGAGGCCGCGGTGAGAGCGGAACGAGGGGGGGCCGCGCTGGAAGTCGAAGCGCGGCGGCGCCCGTCTGCTCCGGCGGAGGTGCCGGAGCCGGCAACCGTCATCGCCCGCGGCGAGCGGGTCTATCTCCGGACGCTCACGCCCGGCGATCTCCGCCACCTGGCGGCGTGGGCGGACGATCCGTTCCTGGAGCGGATGGTCGGCAGCGATTTCCTGCGCACCTACCGGCGCCTGTACGACGGGGATGCCGCCTTCTTCGAAGCGGCCCTCGCCGATCCGAGCCAGGTCGCGTTCATCGTCATGGCGGATGACGGGCGGCTGGCGCCGGTGGGGCTGGTACGCCTGTTCAACATCCACCTCAGCGAGGGCTACGCGTTCCTGGAGACCGTCATCGCCGACCGCACGTGCATCCGGAAGGGCTGCGGCGTGGAGGCCGGCAAGCTCATGTGCGCCTACGGTCTGGACGTGCTGAGCCTGCGGCGTATCGAAGCGAAGGTCTACGAGTACAACTTCCTCAGCATCAACTCGCTCAAGCGGAACGGGTTCCGGCAGGAGGGTGTGCTCCGCCAGGCCGGCTTCCAGGGCGGTCAGCACTGCGACGTGATCGTCTTCGGCATCCTCCGGGAGGAGCTGGAGGCCCAGCGGCGGAAGGAAGCCCACCCCGAGCGCTTCCACTTCCCGTTCATCGCGGAGCCGCGGGAGGGCTGAGGCCACTCATGGCGACCACCAAGATCCTGTACATCGAGGACAGCGCCGAGAACCGGATGCTGGTCCGCGCGCTGCTGGCCCGCGAGAAGTACACCATCGTCGAAGCCGAGGACGGCCTGTCGGGGATCGAGGCGGCCCTTCGCGAGCAGCCGGCCCTCATCCTGCTCGACATCAACCTGCCCGGGATCGACGGCTACGAGGTCGGCGTCGCCCTCCGATCGTTCCCGATGCTGCGGGGGACGCCGATCATCGCCGTGACCGCGTACGCGATGGAGGGCGACCGCGAGCGGACGCTGGTGGCCGGCTGCGACGGCTACATCGCGAAGCCTCTCGACGCCGACGCCTTCCCGCGTCAGGTCGCCGAGTTCCTGCGCGGCAAGCGCGAGCGGGTCGACGAGAAGAAGGAAGCGCCCTTCCTCCGCGAGCTGAACCAGCGGCTGGTGTACCGCATGGTTCGACAGATCGAAGAGCTGCGGCGGCTCAACGAGCACTTCGTCAAGCGGGCGGGGCAGCTGGAAGCGCTGCACGGCGCCGTCCAGGGCATCACCTCCGAGCTGGACGTCCGCACCATGCTCGAAAAGCTGCTGCCGGCGCTGGGCCGGGCCATCGGCATCACGCAGATGAGCGTGGAGCTGGCCGAGCCGGCCGGGCTGCAGGTGTCGGTGAAGAGCGAGCAGGCCGCGCAGATGCGCAGCGTGCTGGCGGCGGACGGCGAGGCCAACCAGGAGTGGGAGGAGGTCGAATGGGTGCTCCCGCTGGTGGTCCAGCAGCGCGACCTCGGCCTGATGGTCGTCCACAGCGTCGTGCCGGCCGGCGCCAAGGGGGACGAGGAGCAGCTCCTCAAGATCGTCGCCAGCCAGGTCGCCATCGCCGTCGAGAACGCCCGCCTCTACGAGGGCGTCAAGCGGCAGATGGCGGAGCTGCGGGAGACCCAGTCGCAGCTGGTGCACGCCGCCAAGCTGGCCGCCCTCGGCGAGATGGCGGCCCAGGTCGCCCACGAGATCAACAACCCGCTGACGAGCGTGCTGGGCTTCGCCTCGCTCCTCAGCGAGGACCTGCCCTCCGACAATGCGATGCGGGAGCCGATCAACCTGATCGTGACGGAGGCCACGCGGGCGCGCGACATCGTCCGCGATCTGCTCGACTTCAGCCGGCAACGCCCGTTCGTCCCTCAGGAGGTGGACCTGAACCAGGTCCTCCGGGAGGTGATCGGGCTGGTGCGCCACCAGGGCGTTCAAAGCGTCACCATCGAGGAGCGGTACGCGGAGGCGCTGCCGGTCGTCGAGGTCGATCCGGGCCGCATGAAGCAGGTGTTCCTGAACCTCGCCCACAATGCGATCCAGGCGATGCCCCAGGGCGGTTTCCTCACGGTGCGCACGAGCGCTGCGCCGCGGGAGGTCGCGGTGATCGTCACCGACACCGGCACCGGCATCGCGCCCCAGAATCTGGTCCGGATCTTCGAGCCGTTCTTCACCACGAAGCCCGAGGTGAGCGGCACCGGCCTCGGGCTCTCGGTGAGCCTCGGGATCGTGCGCCAGCACGGGGGGACCATCGAAGTGACCAGCGAAGTCGACAAAGGCTCGACGTTCACGGTCCGGATCCCGCGGCCCGGCCGCGTGATCGACGCGGAGGAGATCGGATGCGCATGAGCGCCGTCATCGACCCCGCCCCCCTGCCTGACACCCCTTCGCCGGCGGCGAACGGGCTCGACTCGGCGTCCCGCGCCTCCGCCCGCGCGCTTTTCGCGGGTCTGCAGGGGGCGCTCGAGCGGATGCAAGGGCTGGTGGGGACGACGGCTGCGTTTCCATGGGTGGACGTGGCCGGCCTGCTGGAGCGGGTGCACGCCTCGCTGGAGGACTCGGACGATCTGTTCTGGCTGGCCCATAGCCCGCACCTGCCCGAGGACGCGCGTTATCTGGCTTTTCACCACGCCCGGGTAACCGTCCTGGCCATGCGGATCGGGGCGCGGCTCGGCTACGACGTCCGACGGCTGTTGGAGTTGGGCCTGGCGGCCACCGTCATCGACATCGGGCTCTGCCCCGTGCGGGAGCGCGTGCTGCGGCGGGCCGAACCGCCCTCCGCGGACGAGCAGGCGCTGTTTCAGGCCCACCCGCTGCGATCGGCGGAGATTGTCCAGCAGTGGTCTCTACCGCTGCCGGCGGTGACCGAGATGGTGCTGCAGCACCACGAGCGCGAGCAGGGCCAGGGGTATCCGCGGGGCCTGTCGGTGGAGGCGATTCACCCGGATGCCTTGGTCCTCGGGCTCGTCGACACGTACGCGCAGATGACGGCGCTGCCGGCGACCCGGCCCCAGTTCCGCCCCCACGAGGCCATGCGCGAGATGCTGAAGTGGCGGCACGGCGCGTTCCCGCCTCCGCTCCTCAAGGCGCTGCTCTCGGAGATCACGGTGTTCCCCCCCGGCTCCAAGGTGTGCCTGAGCACGGGCGAGGTCGGCACGGTCGTGAAGGCGAACCGGCGCCACCCGCTGCGCCCAAAGGTCGCCGTGACCGCGCGCGCGCGGGGCTTTCAGCCCACCGTCCCGCGGATCATCGACCTCGCGGAGGCTCCGTTCATCTTCATCAGCGGCTCCAGCGAGGTGTCGTAAGTCCTCGGACGCAGTAAGATCGTATCGCGACGGTGAAGATGCTCGCGCGCGTCCTGCCCGCCCCTGGCCGCCGCGCCGAGCGGCCCTGAGCGCTCAGCTCCCGCGGCGGTGGCCGGCGGGGAGCATCGTCTCCAGCAGA
>MNEF01000055.1 GCA_001917535.1 Candidatus Rokubacteria bacterium 13_1_40CM_69_27
CGACCTCAAGCCCGGTTGGGTCGTGAGCGTCACCACCAAGCATGAGGGCGCCAACGAAGTCGCCGAGGTGGTGAAGGTCGTGCTTGAGAAATGACGCTCAGGATCAGCTCATCTGCTAGGGGGCGACGCCGAGCAGCGGAGCGTTGCGTCGTCCTATAGACTACGAGAGTTCTAAACCGCCATGACGACCCAAGGCCGCGTCTACACCTGTCCCATGCACCCGGAGGTCCGGCAGCCCGGGCCCGGCTCCTGTCCCAAGTGCGGCATGGCGCTCGAGCCCGTCGGTGCCCCGGAGCCCGCGGCGCGGACCGAGTACGTCTGCCCGATGCATCCCCAGATCGTGCGGAGCGCTCCGGGATCCTGCCCGATTTGCGGCATGGCCCTGGAGCCTCGAACGGCGACCGGCGACGAAGAGAACGCTGAGCTGAAAGACATGACCCGACGGTTCTGGGTCAGCGTGGCGCTCAGCGTGCCATTGCTCGCGTTCGTGATGGGCGACATGCTTCCCGGCCAGCCACTGCGCCACGGGCTGTCGAGCCGGCTCATCGCCTGGCTGCAGCTCGTCCTGGCGACGCCCGTGGTGCTCTGGGGCGGCTGGCCATTCTTCCAGCGCGGCTGGGCGTCGATCGTCAACCGCAGCCTGAACATGTTCACGCTGATCGCGCTCGGCACCGGCACGGCGTACGTCTACAGCGTCGTCGCTGCGGTTGCTCCAGGGATCTTCCCGGACTCCTTCCGCCCGCACGGGGGCGGGGTGGGGCTCTACTTCGAGGCGGCCGCGATCATCACCACGCTCGTGCTCGTGGGGCAAGTGATCGAGCTGCGGGCGAGGACCCAGACGAGCAGCGCCATCAAGGCGCTACTCAGCCTGGCTCCCAAGACGGCCCGACGCCTCCGCGCCGACGGCGGGGACGAAGAGGTCTCGCTCGACCAGATCCAACCGGGCGATCGTCTCCGGGTGCGTCCTGGAGAGCGCGTGCCTGTTGACGGCACCATCCTCGAGGGCACGAGCGCTGTGGACGAGTCGATGGTGACGGGGGAGCCGATCCCGGTGGAGAAGACACCAGGCAGCCGCGTTACAGGCGGCACCGTGAACGGGACGGGCAGCTTCGTGATGCGGGCCGAGCGCGTGGGCAGCGACACCCTGCTCGCCCAGATCGTTCGCATGGTGAGCGAGGCGCAGCGGAGTCGGGCGCCGATCCAGCGGCTTGCCGACACGGTCTCCGCCTACTTTGTGCCGGCTGTCGTCGCCGTCGCCTTGATCTCCGCCACCGTCTGGGGTCTGATCGGGCCAGAGCCGCGGATGGCATACGCCCTGGTGAATGCGGTGGCAGTGCTCATCATCGCCTGTCCGTGCGCCCTCGGGCTCGCGACGCCGATGTCGATCATGGTCGCCACGGGGCGCGGCGCGATGGCCGGCGTCCTCATCAAGAACGCCGAGGCGCTCGAGATCCTGGAAAAGGTTGACACGCTCGTCGTGGACAAGACGGGCACCCTGACGGAGGGGAAGCCTCGCCTGACGTCGGTCGTGACCGTGTCTGGTCAGTCGGAGTCTGACCTCCTGCGGCTGGCGGCCAGCCTGGAGCGGGGGAGCGAGCACCCACTCGCCGCTGCCATCGTTGCCGGCGCTCAGGAACGGAAGCTGGCCCTCTCGGCGACAGACAATTTTCGGTCCGTCACCGGCAAGGGAGTGGTGGGACGCGTGGAAGGCCGGACCGTCGCCCTCGGAAATCACCGACTGATGGAGGACCTCGCGATCGCCGTCGGCGATCTCGCCGAGCGGGCCGACGCGCTCAGGCGGGATGGCCAGACCGTGATGTTCGTCGCGGTCGATGGTCGTGCCGCCGGGCTCGTGGGAGTGGCCGACCCCATCAAGGAGACGACCCCGGAGGCTCTCCGGTCGCTGCACGAGTCCGGCGTGCGGGTGGTGATGCTTACCGGTGACAGCCGCGCAACGGGAGAGGCCGTGGCGCGAAAGCTCGGTATCGAGGAGACCGAGGCCGAGGTGCTGCCCGAGCAGAAGAGCGCCGTGATCAAGCGGATGCAAGCCGAGGGGCGAATCGTGGCCATGGCGGGCGACGGCGTGAACGATGCGCCCGCGCTGGCCCAAGCCCACGTCGGCATCGCCATGGGCACCGGCACCGACGTGGCCATGGAGAGCGCCGGTGTCACGCTGGTGAAGGGCGATCTGCGAGGGATCGTGCGGGCACGCCGACTGAGCCGGGCGACGATCCGGAACATTCGCGAAAACCTCTTCTTCGCCTTCATCTACAACGCGCTCGGCGTCCCCATCGCCGCCGGCGTCCTCTATCCGGTCTTCGGGCTCCTGCTGAGCCCGATCATCGCGAGCGCGGCAATGAGCTTCAGTTCGGTCTCGGTCATTGCCAACGCCCTGAGGCTGAAGCGCGTGGCCCTGTAGGTGGAGGGTGACTGGGCGAACCGCCCGGTATGTTCCGGCGCGGCAGGGTGTGTCGGCGCCTTACGTCGCCAATGCCCGGCGCACCACACGCGACCCGGGCCGTCGAAGCGCGTCACCTGTGACCGCAGACGACGTTGTCGGCCCAGAGCAGTTCTCGGTGGGAGCCGACGACCGAGCGGACGGTCGTCACGACGATTGCGACCGCGATGACGAGGGCCACGATAGAATCGAATATCGCCTGGCCCGACGCGATCACAAGAATTCCTGCGGCGACCGGCGCGAGTGATAGCAGCGTGTCTCCGAGGTTGTGCACGTAGGCGAGACGGATCGCCGCATCCTCTCTCGCCGGTTCGCGTAGAACCCTCGCAACTCCCCAATTCCCAACCGCTCCCACGATCCCCGCGATCACCGGAACCAGGCCGAGCACAGGGACGGGGTTCGAAAGCCTTTCGAGCACGCGCCACAGCAACAGGCCGCTGATGGCGAGCAGCCCGATAGAGTTGAAGAGATTCG
This sequence comes from Candidatus Rokubacteria bacterium 13_1_40CM_69_27, assembly GCA_001917535.1. Classification (GTDB taxonomy): domain Bacteria; phylum Methylomirabilota; class Methylomirabilia; order Rokubacteriales; family CSP1-6; genus MNEF01. The sequence goes on from MNEF01000055.1 coordinate 2,933, forward strand.
CCGCTCGAAGAAGCCTGCCCGAGAGTCCCGCTCTCAGCGCGTAGGCCAGCACGAGGAAGCCCAAGGCCACCTCGTCGGAGACGTTGTGGACACCGTCAACGACGAGGCTGAGGCTACTGGCTTGGATGCCACCGGCGAGCTCAACGACGAGGACGACAGTGTTCAAAGCCAGAGCGGCCGCGAGTGGCTTCCGGCGGTGCGCCATGTCGTCGATGCTACCACGAGGCCCGCAGTTGACCTTAACCTCAGGGGCGGATTTGAGCTTCGGGCGTTGAGCGCGACGGCTTCTTCGTCGGTGAGATTGCAGCGCGAAGCCGCAGGAGCCGGAGGGCTCTCCGTCTCTACGAGGCGAGTCTTCTGCCCGGGCCGCGTCGTACGTGGTCGGCCATCCGGAGGGGGCGGTACTACCGATCGCGGGTATACGTCGCGCCGGTCCCGCTCCCATCGAGCACAAACCGGAGGATGGTGCGTCCATCCCGGTCCTGCCGTCGCACCCGACCGTTGCCGTCCGTGCCTTGAAATCGGACGCGTGTTGGATCGATGACGACGATTGCGCCGTGGAACTCGCGAGGGCCCGTGCCGAGGAAGATCGTGCCGGTGTAGGCGCCGTCTTCTTCGACCGTCATGGTGGCCTCTCCGTTCCCGAGCGGGCCCGACATGCGCCCCTGCCAGATGCCCGCCAACTCACGTACGTCGCGAATGGCCGCCGACGACGCCAGCGAGCAGCCGACGGCGATGAGCGTGAGCAGACACCACGCGACCGCCGATCTCATGTGCACCTGCCATCGCGTCATGACTCATCGCAACCCGATGCGGTGGCGGCTTAGCTCTCCGAGAAGACGGGCCTGAACCGCCCAGGGAACAGCCGATCGTCGCGCGCCGTCTTCAGCACGCGGGTGCCGCCGCCTTCGTAGAGAGTGATGATACCGTGCCCGCCCGCCGCGCCCAGGCCCGACGATGCCTGGAAGCGCAGCACTCCTGCCGCGGTGGTGATCGTCCCCGCCACCAGCGTGCGCGGCGCCCTCAGCTCGAAAGTGCCGTCGCTCTTGATGGTCAGGGTAGCGGCGAGGTAGTCACGCGGCGTGATGAGCCAGCCCTGCCAGAGGCCGCCGAGCCTTTGCACGTCACCGATTGGGATGCGCATGGCCGTCGAGGCGCAACAGGCGAGCGGGAGCAGCGTGAGAAGGATCGGGAGTCGGCGCATGATCCTAAGGCTTCTCTGCTGATCGCAGGCTTGGCGATGCCAGGAGCGGCCGGCCTCGCACCGGACGCCAGCCGAAGACGCGCGCGGCCACCGCGAAGGCGAGGAGCGTCAGGCCGAACGTGCAGACGACCGTGGCGCCTGTGGGCAGGTCGAAGGTCGCGGAGGCCGCCATGCCGATCACGCTCACCAGGGTGCCGAAGCCCCAGCCGATGAGGAGTCGCGTGCCCACGGTGCCACCAGAGGCAGTCGCCGCGAGGGCAGGGACGATGAGATAAGAGAAGACGAGCAACACGCCGGCGATGCGAACCGAGCTGGTGACCACGACGCCGAACGAGCCGTAGAAGAGCAAGTCCCAGAGACGCACGCGCCAGCCTTGCTGGAAAGCGGCGTCGGGATCGGTCGAGATCAGGAAAAACGGCCGCCGGCAGAACCAGTGCAACACGCCGATGAGGGAATAAAGAACCGCGACTTTTAGCACTTCGGGACCACGCACGGCGAGCAGGCTGCCGACGAGCATCGCGCGCACATGCTCGGCGCCGTGAGGGGCGCGGTCGGCGATCAGCACCGCGCCCGCTGACGACACCGCATAGACGACGCCGATGACGGCTTCCTGTGAGACGTGGCGCTGCCGCGTGCGCGTCAGGGACAGCACGAGGGCGCCGATGAGCGTGGCGAACAGCGCGGTGGCGTACGACTCCCACGTCTCCATCTCGTAGCCAATGAGAAAGGCGGCGGTGGCCCCGAGGGCGGCGATCTGGGCGAGCGCAATGTCCACGAACACCACCTCGCGGGCGAGGACGTGGAACCCGAGGTAGGCATGGATGCCGGTGAGCACTAAGCACATCAGAAACGGCACCCAGAGGAGCGAGAGCAGATCGCCGAGCATAGCCTTCAGCGCCTCCGCAACGAGGCACTCATGGACGAAGGGCCTTGGCAAGTGTTTTGACGTTGTAGTCGATGGCGCTGATATAGGAATCTGCGCCTTTGACTCCACCGACCATTTGGGCGAGAAGAACGGTTTTCGCACCGGCCTCTTCCGCCACGCGCGTGGCGAGCTTTTGATCGTTCCACGGCGCGTAAATCAGGGCCTTCACCCCTTCATCCTTCATTTTCCGCACCAGGCGCACGAGATGCTGTGGCGAGGGAGGAATGCCGGGCCGATCTTCGACCCACCCAGCCTCGAGTAAGCCGAAGCGGGCGAGGAAGTAGATCCATTGCGGGTGATAGACGACCACCTTGGAGCCTTTCACCGGCTCCATGATCTTCGTCCATTCCGCCATGTGTTGATCGAGCTGACCGAGAAATACCTGCCGGTTGTGCTCGAACGTCGTGCGATGCTCAGGCGCCACGCGCGAGAGACCGTCCACGATGTTCTGGGTGATGATGGGCGCGAGACCGGGATCGAGCGAATAATGCGGGTTGCCCAGCGGGTGCACGTCGCCCATCGAGCGGTCCACGCGGACGCTCGGCACCTCGAGGACGGAAATGCCGCGCGAGATATCGATGACGCCCGGCGCGCCCCGAACGACGTTGGCGTTGTTCGCGCCCTGGACAGCCACGTCGACCCACATATCCAGCTCGAGGCCGTTCTCGACGAGGGCATCGGCCTTGCGCAGCTTGAGCATCATGCTCGGCCGCACTTCCATCTCGTGCGCGTTCACGGTTCCGCGGGAAAGAGTGTCGACGTCGACCAGGTCGCCGCCAACCGCCTCGGTGAGCGCCTTGAGATCCGGAATGGTTGCCACGACGCGGAGCTTGCGGGCGGCGGGGGCGCCAGCCGCGGTCAAGGTCAGCGCCGCCACGATCGCGAAGAGAGCGAAGATCCACCGTCGCATGACGTGTCCTCCTGATTCTAGAACGGATGGGCAGGATGGGCGCCCAGGATGAACGATGCCTGGAACAGCAGCTCATCCATGATCCGCGCGCTGCCGCCGTTGTCCGTGAAACCGTCGCGGTGCGAGCGGTCGGTGTGCTTGTAGGCCAGACGGAAGCGGAGAAACTCCGAAGGGAAGAAGCTGACGTACGGCTCCACGGCCCACTGCCATCCGGGGTTGACCGGGTACTGCGTGGAGTCATAGCGCGCGCCGAATGCCCAGCGCCGGAGAGGCTGCAGCTCCGCATGGCCGTACCAGCCGAAGCGGTCGCGGGTCCGTTTTTCGAAGACGGCCGTGTCGTCGCTGACTTCCACCCGACGAATGGAGTAGATGCCCTCACTGGCGAGGGTCAGCAGCGGATGGAGCCAGCCATCGGGCCGGTACTTGTACTTGATTTCGTAACCGATGAGCGTGCTGCGCAGCCGGTCGGCCGTGGTGCCGTGAGCGAGCGACGCACCGAATTGGATGGCGCTCGTGTCGGACAGCTCGAGGAAGCTGCGGAGGCGGCCGGTGACGAGCGGCTCGTTCAGCTTTCCACGTCCGAACGCGGTCTCGTTGTCGCCGTTGAAAACGCCGGCCAGGGCCTCGAGATAGAAGGGCAGGTCCGGGACCCATGTGAACTCCGCGCCCTTCTCCGACAGCCCCTCTTCGCCGAAGAAGACGCGCAAGACATCGGGCCGGTCGACGAAGGGCAGGTCGTGCTCGTGGATCACGTTAGTGAGTCCGAAGCGCGCGCGCATCTGGCCCATCTTGAGCTGGAGCCCGTAGGGCAGTGTGAGCAGGGTGAGATGCGCCTCCGCGAGACGAACAGTGGTTTCCGGGCCGGGCGTCTCCTCGCCGGCTTCGATGCGCACCTCGCCGCGCGCGAAGGGATCGATCTGGCCGAACAGGGCAAGCTCCACCTCGCGGGGGAAGAACCGGTTCTCGCGGCCGGTGAAGGTCCCCGCGTTGGCCTTGTCCACGTTGGGCTGGGTGATGTTGCCGACGAAGTCGCCCGCGATGCCCATGTCGAAGAGGAGCTGCCCTGTTCCCCGCTGCTGGTACAGCCCGAAAGGCTGGCGCGGACGCAGGATGTCCGTGGCCGACGGCGGCGCCATCTGGCCCTGGCCGAGCCCCTGTGCGAGCGGCGTGGTCGGTGGTGGTGGCGCCGGTGGCGCGACGACGGGCTCCGGTCGCGTCTCCAGGCGTCGCAGGCGCTCACTCAATGTCTCGATCGCCTTCTGATACTGCTGCTGGGCGTTCTCGAACTGCTTGCGCATCTGCTCCAATTCGCGTCTCAGCGTCTCCGCCTCCTGGGCGCCGACCGGTGTCGCCGAGATCACGAGGCCCACCAGAAGACCGGTGATGATCCACACGCGCATGATGACCCTCCGCTGTCCACGAGTGTTCGACCGTTCCGGGCATGCTTGCCCGGAGTCAGCGTCGACGGTGATCGGACGTTCGGGCTAGCGGAGGGGTGGAGCTCGAGGGTCTGCGTGACGTCGCGGAGCGACAGGCGGACGCGGCGACGCCGGAGCGAGGAGCATAACGGCGAGGACGACGAGCGTTGCCATCGCGGCGACAGCGGGCTGGAGCGCCGCGCCGCTGAGGGTAGCCAGGTAGCTGAGGTCGTGCTCCTGGTTGTACAGCCCCGGCTGGACGCCGGCGTGATTGTGCGCGACGCTGCCGGCCGCGACGACGAGGCTGATGACCGCCAGCGTAACGAGCAGCCCCGAGGCTCCACGCCGGAGACGGTGGACGGCGCTCGTCAGGCGCATCATGCCATCGGAGACTACTTCGGCTTCACCCGGATTGCAATAAGGCGCATCGTCACGATCCTCACCGGCCCGTCCACTCGAAGATGGCGGTCACCGGCTTCTTGAACCGCTCCCGGGCCGACTCGACGACCTGCATCGTCGTCGCCCCCACCGCCAGCGTGATCTTCTGCGTCCGCTCGGGCAGCGCCAGGCGGGCGCCGTAGTGAAAGCCGCGGTCGCCGACCACCGGAGCCAGCCGGAGCGTCCGCGGCGCCGCCCCGGCGGCGTGGATCGTCGCCGTCACCGGCAGATAGG
>MNEF01000086.1 GCA_001917535.1 Candidatus Rokubacteria bacterium 13_1_40CM_69_27
GTCGAGATCGAGCCCGGCGGGCAGACCGGTCGGCAGCGCCACCAGGTGCCGTCGTACATCTACGTGCTCGAGGGCACCCTGACCACGAACAGCGAAGGCGGCCCGGTGGGCGTCGCCGGCGCCCAGTACCACACCGAGGGCCAGTCGTACATGGACGCCGTCGGCCTCTGGCACAACCACTCGAACGCGGGTCTGAAGCCGGTCAAGTATCTCCTGCTGCTGATCGGCACCCCGGGCGGCCCGACGACGCAAAAGGCCGGCGCGGACGACTAGCGGCATCACGCGTCGAAGAGTGGGGGAGCGGGGCAGACTCCCGGACTTCGAAAAACAACCTCGTCCGGGAGCCTGCCCGGCCACCCCGCTCCCGCTCGCATGTCGCTTGTCTCCGAGGGGAGCATGGGAAGGGTGTGTGGCGGGGGCGCCGCGGCGCTCGTCGGGCTGACGCTGGTGACGGCTCTGGCGGCGGCGCCCGTTCGCGCCGATCCCGCCCTCGAGGTGGTTGCGACGGGCGTGCCGCGGCCGCTGCAGCTCGCCGTTGACGGTCGGTCGCTCGTGGTCCTGTCCCCGGGCGCGCGGGGCGACGTCGCGGGCGAGATCTATCGCCTCGAGCTCGGCCGTGACCGGCCGGTCGACCTCGCGCGCCAGCCGCGAGTCAGGATTCCCTTCCCCGATGCCCGGATGGCGACGTTCGGGAGCCTCGCCGTCCACCCGATCACCCGGGAGCTCTTCCTGGGCGAGGAAAACGGGGGCCGCGTGTTTCGGATGACGCTGGACGAGCGGCTGCACCTGTTCGCGACGGGCCTGAACCGGCTGGCCGGGGGCGGCACCCTGGCTTGCGACGGGGGGGCCCGGCTGCTGATCGTGGACCACGTGGATCCACGCCTGAGCCAGGACGACGAGCGGGTGCCGCCGGGGTTCGAGCAGTTTCGGGAGGAGGACTACCGCGGGCCGCTGGTCTTCCGCCTCTCGCTCGACGCCGACATTCCGGGGCCGCGCCGGCTCACGGGTCTGGCCCCTCTGTTCCCGCGGGCGTGGGGCGGGAAAGCTGGAGGCGGGCTCCTACCGAGGCTGGTGGCGGTGGCGCCGCTGGGCGGCGACGACGTCGCCGTCCTCACCTCGGGCGGCGATCTGTTCCGCCTCACCCCCGACGGACGGCTGACGCCCTTCGCGCGACTGCCGCGGGGCCAGTACGTGCGGATCAACATGGCCAGCGCGCCGGACGGCACGCTCTACGTGAGCGGCGGCTTCTGGGTGGCGCAACTCTTCCGCGTCTCGAGGGACGGCACCGTGTCCGTGGTGGCCAGCAACCTGGCCGATCCCCAGGGTGTCGCCGTCGACGCGCGGGGTGACGTGTATCTGGCGGAGTCTTCCTTTCACCGGATCGTCCGGGTTCGGCCGTAGCGCGGGCGGTTGACAGGCAGGGACCGCCCACCTAGACTGCCGCGCAATTCCCCACGCCGGGATTTCGCCCTGTGGGAGGTGTCGATGTACGATCGGGCCCGGACGAGCCCCCGACGCTCGTTCCTCGGCCCCTCACTTCTCTTCGCTCCGCTCCGCTCGGCAAGAAGGAGATAGGGTATGAGCAACCTCAGCCGGCGCGATTTCGTCCGGAAGACGGGGCTCGGCATGGCCACCGCGTCTCTCGCCACGATGCTGGCCTCGCGCCAGGCGCCCGCCCAGATCAAGGGGACGAGCCTCCGCATCCTCCAGTGGAGCCACTTCGTCCCCGCCTACGATGTGTGGTTCGACAAGTTCACCAAGGAGTGGGGGGACAAGAACGGTGTCCGCGTGCGGGTGGATCGGATTCCCCACCTCGAGCTGCCCGCGCGGATCGCGGCCGAGTTCGCCGCCGGCGCCGGCCACGACATGATCTACTTCGTCGGCACGATCCTGACCGGCCTCTATTACCGCGCGCTCGTCGACGTCGGCGACCTCGCCGACCAGATCGGCAAGCGGTGGGGCGGCTGGATCCCCGCCGCGGCCTCGCCCTCTATCGTCGAGGGCAAGTGGCACGCGATCCCCGACTTCTACATCCTGCTCCCGATGCTCTGGCGGAAGGATCTCTTCGACAAGCAGGGCCTCAAGCCGCCGGACACCTGGGAGCTGGCCCGCGTCGCGGCCCGGACGCTCAAGCCCAAGGGGCATCCCTGCGGGATCCAGTTCTCCCACTGCAACGACGCCAACCTCAACTGGCGCTCGGTGATGTTCAGCTTCGGGGCGCAGGAGGCCGACGCCTCGGGCCAGAACATCCTCCTCGATTCGAAGGAGACCCGGGAGGCGCTCCGCTTCGCCAAGGCCCTCTTCGACGAGGGCATGACCCCGGAGGTGTTCTCGTGGGATGACGCCTCGGACAACCGGTATCTGGCCTCGGGGGTGGCATCGTGGATCCACGACGCCATCTCCGCTTACCGGACCACCGAGGACACGAACCCCGCCGTCTTCGAGAACACCTCCATCGGCCTCGAGCCCCAGGGCGCCGGCGGCAAGCGGGTGAGCGTCGCCAACGCCAACGCCTACGCGATCTGGAAGTTCTCGAAGAACCCGCAGGCGGCGAAGGAGCTGCTCATCCACCTGGCCGACAACTGGAAGGAAGCCATGACGGCGAGCCGCGGCTACAACATGCCCTTCATCCGCGACGGCTACAAAAAGCCGATGCCCGTGATCGGCACCGACCCCAAGATGCAGATCCTCCAGGACTTCCCGAACGTCGTCGCCTTTTTCGGCCATCCCGGGCCCTTCACCCCCGCGGTCCAGGAGGTCGTCGCGACGTTCGTGGTCCCCGACATGTTCACCCGGGCCGCCCGCGGCCAGAGCGCGGACGAGGCCGTCAAGTGGGCGGTGGGAGAGTACCGCCGCATCTACGCCAAGTACCAGCGCGGCTAGGCCGTGCGGCTTCGAGCGCCGGCTTTGCCGGCGCAATCCTGGGGGAGGTTTCGGAGGGGGCCGTCGAGGCCCCCTCCGACTCCTAGGCTCCTTCGAGCATGGCCGCGGTGAGCCCGCGGACGTAGCCGCGCGCGAGCAGCGCGCAGCCCGCCGCCACCGGAAGGGCGGCCAGGTTCACGCCGGCCACCGCCAGCAGTTCCTCGAGGCTCACGTCCATCACGCCGAGCCCGGCCGCCACGGTCTGATTCTCGGGATCGAGCAGAAAGATCGAGGCGAGCATGAAGTCGTTGCCCACGGTGCCGACCGTGAAGAGGCCGGCCGCGATGAGGACGTTGCGGCTCATCGGCAGCACGATCCGGATGAAGGCCGCCAGCGGGCTGGCCCCCTCCACCAGCGCCGACTCCTCGATCTCCCGGGGCAGGTTTCGATAGTACGCGGAGAGGATCCAGACGCAGAAGGGCAGAGCCATCGTGGAGTAGATGAGGACGAGCGCGCCCTGGTGGTCGTCCAGCCCGAGCGCGATGATGACCTGGTAGAGGGGAATGAAGAGGATCGTGTGCGGGATGACGTAGGTGGCGAACAGCGCGCGCCGCCACCAGACCCAGCCCGGCGGCTGCAGCCGGCCCAGCGCGTAGGCGGCCAGCACACCGGCCCCCATCGTGACGGCGAGGCTGCCGGCCAGGACCAGCGCGGAGTTCACCATCCAGACGAGGAACGGCACCCGCGGCACGATCACATAGCCCCGTACCCGCGCCCGAGAGCCCGCGAAGAGCTCGGTGTAGTTCTCGAAGGTCGGGTTGAGGACCCAGAGCGGGCTGCCGAAGACGTCCTCCTCCGCCGTCTTGAGCGACTGGACGGTGATGAAGTAGATGGGGAACACACTGTAGATGGCCACCAGCGCCAGCAGCCCGCCGCGGCCCCAGCGGGCCAGGCGCCCGCGGCTCACGCCGGCTTCTCCCGCGGCGGATCGAACCACCGGAAGAGCAGCATCAGCGCGAGCACCAGCAGCGGGACCAGCGAGAGCGAGCGGACGGCCGCCTCCGCGAACTGGCCGTCGCGGATCCCCAGCCAGTAGGCCTGGGTGCCGAGCACCGGGAAGATCACGCGCCCGCCCGTCAGCATCCAGACGTTGGCGAGGTCGGCGAAGGCGGTCGTGAACGACAGGAACACGGCCAGCGCCATGTACGGCCGGAGCAGCGGCAGCGTCACCTCCCGGAAGCGCTGCCAGGCGTTTTTCGTCTCCAGGCGGGCGTACTCGAACAGCTCCGTGGGGATGGCGTTGAGGGCGGCCAGGAGGAACACCGCCGTGAACGATCCCCCCCGCCAGATGTTGAAGAGCGCGACGGAGGCGAAGGCGTAGGCGCCGGCGCCCCAGAGCCCGTCCACGGCGTGCTTCAGGCTGCCCATGGCCACGCTGTAGGAGGTGATCAGCGGGGGGTTGAGCATCCAGTACCAGGCCACCACTGTCACGCCGCCCGGATAGGCCCAGGGCAGGAAGACGGCGAGGAAGACGAGGGCGCGCCCGCGGCCCGGCCGGGCCAGCAGGAGTGCCAGGCCGACGCCGAGCGCGAGCTTGGCCATGGTCGTCACGGCGAAGTAGGCGACCGTCGTGGCCAAGGCGCGCCAGAAGTCCGGGTCGTCGAGGAGCCGCCGGTAGTTGGCCAGCCCGACGAAGACGGGCGCCCCCTCGGCGCGACTGGAGAAGTTGGTCAGGCTGATCCAGACTTCCCAGCCGAGAGGATAGGCGAGGACGCCGAGCACGAGGAGCAGCGCCGGCGCCAACAGGCCCGTCCACGGCGTGCTTCAGGCTGCCCATGGCCACGCTGTAGGAGGTGATCAGCGGGGGGTTGAGCATCCAGTACCAGGCCACCACTGTCACGCCGCCCGGATAGGCCCAGGGCAGGAAGACGGCGAGGAAGACGAGGGCGCGCCCGCGGCCCGGCCGGGCCAGCAGGAGTGCCAGGCCGACGCCGAGCGCGAGCTTGGCCATGGTCGTCACGGCGAAGTAGGCGACCGTCGTGGCCAAGGCGCGCCAGAAGTCCGGGTCGTCGAGGAGCCGCCGGTAGTTGGCCAGCCCGACGAAGACGGGCGCCCCCTCGGCGCGACTGGAGAAGTTGGTCAGGCTGATCCAGACTTCCCAGCCGAGAGGATAGGCGAGGACGCCGAGCACGAGGAGCAGCGCCGGCGCCAACAGCACGTACGCTGCGGCGATCTGCCGCCGCCGGCCCACCGGTTGGTTGGTCACGTTCGGGCGGCGGCTTTGCTGCCGCAATCGAGTCCTGGGGGGAGGTATCGGAAGGGGGGCAAAGCCCCCCTCCGAGGCTAAATCGCGGCCTCCGTCTTCATATCGAAGAAGTGCAGCCGCTCGGGGTTGAGGGCCAGCCGGATGCTCTCGTGCACCTTCACCCGCACCGTCGGGTCCACGCGGGCGACCATCATGTTCGGCCCGGTCTTGATGTCCAGCAGGATCTCCGAGCCCAGCGGCTCCACCACCTCGACCGTCGAGTCGAAGGTGTACTCGGAGGGGTCGGCGCCGCCGGCGAGGTGGAGGTCCTCCGGGCGGATCCCCAGCGTGATGTGCTGGCCCTTGTAGGGACGCAGCCGCTCCAGGCAGGCCGGCGGCACCCGCACCTTGAGGCCCGGGGTCTCCGCCCACACGACGCCGTTGGCGTCGGCGATCGTCACGTCGGCGAAGTTCATCGCCGGCGAGCCGATGAAGCCGGCCACGAACTTGTTGGCGGGCTTCGAGTAGAGCTCCAGGGGCTCGCCCACCTGCTGGATCCAGCCGTCCCGCATGACGACGACGCGGTCGCCGAGGGTCATGGCCTCCACCTGGTCATGGGTGACGTAGATGGCCGTCGTCTCCAGCCGGTCGTGCAGCCGCTTGAGCTCCACCCGCATCTGCACCCGGAGCTTGGCGTCGAGATTGGAGAGCGGCTCGTCGAAGAGGAAGACCTGAGGATGGCGGACGATGGCGCGCCCCACCGCCACCCGCTGGCGCTGGCCGCCCGAGAGCTGGCGCGGCTTGCGCTTGAGCAGCTCCTGGATGCCGAGGATCTCGGCCGCGTCCTGCACCCGCTTCTGGATCTCGGGCTTGGGGAACTTCCGCATCTTGAGCCCGAAGGCCATGTTGTCGTAAACGGTCATGTGCGGGTACAGCGCGTAGTTCTGGAAGACCATGGCGATGTCGCGGTCCTTGGGCGGCAGGTCGTTGACGATCCGGTCGCCGATCGAGATCTCACCCGAGGTGATCTCCTCCAGGCCGGCCACCATCCGGAGGGTGGTGGACTTGCCGCAGCCGGAGGGGCCGACCAGGACAATGAACTCCTTGTCGCGGATGTGGAGGTTCACGTCCTTCACGGCGTGGACTTCGTCGTACTTCTTGTTCAGGTCTTTCATGAGGACCTGCGCCATCGTTGGTCTCCTTATCCCTTCACGGAGCCCGTCAGCCCCGTGACGTAATACTCCACGAAGAACGAGTACACCAGCGCCACCGGCACCGAGCCCAGCAGCGCCCCGGCCATCAGCTGTCCCCAGAAGTAGATGTCGCCCCGGATCAGCTCCGAGACGACGCCCACCGGTACGGTCTTGCGCTCGGGCGACGAGAGGAAGACCAGGGCGTAGATGAACTCGTTCCAGGACAGCGTGAACGCGAAGATGCCGGCGGAGAGAATGCCGGGCACGGCGATGGGAAAGATGATCCGCACCATGGCGCCGAAGCGGGAGGCCCCGTCGATGCGGGCGCACTCTTCCAGCTCCCGGGGGATCGTCTTGAAGTACCCCATCAGCAGCCAGGTGCAGAAGGGCACCAGGAAGGTCGGGTAGGTGAGGATCAGCGCCCAGGGCGTGTTGCCGAGCTGGAAGTTGCGGATGATGTCGGCCAGCGGGATGAACAGGAGCGTCGGCGGCACCAGGTACGTCACGAAGATCGAGGTCCCCAGCGTTCCCGCCAGGGGGAAACGCAGCCGGGCCAGCGCGTAGCCGGCCAGCAGGCCGCAGAAGAGCGAGATGAGGGTCGAGGCCACCGCGATGAAGAACGTGTTCCAGAGCCAGGTGGGGAAGGTGGTCTTGGCCATCAGGTCCTGGAAGTGGTCCAGGGTCGGGTGCAGCGTCCAGAAGGGCGCGTTGTTGACGGCCCGCCAGGAGCGGTAGAGCTCGGCGTCGGGGCGGATGGAGGTGATGAACATCCAGTAGAAGGGGAAGAGGGTCCCGATGATGAACAGCGTGAGCGGGATGTAGAAGAACACCCACTTCTTCCACCGGCGCTCGATCACCACGTGAAGCTCCTCCGGCGGACTGCGGGGGTGGGTGCGCCGCCGGGGCCTGGCCGGGTCGCGGCCCCCGTCCGGCATCGCGGTCGGTGGCTGGCGTTGTGGTCGGAGGCGAATCGACGCCCGCATTCCAGGCTTTGATGCATCCGCGCCCGCGCGTGAGGTGCCACGGGCTGCTGGCGGACGGGAGCCGCTCCCCCGCCACCCGGCGGCGAACCTACCCCCGTAGCCTGCCGGAGGGGCATCATGCGCCTTCCAATCTCCTCAGATAGCGGAGTTGTAGCCATACCACGATGAACAATACGGGGAGCATGAACAGGGAGATCGCCGCGCCCTCGCCCAGGAGCCCGGTGGCCACGCCGATCTGGTAGGCGTAGGTCGCAATCAGGTGGGTGGAGTTGGCTGGCCCGCCGCCGGTCAGCACGTAAATGAGTTGGAAGTCCGAGAAGGTCTGGATCACCGAGAACACCACCACCACCAGCGTGACGGGCTTGAGCAGGGGCCAGGTGACGTACCAGAACCGCTCCCAGGCGTTGGCGCCGTCGAGGGAGGCTGCCTCGTGGAGGTCGGGGTTGATGGTCTGCAGGCCGGCCAGCAGCGTGATGGCGAAGAACGGCATGCCGCGCCAGGTGTTCACCACGATGGCGCACCCGAGACCCCAGACCCCGTCGGAGAGGAAGGGCAGCTTGTCGGCGATGAAACCGAGCTTGTAGAGCGTCCAGTTGAGCACGCTGAAGGTCGGATCGAACATCCAGCGCCAGGCGTACGTGGACAGCACGGTGGGGACGATGAAGGGCAGCAGCATGGAGGCCCGGACCAGGCGCTTGCCCCGGAAGTGGCGGTTGAGGAGGAGGGCGAGCCACATGCCCAGGCTCAGCTTGAAGAGTGTGGCCAAGCCCGTGTAGATGGCGGTGTTCTGGAAGGCCTCCCGAAAGATGGAATCGTTCCACACCTTCTCGAAGTTCTTGAGCCCGACGAACGTCCCGGCCGTGCCGACGGTGGTGCTCGAGAGCGACAACCAGACGCCCATGACGAAGGGATAGGCGATGAACGTGCCGAGCAGGAGGACGGCCGGGGCCAGCAGGAGGGCGGCCAGCAAGCGCTCGCTCTCCAAGACGCGCGTGCGCGGCTGGACCCTGGAGGTGCGGGGATGGGGCAGCGCGACCTCGACGCCGGCGGCGCCGCCCGCTCCCCCCGCGATGGGATTCTTCACGTGTTACCCATAGATCTTCTTGAGCTCGTCGGCCGCCCACTTCACCGCGTCTTCGGCCTTCAGGCCCTGGACGGCCTTGGCGTACATGTCGACGATGATGTACTTGGAGTACACCTCGGTGGCCTTAGCCGACGGCGGCCCCGCATAGCCGATCATGCGGGAGGCGGCCGCGGCCGTGCGGTAGCCCTTCATCGGTGGGTCGATCCGGTCCCACAGCGGATGCTTCTCCCACTGCTTGGTGGAGCCGACCGAGAAGCCCTCGGCCACCTCGAACCACTTGCCGAACTGCTCCTTGCCATGGAGCCACTTGAGGAAGTCCTTGGCCAGCTTCTCGTTCTTCGAGTACTTCATCACCGCGTGGGAGAACGCCACGTGGTAACCCCAGGAGCCGGCCGGTCCGTTGGGAATGGGGCCGTGCTGGATGTCGCGTACCATCGGCTCGCCGCGGTCGTCCTTGATCTTGTCCTGGCCGCGCTTGGCCGCGATGTAGATGGAGGCGCCGTTGAGCGTGCAGGAGATGTCGCCGGCCAGGAACGCGCGGTTGTTGTTGGTATCGTCCCAGGCCAGCCCGCCCTCGTCGCAGGCGTCCTTCCAGAAGGCCTGCATGAACTTCAACGACTCCACGGCCTCCTTGGTGTCGAGGACGACTTTCTTGCCGGATTTGTCGACCTCGGCGGCGCCGTAGTTCCACATGAGCGGATAGGACCAGGCCGGCGCGTCGCCGAAGGTGTGGCCGAGGGTCTGGCCGATCGGCTTGCCCTTCTTCTTGAGCTTCATGCCGACCTGCCTGAGGTCCTCCAGCGTCTTCGGCCAGGATATGGCGCCAACCTCGTCGAACCACGATTTCCGGTAGGCCATCTGCAGGCCGACGATGCCGTGGGGCAGGGCCAGCCAGCGCTTGCCGTCCCGGGCGGCCGCCTCCGACTGCGCGTAGTAACCACCCTGGTCCTTGCCCTGCCACTCGCCCAGGTCGGTCACGTCGACGAGGCCGCTCTGGTAGAGGTGGGGCCAGTTGTGCAGCATCATGATGATATCGGGCCCGCTGCGAGACTGGATGGCGGCCGTGATCCGCGGCTGCAGATCGTTGGCGTTGATGAACTCGAACTGCACCTCGGCCCCCAGCGCCTTGGAGGCCTCCGGCGCCTGGCGCTTGAGCTCGACGTCGCAGGCGGGGATGAAGTCCACCCAGCGCAGGACGTGCAATCGGCTCCCCTGCGCGAACGCCGGCGCCCGCCCGGCGGCCAGGATGCCCGCGATGCCGGCGCTCTTGAGGAAATCTCTCCGCTCCATGGACGTCCTCCTCGAGGGGCTCTAGCCCTCGTAAATCTTCTTGAGCTCGCCCTCCGCCCACTTGACGGCGTCCTCGGCCTTCAGGCCCTGCACGGCCTTGGCAAACATGTCCACGATGATGTACTTGGAGAACGCCTCCGTGGCCTTGCCCGTCGAGGGCCCGGAGTGGCCGAAGATCCGGGTGTTGCGGGCGGCGGTTCGGAAGAGTTGGAGCGGCTTGTCGATCTTCTCCCACATCGGGTGCTTTTCCCACGTGGTGGTCGCCGCCACGCTGTACCCCTCGCAGACCTGGAACCACTTCTCGAAGTTTTCCTTCTTGTGGAGCCAGGCCAGGAAGTCCTTGGCGAGCTTCTGGTTCTTCGAGTACTTCATGATGCCGTGGCCGTTCGAGAAGTAGAGGGGATACTGTCCGACGCCGCCGGCCAGCGGGTAGATGGCGTGGTCGATGTCCTGGAACATCGGCTCGCCCTTCTCGTCCTTGATCTTGTCCTTCTGGCGCTTGGCCACGATGTAGATGGACGCGCCGTTGAGCGTCGCGCAGATGTCGCCGGCGTGGAAGGCCCGGTTGTTGTTGGTGTCGTCCCAGGCCAGGCCGCCCTCGTCGCAGCCCTCCTTCCAGAGCGCCTGCATGTACTTCACGGACTCGACAGCCCCCTTGGAGTTGATGGCGACCTTCTTGCCGCTCTGATCGGTCTCGGCGCCGCCGAACGACCACAGCAGTGGGTAGGACCAGGTGGGCGCGTCGCCGAAGGTGTGGCCCAGGGTCTGCCCGTACGGCTTGCCCTTCTTCTTGAGGGTCGCGGTGGCCTTGCGCAGCTCGTCCCAGGTCTTGGGGAACTGCTCGAGGCCGATCTCGCGGAACCAGGAGCGCCGGTAGGCGATGGCGTTGCCGACGATGGAGTGCGGCATGCCGAGCCAGCGCCCGCCCACCCTGAAGGAGGGCGTGAACACGC
Source organism: Candidatus Rokubacteria bacterium 13_1_40CM_69_27 (assembly GCA_001917535.1). Lineage (GTDB taxonomy): Bacteria > Methylomirabilota > Methylomirabilia > Rokubacteriales > CSP1-6 > MNEF01. Next base: position 10,611 of record MNEF01000086.1, read on the forward strand.
CGTAGAAGCCGCCCTGCTCCTTGGCGACCTTCTCGGCAAGGTCGCTCACGTCCACCAGCGCCGACTGGTAGAGCTGGGGCCAGTTATAGAAGAGGTGGAAGATGTCGGCGCCGCTCTGCGACTGGACGGCGGCGGTGATGCGGGGCTGAACGTCGTTGGCGTTGATCGTCTCCAGCTGGATCTCGGCCCCGAGGGCCTTGGAGGCTTCCGGCATCTGCCGCGTCTTCAGCTCGACGTCGGCCTCCGGAATGAAGTCGACCCAGCGGACGATGTGGAGCTTGGCGCCCTGGGCGAAGGCCGGTGCCTGCCCCACGGCCAGGATTCCCGCGGCTGCGCCGGAAACCTTCAGGAACTGACGCCGATCCAGGTTCTGTCTGCTCATGCCCGCTCCTCCTTGCCTCGAATCGGGAAAGGACACGTCGCCCGCTGCGGTTCTGTCGCCGGGTTCCCGGCCATTGCGGGAGTTGCTCCGTGACGTAAGTGTCGACTGAACATCAGAAAAGTGAACGAAGTGATAACACCCCAGGGGCGGGGTGTCAACGGCAATCGGGCGCTGCCCCGCCGGCTCTCAGGAGACCGCGACGGCGGGGAGCAAGCGGGGTGCCCGGAGGGTCAAGGCGATGAGACCGGCCGTGGCGCCGATGGCGGTCGAGCCGATGAAGAGCCAGGCGTAGCTGCCGAGGTGATCGAAGACCCAGCCCCCGGCGAAGGAGCCGAGCCCCATGCCGAGGGTAGAGATGAGGAAGACGCCGCCGTAGGCCGTGCCCATCACCTTCTCGCCGAAATACTCGCGCACGAGGAGCGCGTAGAGCGGCATCACGCCGCCATAGGCCACGCCGAAGACCGCGGCCAGCGCGTAGAAGGCCGCGGCATCGTGGGCGAAGAGGTAGAGGAAGACCAGGGCCGCCTGCAGGCTCAGTCCTGCGATCAGCGTCCGCTTGGCGCCGAAGCGGTCGGCGATCATGCCGGTCGCGATCCGGCCGGCGATGGACGTGAATCCCGACACGCTCAGCACGGTGGCCGCGGTCATCGCCGTCACACCCTGGTCGATGGCGTGCGTCACCATGTGGAAGATCGGCCCCGAGTGCGCCCCGCAGCAGGCGAAGTGCGCCAGCCCGAGAGCCCAGAATTGCGGCGCGCGCGCCACCTCACGGGCCGAGAAGTCGCGGATCGTCCCCCGCACCGGCGACCCCCCCGGCGATGCCCCCATGGCCATCTCACCGAGCTGCCCCGGCTGATCGCGGATCAGCAGCGCCGCGGGGATGATCACGAGCCAGGCGAGGTCGCCCAGCACCAGCATCGCGATCCGCCAGTCCGCGAGGCTGATGATCCAGCGCACCAGCGGGGAGACGATCACCACGCCGAGGCCGATGCCGGCGGAGACGAGCGACACCGCGAGCCCGCGGTTCGTCGTGAACCACTTGGTGGCGGTGGAGGTGAGCGGCGCGTAGAAGGCGCCGACGGCGAGCCCCACCAGGGCGCCGAAGGCGAGATGGAGCTGCCAGAGGGCGGTGACCTGGCTCCCGAGGACGAGGCCGAGGCCGAGGAGGATTCCGCCGGCCAGGGCGACGATGCGCGTGCCGAAGCGATCGGAGAGCGCTCCCCAGCCGAAGGACCCGACCCCCATGGCCATCCAGTTGAGCAACGCGATGGTGGAGATGCCGGTGCGGCTCCACCCCATCGACTCCTCGATCGGCTTGAGGAAAACGCCGAGCGAGAACATCGCGCCCACCCCAACGCAGGTGATGAGGGCGGCCGCCCCCACGACGACCCACCCGTAGAAGAACCCCTGTCGCATCGCGGACCTACGATAGCATGAGCGCCATGTGGTGGCTGCTCTGGCCCGGTCTCGCGTTCGTGATGACGCTGCTGGCGGCTCTCGCGCTGCGCAGCGCGCTGCTGGGGGCGGCCCGAAAGTGGGCGCGGCCCGCTGGCGCACTGGCCACCTTCGCCGACGGTGTCGGCGGGCCGTCGCTCCTGTGGTGTCTCGTGCTGGCGCTCTATGTCGCGATGGAGGTGGCGCTGGAGCTCTCCGCGATGCCGCCACGCCTGTACGGGCGGCTCGGGCTCCTCCTCGAAGCGGCGGTGATCGTCTCCGTGACTCTCACGCTGGCCGGCCTCCTGGGCACGCTCATCCGGCGAGCCAGCGAGCGCCAGGCCCTGGGCCCCGCCGTCACCGGCCTCGGGCAGGCGGTGGCGCGCGGCGTCGTCCTGGTCGTCGGGTTCCTCGTCCTGCTGGGCGCGCTGGGGATCCAGATCACGCCCATCCTGACCGCGCTGGGCGTGGGCGGCCTGGCGGTGGCGCTGGCGCTGCAAGACACGCTCTCGAACCTCTTCGCCGGCATGCACCTGCTGGCCGACCAGCCGATGCGTGTCGGCGACTTCATCAAGATCGCCGACAACGTCGAGGGATACGTCATCGACATCGGCTGGCGATCGACTCGTCTGCGGACCCTCCAGAACAACGTCGTGGTCGTGCCCAACAAGAAGCTCGCCGAGTCGATCATCACGAACTACAACCTGCCCCAGCCGCCGGGCGCCCTGACGCTGAAGGTGAGCGTCGGCTACCACGTCGACCCCGATAGGGTCGAGGCTATTCTGATAGAGGAGACCAGGGCCGGGGCCGGGCAGGTTCCCGGGCTGCTCGACAGCCCGGAGCCCGTCGTGCTCTTGATCCCGGGCTTCGGCGACTTCTCGCTCGATTTCACGCTCGTGTGTCACACCGCCACGCTCGCCGACCAGGCGCGCGTGCAGCACGAACAGCGCAAGCGGATCCTTCGCCGCTTCCGCGCGGAGGGAATCGTGATCCCCTTCCCCACCCGGACCGTGGAGCTACGCCAGACGGGGACGCTCCCTCACCAGGCCGAGCAGCAGCAGCGCGCCGACCATCGTGAGCGCTAGCCCGATCCACGGCCCCCGGTAGCCGCCGACCCGCTCCACGCACCAGCCGAAGATCGGCGGCCCCAGCGTCACGCCCAGCGACGACACGGCCAGGCCGAGCCCGAGGGCCGTGCCCGCCGAGCGGGGCCCCGCCAGCTCGGCCATCAGCGTGTGCTGCACGCCGTTCCAGCTGATGCCACGCCATCACCGCCTTGGTCGAGGTCGGGTTCAGCATCCCGTAGCCGAAGCCGGCGGCGATCATCAGCACGATGAGGACTCCGTAGGACGGGGCGCCGCTGACGGCGACGAGGCCGACGGCGATGACGACCTGGCCCAGGATGAGCGTCCGGGCGATGCCCCACTGATCCGCCAGCGTTCCCGCGGGCAGCGACATGAGGATGGGGCCGATGTAGTACGCCGCAGGAACGAGCCGGCCTGGGCGAGGGTGAGGCCGAGGTCGTCGCGGATGAGGGAGGCGATGGCCGGGATGCCGAGGGGGCCGATGTTGGCGACGGTCTGCGCCGTGAGGATCAGCGCGAGGATCGCGTAGCGGGGGGGAATCACGAGTGGTGAGCGGCCAGATAAGCCTCAACCGCCCGCAGCTCCTCCTCGGTCTCGACGGCGATCGTCGGCTCGTCCGTCTCCACCACCACGATGGGGATGCCGTTCTCGAGCAGCCGGAGCTGCTCGAGGCTCTCGGCCCGCTCGAGCGGTGAGCGGGGCAGCCGGTGGAACGCCTCCAGCGTCGCCCGGCGGTAGGCATAGAGCCCGACGTGCTTGTAGTGGATGGGACCCACGCCATCGCGGTCGTAGGGCACCGGATGACGCGAGAAGTAGAGGGCCCGCCCGGCGGCATCGCAGACGACTTTGACGGTGTTGGGGTTCGCGACTTCCGCCGGCGTGGCGCGGATGCGCAGCGTGCTCGCCTGCGTGTCCGGCCGGGTGTGGAACGGCTCGACCAGGCGGTGGAGGTGGCCGACCGTGATCAGCGGATAGTCGCCCTGGATGTTCACGTACACGTCCGCCGCCCGCGTCTGCGCCACCTCCCAGACCCGATCGGTGCCCGACGGGTGATCGGGCGACGTCATCACCGCCGGGATGGCGAAGCGCCGGCACGTCTCCGCCACCTCGACCGCATCGGTGGCGACGAGGACGTCGGAGAGGTCGGCCGCCTTCCGAGCGCGCTCGTACACGTGGCAGATCATGGGGCGGCCGGCGATCTCGCGCAGGACCTTGCGGGGCAGCCGCGTGGAGCCGAGCCGCGCAGGGATCACGCCGAGGACGGTGAGGCTCATACTTGCTCGGAGGGGGGCTCCGCCCCCCTTCTGAACCTCCCCCCCAAAACCGGTTGCGCCGGCCAAGCCGGCGGACTTGCCAGATCAGAGGGGGCGAGGCGCCCCCTCTGATACCTCCCCCCCAAAACCGGTTGCGCCGGCCAAGCCGGCGGACTTGCCAGATCGGAGGGGGCGAGGCGCCCCCTCCGATACCTCCCCCCCAAAACCGGTTGCGCCGGCCAAGCCGGCGCTCGAAAGAGCGAGCTCGAGGTTTCGATTGGCACAGGATCGCGCATGGCGGGGTCGCCGGTTAGGGGAAGGTCCGCACCGTGCGGAGGAGCGAGGGGCGCGGGTCGGCCTCCGGCGAGAAGGGGAAGATGACGGGCATCGTGAGCCCGGCCTTCGCGTACGCGCTGATCCGCTCGCGACAGAAGTCGGGCGGGCCGATGACGCCGAGCCCGTCCAGGACGCGCGGCGAGATCTGCTTGACGGCGCCGGCGCGGTCGCCCGCCTTCCACGCCCGCTGCACGGCCTCCACCTCCTCGGCGTAACCGGAGGCCCGGAAGAAGGCCGCGTAGGCGTCCACGATGGCGTAGCCGGTGATGTCGCGGGCCAGCCACTGCCGCGCGGCCTCCGGCGCGTCGGTGACGCAGGTGCGGATGAAGGCGGCGATCTCGAAGTTGGCCAGGCTCCGTCCGGCGCTCCGGGCGCCCTTCTCCAGATGCTGGAGGGACCGGCGGACGGTGTCGGGGGCGAGCCAGTTGAGGAGCACGCCGTCGGCGATCTGGCCGGCCAGCTCCAGCATCTTCGGCCCCAGCGCGCCCAGGTAGATCGCCACGGGCTGGGGCGGTGGGGGTGCCGTCATCCGGAAGTTCCGGAGCTTGTAGAACTCGCCGTCGAAGTTCACGCGCTCGCCGCTGAGCACCATGCGGATGACCTGGACGGCCTCCCGCAGCTGGGCGAGCGGCTTTCGGAAGGGCAGGCCGTGCCACTGGCTGACGACGATCGGGCTCGACACGCCGAGGCCGAGGGCGATGCGGCCGGGCGCCAGATGGCCCAGCGTCGCCGCGGTCAGCCCCAGGACGATCGGGGTCCGCGTCTGCACGGGGACGACGCCCGTCGCCACGCGCAGGCGCGCCGTGTGGCTGGCGATGAGCGTCATTGTGGTGAAGGCATCGGGCCCGGAGACCTCGGCGGTCCAGGCCGTGTCGTACCCGTGCGCCTCCGCCTCACGGGCGAGGGCGAGGTACTCGGCGACGGGCAGTGCGTGGAAGAAGGGGACCGCCAGCCCCAGCTTCGTCACGCGGGCTCCGTCTTGACGGCATCGCGCACGGCCCGGGCGGCGCCCATCAGCAGGCGCTGGTCATTGAGCATGCCCACCAGCGTCCAGCCCTCGCGGATGCGCCGGTTGACCGTCTCCACGGTCGCGCAGTGGATCCCGGGCGCCACGCGGTGGCGCCGGGCCGCGGCCAGGACCGTCTGCATCGCCTCCGCGAACTCCCGGTGGGGCGGCTCCAGCGAGGGTGGGAGCCCCATCGACGCGCAGAAGTCGTTGGGCCCCACGTAGCAGGCGTCGATCCCGGCGACGCCGAGGATCGCGTCGATGTTCTTCACGGCCTCGATGTGCTCGATCTGGGCGATGAGGAGGATCTCGTCGTTGGCGTGGGCGAAGTAGGTCGGGGAGTCGGTCTTGAACGAGAGCGGGAAGCGGCCGGCGCCCAGGCTCCGCACGCCGGCGGGCGGATACTTGCAGGAGGCGACCAGCACCTCCGCCTCTTCGCGGGTGCGCACGTTCGGCGCCAGCACGCCCCAGGCGCCGGCATCGAGCACGCGCTTGAAGTTCTCCTCGGCGATCGCGTGGACGCGGACCAGCGGCGCCACCGGATAGCGCGTGATGGTGGCGAACATCGTGGCCAGGGTGGCGAGATCGATGGGGCCGTGCTCGGTGTCGGCCAGGAGCCAGTCGAAGCCGACGGCGGCCATCATCTCGGCGACGAGCGGATCGCCGAAGTTGAGGAGCGTGCCGAACTGGGGCTTGCCCGCCCGCAGCGCCTGCTTCACGTGGTTGCGGATCACGCCTGTTCTCCCCCGGGGATGGAGTCCGGCGGGAGTATACACTGTTCGCCGCCGGCGGCTCGCGCGACGGCTCCCAGGCTCGCCTCGGGCGCGCTCCGCCTGCGGCTCCGCGTCCGCCCTGCGGCTCGCATGGCCACGCATTGCTCAGCGCGGAGCGGCCGCCGTATGATGGCGCCGGAGGTCGCGCGATGAACCTTCTGGAGGGGAAGACCGGCATCGTCTTCGGCGTCGCCAACAAGCGGTCGATCGCCTGGGCCATCGCGCAGGCCCTCAGCGGGGCCGGCATGCGCCTGGCCTTCACCTACCAGGGCGAGCGGCTCAAGGAGAACGTCGAGAGCCTCGCCTCGACGCTGCCCAACTCGCTGCTCTACCCCTGCGACGTGACGTCCGACGCCGAGATCGACGCGGTCTTCACCTCGCTGGGGCGGGAGGTCGGCGCCCTCGACGTCCTGGTGCACTCCGTCGCCTACGCGCAGAAGGAGGATCTCGAGGGCGGATTCACGGCGACCTCGCGCGAGGGCTTTCGGATCGCCCACGACATCTCGGCCTACTCGCTGGTGGGGCTGACCCGCGCGGCGCTGCCGCTGCTGGAGAAGTCGGGACAGGCGTCGGTGATCGCCATGACCTACTACGGCTCCGAGAAGGTGGCCCCTGGCTACAACGTCATGGGCGTGGCCAAGGCCGCGCTGGAGGCCTCCGTCCGCTATCTGGCGGCGGACCTGGGCCCCCGCGGCGTCCGCGTGAACGCCATCTCGGCCGGCCCCGTCAACACCCTGGCCGCCCGCGGCATCCGCGGCTTCACGGAGATCTTGAAGCGTCACGCCGAGAAGGCGCCGCTGCGGCGCAACGTGGAGCTGCGTGAGGTCGGCGACGTCGCGCTCTTCCTCGCCTCCCGGATGTCCTCCGGCGTTACCGGCGAGGTGCTCTTCGTGGACTGCGGCTACCACATCATGGCGGTGTAGCGTCGGTGGCGCCGCTCCCGGCCCCGCCATGACCGCGACCGGACGCCCGAGCCAGCCGATCCGCGCCCCGCGAGGCACGGCGCTCTCCTGCCGGGGCTGGCCCCAGGAAGCGGCGCTCCGTATGCTGATGAACAACCTCGATCCCGACGTCGCCGAGCGCTGGCAGGATCTCGTCGTCTACGGGGGTTCGGGCAAAGCGGCACGCCACTGGGACGCCTACCACCGCATCGTCGCCACGCTCCAGCGCCTGGGGCACGACGAGACGCTGCTCGTGCAATCGGGCAAGCCCGTCGGCGTCTTCGGCACCCATCCCGACGCGCCGCGCGTGCTCATCGCCAACGCGCTCCTCGTCCCCGCCTGGGGCGACTGGGAGCACTTCCGCCGGTACGAGGCGATGGGGCTCACGATGTACGGCCAGATGACGGCCGGCTCGTGGATCTACATCGGCACCCAGGGCATTCTGCAGGGCACCTACGAGACGCTGGGCGCCTGCGCGCGCCAGCACTTCGGCGGCACGCTGGCGGGACGGCTCGTGCTCACGGCCGGGCTGGGGGGCATGGGTGGCGCCCAGCCGCTGGCCATCACCATGAACGGGGGCGTCGGGATCATCGTCGAGGTCGATCGGGAGCGGATCGAGCGGCGGCTCCGGCTCAGGTACGTCGACCGCGCCACGGACTCACTCGACGAGGCGCTGCGGTGGGCAGACGAGGCGCGGCGGACGCGGCAGCCCCTGTCGATCGCGCTCCACGGCAACGCCGCCGAGAGCCACCCCGAGCTGGCGCGGCGCGGCGTCAGCTTCGATGTCGTCACCGACCAGACCTCGGCCCACGACATGCTCAACGGATATGTCCCCGCCCGACTGTCGGTGGCCGAGGCCGCGGCCCTGCGCGCGCGCGACCCCAAGGCGTATGTGAAGTCGGCGTACGAGTCGCTGGCCGCCCACATGCGGGCGATGCTGGAGCTCCAGCGAGCCGGCGCCCTGCTCTTCGACTACGGCAACAACATCCGGCGCGAGGCCGAGAACGCCGGCGTCACCGACTTCAGCTATCCCGGCTTCGTGCCCGCCTTCATCCGGCCGCTCTTCTGCGAGGGCCAGGGCCCCTTCCGCTGGGTGGCGCTCTCGGGCGAGCCCGAGGACATCCATGCGACCGACCGCGCGCTGATGGAGGCCTTCGGGGACAACGAGCATCTGGTCCGCTGGCTCCGGCTGGCCCAGGAGCGGGTGCCGTTCCAGGGGTTGCCCGCGCGCATCTGCTGGCTCGGTTACGGCGACCGGGCCAAGGCCGGGCGGATCTTCAACGACCTGGTGGCCGCGGGGCGCGTGAGGGCGCCCATCGTCATCGGCCGCGATCACCTCGACGCGGGCTCGGTCGCCTCGCCCAACCGCGAGACCGAGTCCATGCGCGACGGCTCCGACGCCATCGCCGACTGGCCAGTCCTCAACGCGCTGATCAACACGGCGGCGGGCGCGACGTGGGTCAGCGTCCACCACGGCGGCGGCGTGGGCATCGGCTACTCGATCCATGCGGGCATGGTGGTGGTCGCCGACGGCACCCCCGACGCCGCCCGGCGCCTGGAGCGCGTACTCACCACCGACCCGGGCACGGGCATCATGCGCCACGCCGACGCCGGCTACCCGGAGGCCCTCGCCGCCGCCCGGCGCCACGGCCTCGACCTGCCGGGGATCACGACGTGACACCGGCGGCGTAGCCCCGCCTCCCGAGCTCGCCCTGCACTGATCCAGTCCACCTCGCCCTGGGTCCATCAGGGAAGTTCGTGCTTGACTCTGCCGAAGTTCGTCCTGGTACGATCGCACAATGGGAGATCGCCCCGGCGCGCTTCTGGCCCAGGCGGAAGCTGGCGAGGGTGGAGGCCAAGCGGGGGTCGCGATCCTTCATCTCATCTTTTTCCTCTCCGGAGCGAGCGGCCTGATCTATCAGGTCGTCTGGGTCCGCGAGTTCGGCAACGTCTTCGGCAACACCATCTACTCGGCAGCGCTCGTTATCGCCGTCTTCATGTGCGGCCTCGGCGCCGGCAGCTACCTCGCCGGTCGCTGGGCCGACCGGCGCTATGCGGCCCGGACGGGCTCTCTCGTGATCGCGTACGGCCGAGTGGAGCTGGCCATCGGCGCCCTCGGCTTTCTCGTGTCGCTCCTCCTGCCCCGGCTCGGCGACGTCGCCGCCGCGATCTCCTCCTACACGCGCGACGAGAACGGCTGGTACGTGCTGTCGACCGGCTCGTACCTGGCCCGCTACGCGATGGCCGTCGCGCTCCTCATGCCCATCACCCTGCTCATGGGGAGTACCCTCACGCTCTTGATCCGACAGCGCGTGCGGCGCGACGTCGGCGCCGCCGGCTGGCGGATCGGCGTGCTCTACGGCATCAACACCGCGGGGGCGGCCCTGGGCGCCTTCCTGACCGACTACGCCTTCATCCCGAACGTGGGGCTCCACGGCACGCAGATGATCGCCGTCCTCTTCAACGTCCTGGCCGGGTTCGGTGCGCTCCGCCTGGCCACTCGACCGGCGGCCGGCGGCTCGGCGCCGGCGCCGCCGGAGGCGACGCGGCCGTCACTGGTGGCGCCGTCAGGTTGGGTCCCGCTCGTGGGCCTGGCCATCTTCCTTGCCGGATTCGTCGCCATGGCCTTGGAAATCATCTGGTTCCGTCACCTGAGCGCGCTCTTCGGGAGCTTTCGCTCGGTGCTGTCCTGCATCCTGACCGTGATCCTCGTCGGGATCTGGCTCGGTTCGATGGTCGGTGGATATCTGCATCGCCGCTTCGGCCGGCCCGTCCTCTTTTTCATGGCCGCCCAGGCGCTGTTCGTCGTCTTCACGCTCGCCGGCCTGGCCACCGTGAACGGCCACACCACTGTCGGTGAGAAGTTCATCGCTCATCAGGCCTTTGCCGGAACGCCGGAATGGCAACGAGAGGCGATCCAGCTCTGGATTCTCCTCAAGAACGTCCTCAGGGAGCTCGGACTGCCCGCGCTCATGATGGGCTTCACGTATCCGCTGGCGAACGCGATGGTCCAGGACGCCGAGGGCGCCGTGGGGCGGCGGGCCGGAGTGCTCTACCTCGCGAACACCGCCGGCGCCGTCCTCGGCTCGCTGGCGGCGGGCTTTGTCCTGCTGCCGGCGCTCGGGATGCAGCGGAGCGTGACATGGCTGGCCCTGACGGTGCCCCTCGGCCTGGTGGCGCTCTACGCGGCGGCGCGCGCCCGGTTTCCTCCCGGCGAGCGAAGGAGGTGGGCGACGGCCACGCTCGCCGGATCGCTCGCCCTCGTGGCGGGCGGCCTCGCGGCGTGGCTCGGCCTGCCGCCCGCGCACGTCGTCTCCGGGACCGTGCCGCTGCAGCGACAAAGCGACCGCGTGCTGACGATCGCTGAAGGCGTCAACGGCGTGACGGTCGTCATCGACTTTTCCGGCACGGGACGGGGGCTCATGACCAACGGCCAGTCGATGTCGGACACGAGGTGGCTCGGCCAGCGGTACATGCGGGCGTTCGCGCACATCCCGCTCCTGTCGATGGAGGCCCCCGAGCGCGCGCTGGTCATCGCCTTCGGCGTCGGCAACACCGCGCACGCTGCCTCGCTCCACCCCACGATCCAGCGGATCGACGTCGTCGACACCTCACGCGAAGTGCTGGACCACGCGGACTACTTCGCCGAGGCCAACCGCGGCGTGCTGAAGGATCCGCGAGTTTCCGTCTATGTCAACGACGGCCGCCACCACCTGCGCCTCCAGCCGCCCGCGACCTACGACCTGATCACGCTCGAGCCCCCGCCGATCGCCTACGCCGGCGTGGTGGCGCTCTATGCCCGCGAGTTCTACGCGCTGGCGCAGAGCCGGCTTCGGCCTGGCGGGTACCTGACGCAGTGGCTGCCCGCCTATCAGGTGCCCGTCGAGGTCACGCTGGCGATGGTGCGCGCGTTCGTCGAGGTGTTCCCGCAGACCGTGCTGCTGTCCGGGGTCCGCCGGGAACTCATTCTGATGGGTGTCAACGGCCCGAGGATCGAGATCGATCCGGGGCGAGTCCGCGCGCGGCTCGCCGCGGCGCCCGCGGTCCAGGCCGATCTCGATCGCGTGAGTCTCGGGACCCTCCGGGAGCTCGTCGGCACCTTCGTGGCGCCGGCCGACACGCTGGTGGCCGCGGTGGAATCGTACCGCCCGGTCACCGACGACAACCCCATCATGGAGTACGGCATCCTCTCCCAGCGCGCTCAGTTCGACGTCCATCCGATCCCGGGCAACCTCGTCAACGTCTCCGCCGTCGCCCGCTGGTGCCCGAACTGCTTCGTCGCCGGGCGCCCGATCCCTGGCCTTGAGAACCTCCCCGCCTACCTGGCGATCCAGTGGCGCGACCCCGCTCTGGTGGGCCGTGATGAAGACGCGAGGGCGCTCGTCGGGGCGAGCCCCTATCTCCGCGCGCTGTTCCCCCAGGCGGTCGACAGCCGGCGTTAACGAAATGTCGTCCCCCACGACGGCGAGGCCGCGCTTCGGCTAGAATCGGCGACGACCCCGACGAAGGAGGCAGCAGTCCATGGCAAGGCCCCGGACGATGACAGCGGTCGTCCTCCACGGCGCCGACGACATGCGCGTTCAGCCCTGGCCGGTGCCCGAGCCCGGGCCCGGGGAAGTGCTGCTGAAGGTGAACGTCGCCTCGATCTGCGGGACCGACGTCAAGATCCTGCACCGCACGCTGATGGGCCAGCCCGCCGGGGAGTTCGTCATGGGCCACGAGTACGCCGGGACCGTGGCCGGGCTCGGCTCGGGCGTGGACGAGTTCAAGGTCGGCGACCGCGTGGCCGTCGAGGTGCACAAGGGGTGCGAGCGCTGCGAGAACTGTATCAGGGGCTGGTACACATCCTGCCTCAACTACGGCAACCTCGAAAAAGGCCACCGCGCCAAGGGGCTCACCTGCGACGGCGGGTTCGCCGAGTACGCCGTCAATCACATCAACACCCTCTACCGGCTGCCCGAGAACCTCACCTTCGAGCAGGCGTGCATGGTGACCACGGCCGCCTCGCCGCTGTGGGCGATCGACCTCATGGGCGGCTACCTGGCGGGCGAGACGGTGCTCGTCCAGGGGCCGGGTCCCATCGGGCTGATCGCGGTCCAACTGTGCAAAGCGTTAGGGGCCGAGAGCGTGATCCTCAGCGGCACCCGCGACGAGCGGCTGGCCGTCGGCCGCCGGCTGGGGGCCGACGTCGTCGTCAACGTCCGCCGCGAGAACCTGGCCCAGCGCGTGCGGGAGATCACCGGGGGCAAGGGCGCCGACTCGGTCCTGGAGTGCGCGGGCGGCCCCACCTCGATGCAGGAGGCGCTGGAGAGCGTCAAGCGTGGCGGCCGCATCGGGGTGGTCGCCTGGTACACCGGTCCGGTGCAGATGGACATGAACCTCGCCGTCCGCAGCAACGTGCGCATCTACGCCGCCCGGGGGGAGGGGGGGATGAACTGCGGCCGGTCGCTGGCCCTCATGAGCGCCGGCAAGATCCTGGCCGATCCGATCATCACGCATCACTTCAAGCTGGACGCGATCGGCGAGGCCTTTCAAACCTACATGAACCGCACCGGCAACGCGCTGAAGGTCATCCTCCATGTCTAGGACGCTCGTCGCGGCGCTGGGTCTGGTCGCCGGGCTCGCGCTGCCCGCCGCCGGGGAAGAGCGAGCGCGGCCCGGCGGGGAGCTGGTGTTCGTCGTCCCGGCCGAGCCGCCTTCCCTCGACGCGCACCGCGAGGAGACGTTCGCCCTCGTGCACCCGGCGGCGCCGCACTACAACACGCTGCTGCGCGTCGATCCCTACGACCGGAGCGGCACCCGCATCGTGGGGGATCTGGCCGAGTCGTGGTCCGGCTCGAAGGACGGGCGGGTGTACACGTTCCGGCTCCGCCGCGACGTGAAGTTCCACGACGGCAGCCAGCTCAGCTCGAGGGACGTCAAGGCCTCCTACGACAAGATCATCTTCCCGCCACCGGGCGTGGCGTCGAACCGGAAGGGCGAGTACCTCAGCGTGGAGGCGGTCGAGGCGCTTGATCCTTCCACGGTCGTCTTCCGGCTGAAATGGCCGTCGGCCTCCTTCCTGCCGTCGCTGGCCTCGCCGTTCAACTGGATCTACAAGGCCGACATCCTGGCCAGGGACATCCGCTGGTACGAGAAGAACGTCATGGGCAGCGGGCCCTTCACCTTCGTCGAGTACGTGAAGGGATCGCACTGGCTCGGCCGGAAGAACCCCCACTACTGGGACAGGGGCAAGCCTCTCCTCGACGGCTACCGCGCGATCTTCATCAAGGACGCGGTGGCCCAGGTGGCGGCGATCCGGGGGCAGCGGGCGATGATCCAGTTCCGGGGCTTCTCGCCGCCGGAGCGGGACAGCCTGGTGCAGGCGCTGGGAAGCAAGATCACGGTGCAGGAGAGCCCGTGGGAGTGCTGGAACCCGCTGGCCATCAACCACGAACGGAAGCCGTTCGACGACAAGCGCGTCCGCCGCGCGCTGACGTTGGCGCTCGATCGCCATCAGGGGGCCCAGGTGCTGTCGCAGCTCACGATCCTCCGAGAGGTGGCGGGCGTGCAGGGCGTGGGCACGCCTTGGGCCGCCTCGGCGGCCGAGCTGGAGCGGCTGGCCGGATACGGCCGCGACATCGCCGGGTCGCGCGCCGAAGCGCGGCGACTGCTGCGGGAGGCCGGCCTGCCCGAGGGCTTCTCCTTCACCTTCAAGAATCGGGGCATTCCCAATCCCTATGAGGCCCTGGGCATCTGGCTGGCCGACCAGTGGCGACAGGTCGGCCTGAACGTCAGGATCGAAACGCTCGAGCTGGGGACGCTCTACGGGGACATTCGGGGCGGCAGCTACGAGGTCGCCGCCGACTTCCATTGCAGCTACATCGTCGAGCCGGATCTGTCGCTCTTCAAGTTCCAGTCGGTGGACCAGAGCCCCGTGAACTACAGCCGCTACACCGATCGGGTCCTCGACGAGCTCTATCAGAGACAGAGCCGGGCGACGGACCGGGAAGAGCGCCGCCGGCACATCCGGGAGTTCGAGAAGCGGTTGCTCGACGACGAAGTGCACTACGTCTACACGTTCCAGTGGCACCGGATCGTCCCCCACCACGCGCGGGTGCGAGGCTGGACGATCACGCCCAGCCACTTCCTCAACAACCAGCTCGATACGGTGTGGCTGGCCGAGTAGGCGTGATGGTCACCGCCGATCTCGTCATCGGGAACATCGGGCAGCTGGTGACGGGCGAGCCCTCGCTGGGGGAGGGCCCGCTGGGCGTCGTCGAGGGCGCCGCGGTCGCCGCGTTCGACGGTCGGATCGTCTGGGTCGGTCGCGAGGCCGACCTGGACGTCCACGTGGCCGTGGGTCCGGCCCGGCCGCGCATGGACCGGATCGACGCCCGCGGCGCGGTGGCCCTGCCCGGCTTCGTCGATTCGCACACCCACCTGATCTTCGCCGGCTCCCGCGAGCAGGAGTACGCGCTGCGGGCGCGCGGCGCCTCCTACCAGGAGATCGCCGCTGCCGGGGGCGGGATTCTCTCCACGGTGGTGGCGACGCGGGCGGCCGGCCTCGACGAGCTGATCAACCTCGCCATGCCGCGGCTGCGGGCGGCGCTGGCCCATGGCACGACGACGATGGAGATCAAGTCCGGCTACGGCCTGGCCACCGCGGACGAGATCAAGATGCTGGAGTGCGCGCGCCGCCTGGGGGAGCTGCAGCCGGTGGAGATCCATCCGAACTTCTGCGGCGCTCACGAGGTTCCGCCGGCCTACCGGGGGCGCTCCGACGCGTACGTGGACCTCATCATCGACGAGATGCTGCCGGCGGTGGCCGAGCGGAAGCTGGCCCGCTACATCGACGTTTTCTGCGAGGAGGGTGTCTTCTCCGTCGATCAGGCCCGGCGAATCCTGGAATCCGGCGCGGGCTGGGGCCTGCGCGCGAAGTTCCACGCCGACGAGTTCGTCACGCTGGGCGGCGCCGAGCTGGCGGCCGAGGTGCGCGCGCTCTCGGCGGATCATCTCCTGAGGGCGCGGGTGGAGGGCGTGGCGAAGATGAAGGAAGCGGGCGTGACGGCCACCTTGCTGCCGGGCACCGCCTTCTTCCTGGGGCTGCCCTACGCGCCGGCCCGCACGTTCCTCGACACGGGGGTGCGGGTGGCCCTGGCCTCAGATTTCAACCCCGGCTCCTCCATGGGTCTGAACCTCCAGCTCGTGATGACCATGGCCGTGAGCCAGATGAAGATGAGTCCGGAGGAGGCCCTGCTGGGGGCGACGCTGCACGGCGCCTGCGCCCTGGGGCTCGAGGCCGAGGTGGGCTCGCTCGCGCCGGGCAAGCAGTGCGATCTGCTGCTCTGCGACGTCCCCAACTGGCGCCACCTCTCCTACTTCTACGGCGTCAACCACGTGAGCCGCGTGATCAAGCGCGGGGCGCTCGTGTACCCGTGAGGCTCGTCCCCGAGCTCGTGCTCACGGAGACGGGCTGGGAGACAGGGCGCGCCGTCGCCATCACCGACGGGCGCATCGCGGCCGTGGAGCCTCCCGGTGGGCCGCAGCCGGGGGATGTCGCGCTTCCGGGCAAGGCCCTGCTCCCGGGCCCCGTCAACGCCCACTGCCACACCTTCCAGTCACTCCTCCGCGGGCTCGGCGACGATCTGGACTTCATGGGCTGGCGCGACCGGGTGCTGTACCCCTTCTCGGAGCGGCTCGACCGCGACGGCATCGCCCTGGGCGCCGCCTTCGCCTTCGCCGAAATGCTCCGACACGGCGCCACCACGTGCGTCGACTTCTTCTATCTTCAAGATTCCGGCAACGAGAACGCCGAGGCCGTCATCGACGCCGCCCGCCGGGTCGGGATCAGGCTGGTGCTGGCCCGGGCGATGTACGACTGGGAGGGCGCGCCCAAGCGTTATCGCGAGACGGTGGCCGACGCCACCCGGCGCGTCGGCGAGCTCATCGCCCGCCATCGCCACGACCCTACTGTCGTCGTCCAGCCCGCGCCCCACAGTCCCCACGGCGCCTCGCCGGCGATGATCCGCGCCGGCTGGGAGGTGGCCGAGGCCGAGCAGAGCCGGTTTCACATCCACGTGGCCGAGGGTCGGTACGAGGGCGAACGGACGTTGAGGGAGCAGGGGGCCACGCCGATCCGCCATCTCGACCGGCTCGGCGTGCTGGGGCCCCGCATGATCGGTGTGCACTGCGTGTGGCTCGACGACGAGGAGATCGCGCTGATGGGGGCCGCGGGGGCGGCGCTCGCCTACTGCCCCTCGTCGAATATGTTCCTGGGCGACGGGATCACGCGCCTGCCCGAGATGCTGAGGGTGGGCGTGAGGATCGGCCTGGGGACCGACGGCGGCTGCACGAACAACCGGCTGTCGATCTTCGAGGAAATGCGGATGGCCTCGCTGCTCCAGCGCGTGCGGCTGCTCGACGGCGCCGCGCTCAGCGCCGGGACGGCGTTCGCGCTGGGCACGCGCGCGGGCGCCGAGATGCTGGGTCTCCCGGCGGGGCTGATCGCGCCCGGCCGCCTGGCCGACCTGGTGGCGGTGGATTTGGCCCATCCCTCGCTCCACCCGCGCACCGATCTCGTGAAGAGTGTGGTCTACGCCATGTCCCCGCAGGCGATCACGGACGTCTGGGTCCACGGCCGCCGCGTCGTGGACGCGGGGCGGCTGACGACGGTGGACGTGGCCGAGCTGCTGGCGAGGGTCGGCGAGCTGACGAAGGGATGGCGGATCTGACGGCCGTCGTCCTCGACGGGAGCGCGCTGGCGCTGGAGGCCGTCGAGGCCGTCGCTCGCCGCGGCGCGCGGGTTGAGCTGTCCCCGCAGGCCCGCCAGGCCGTCGCCCAGAGCCGGGAGTTCGTCGATCGCCTGGCTGCCGACGGGGCACCCGTTTACGGCATCACCACCGGCGTCGGCAAGCTCAAGGACACGCTGATCCCGCCCGAGGCGCGCGCCGAGCTGCAGCGCAACCTGGTTCTGAGCCACGCGGCCGGCGTGGGCGCGCCGCTGCCCGAAGAGGACGTCCGCGCGATGCTCCTGCTGCTGGCGGCGTCGCTGGCGCGCGGCGGGTCGGGCGTGAGGCTCGGCGTCGTGGAGACGGTGATCGCGTGTCTGAACCAGCGCGTGCATCCCGTCGTCTACCAGCACGGGTCGCTCGGCTCGTCGGGCGACCTGGCGCCGCTCGCCCACGTGGCCGCCTGCCTCATCGGGGAAGGGGAGGCGTGGGCGGATGGGCGGCGGCTCCCCGCGCGCGAGGTGCTGGCGCGGGCCAGGCTGGCGCCGCTGAGGCTCGAGAGCAAGGAGGGACTGGCGCTCCTGAACGGCACCCACATGATGGCCGGGCTCGGCGCGCTGGCCGTGCTCGACGCCGGGCGCCTGGCCCGGCTCGCCGACGTGGCGGGCGCGATGTCGCTGGAGGCGCTGATGGGGTCCAACGCGGCCTTCGACGCGCGAATCCACGCGCTCCGCCCCCATCCGGGCCAGCTCGCCTCGGCGGGGAACCTGCGCCGGCTCACCGCGGACAGCGGGATCATCGCCTCCCACCGCGACTGCACGCGCGTCCAGGACGCCTACAGCCTCCGCTGCATGCCGCAGGTGCACGGCGCGGCGCGGGAGGCGGTCGGCTTCGCGCGGGCCATCCTCCAGCGGGAGCTCTCGAGCGTGACCGACAACCCGCTCGTCTTCCCCCAGGACGCGCTGGTGCTGAGCGGCGGCAACTTCCACGGCGAGCCACTCGGCCTGGCGCTGGACACGCTGGCGATCGGGCTCGCCCAGCTGGCGGGCATCAGCGAGCGGAGGATCGACCGGCTGGTAAATCCGCTCACCAACGAGGGGCTGCCTCCCTTCCTCTCGCCGCACGGGGGCGTCCACTCGGGCTACATGATCGCCCAGTACGTGGCCGCGGCGCTGGTCTCCGAGTGCAAGCGCCTGGCCCAACCGGCCAGCGTCGACTCCATTCCCGCCTCCGGCCTCCAGGAGGATTACAACGCCATGGCCGCCGGCTCGGCGCTGAAGGCGCGGACCGCCGCGGGCCACGCGCGCCAGGTGCTGGCCATCGAGCTCCTGCTGGCGGCGCAGGCGCTCGACTTCCGCGCGCCGCTCGGGCCCGGACGGGGCAGTGCGGCCGCGCGCGACGCCGTGCGCCGCCGTATTCCCCCGCTGGGCGACGACCGTTATCTGAAGTCGGACCTGGACGCCGCTCTGGCCCTCGTCGAGGACCTGAGCGTGCTCCAGGCGGTCGAAGCGGCGATCGGTCCGCTGGACTAGTTCCCGGCCGGTTGACAGGCCCGCGCGGCTACGTCACCCGGGTTGACGAACACGACGCGGAGCGTGCCGCTGCGCGCCGCCTTGACCGGAAATCGAATCAGCGGGTTCGCACTCACCGCGGAGGTCATCTGGAACTCGCTGATCTTGTGGTCGTCGAGAAAGACCAGCATCTGCTTCACATAAAACTCCGGTGCCTCGCGGACGTACGTGCCGTTTTTTAGAATCAGGCCGGTGTACGAGTTGTGGTTTACCTTGGCGCGGACCTGGACGATCGCGCCGGCCCTGATCGATTCCGGCAACCGGATGCGCGGGTTGCCCAGACGGTCACGGGTCGTGTCCGGGGGACCGGCGCATCCGCCCTCCGCCACCCGGATCTCCTTGGTCGAGGTGAAGCGCCCGTGCCGGGAGCACTCGGCGGTGGCTTTCAAGAGGCCGCCGGCCCCCGAGCGCATGTGGAATGCGATCGCCGCTTGTCCGTTGGCGGGCGTGAACACGAACGTGCCCTTGTACGGGACCGGGTCGTTGTCCAGCCTGATCTCGATGGACCTGATGAAGTGGTCGGGCTCCATCGGGTGGTTCACCGAGACCTGCAGCGGCACGGCGCTGGGATCTTCCGACAGGCTCGGAGCCTCGATCACCGGTCG
>MNEF01000106.1 GCA_001917535.1 Candidatus Rokubacteria bacterium 13_1_40CM_69_27
CGCGGGCGGCGGGCGGCTTCGGCAGGAGCTCGAACTGGTGCACGGAAAGCGCACCTTGTCGGTGCACCGTGCCCAGGCAGTCGGCGCCGGTGTCGCCGCCGCCGATGATGACGACCCGCTTGCCGTTGGCGGTGATGAACCCCTCCTCGGGGACCCGATCTCCCTCGCAGCGCCTGTTCTGGAGCGTGAGGTAGTCCATGGCGAAGTGGATGCCCTGGAGCTCGCGCCCGGGCACCGGGAGGTCCCGCGGCCACCCGGCCCCGCAGGCCAGCACGATGGCCTCGAACTCGCCCATGACCTCCCGACCGCCGACGTCCACGTTCGTGCGGAAGATGATCCCCTCCTTCTCGAGGACTTGCAGGCGGCGGTCGAGGAAGCGCTTCTCCATCTTGAACTCGGGGATGCCGTAGCGCAGCAGGCCGCCGATGCGGTCGGAGCGCTCGAACACGGTGACCCAGTGGCCGGCGCGGTTCAGCTGGTCGGCGGCGGCGAGCCCGGCTGGGCCCGAGCCCACCACGGCGACCTTCTTGCCGGTCCGGACGGCGGGCGGCTGAGGCGCCACCCAGCCCTCTTCCCAGGCGCGGTCGATGATCGTGTTCTCGACGGTTTTGATGGTCACGGCGTCGTCGTTGATCCCGAGCACGCACGAGCCCTCGCAGGGGGCCGGGCAGAGCTTGCCGGTGAACTCCGGGAAGTTGTTCGTCGCGTGCAGCCGCTGGATCGCGTCCTGCCACTGGTTGCGGTAGACGAGGTCGTTCCAGTCGGGGATGAGATTGCCGAGCGGGCAGCCCTGGTGACAGAACGGGATACCGCAGTCCATACAGCGCGCCGCCTGCTTCTTGAGATCGTCTTCGGGGGAGGGGAGGTAGACCTCCTTCCAGTCGCGGAGCCGCTCCTGGACGGGACGAGCCGGTGGCTTCTTGCGCCCGATCTCGAGGAAGCCGGTGACCTTACCCACTCGTGGCCCCGACCAGCTCGGCGAACGTCGGCGCCCGCCCTTCCGCGCGGGCGTGCGCCTCGGCCAGGAGCACGCGCTTGTAGTCCTTGGGCATGACCTTGACGAACCGCGGTCGCGTGTCGATCCACTCCGCGAGGATCTTCGCCGCGTAGGTGGAGCGGGTGGCGTCGACGTGGCGCCGGATCAGCTCCCGCACGAGCTCGATATCCTCGGTCTGATCGAGGGGCGCCAACTCCACCATGCCGAGATTGCAGCGGCGCTTGAACTCGCCGTCGAGGTCCAGGACGTAGGCGATGCCGCCCGACATCCCGGCGGCGAAGTTGCGTCCCGTCCGTCCCAGCACGACCACACGCCCGCCGGTCATGTACTCGCAGCCGTGGTCGCCCACGCCCTCGACCACGGTGTGAGCACCGCTGTTGCGCACGCCGAACCTCTCGCCAGCCACTCCACGCACATAGGCCTCGCCGCTGGTCGCCCCGTAGAGGGCGACGTTGCCGACGACGATGTTCTCCTCGGGGACGAAGGTGGCCCGGAGCGGCGGGTAGACGATCAGCTTGCCGCCGGAGAGCCCCTTGCCCCAGTAGTCGTTGGCGTCGCCTTCGAGCGTGAGCGTGATCCCCCGCGGCACAAAGGCGCCGAAGCTCTGGCCGGCCGAGCCGGTGAAGTGGATCCTGATCGTGTCGTCGGGCAGGCCCTCGCCGCCATACCGCGCGGTCACCTCGTAGCCGAGAATCGTGCCGACCGCCCGGTTGACGTTCCGGATGGGCAGGCTGAAGTCGACAGGCTTCCTCTTCTCGAGGGCCTCGTGGCAGCGGGGAACGAGCGTGATGCGGTCGAGCGACTTCTCGAGGCCGTGGTCCTGGGCGCGCACGCGCCGGCGGGGGACCTCGGGCGGCATGTCGGGTTGGTAGAGGATCGACGAGAAGTCGAGGCCGCGGGCCTTCCAATGGTCGAGGGCGGGCTTGAAGTCGAGCCGGTCGGCGCGGCCGATCATCTCGTCCATCGTCCGGAAGCCCAGCCTGGCCATGTACTCCCGCACCTCCTCCGCGATGAAGCGGAAGAAGTTCGTGACGAACTCCGGCTGGCCCGTGAAGCGCTTGCGCAGCTCCGGATCCTGGGTGGCGATACCGACCGGGCAGGTGTTGAGATGGCACACGCGCATCATGATGCAGCCCAGGACGACCAGGGGGGCGGTCGAGAAGCCATACTCCTCGGCGCCGAGCAGCGCGGCGATGACGACATCGCGTCCGGTCTTCATCTGGCCGTCGACCTGGACGACGATGCGGTCCCGCAGCTTGTTCATGACGAGCACCTGCTGCGTCTCGGCCACCCCCAGCTCCCAGGGGACGCCGCCGTGCTTGATGCTGGTCAGCGGCGAGGCCCCGGTGCCCCCGTCGTGGCCGGAGATGAGGACGACGTCGGAGAACGCCTTGGCCACACCGGCGGCCACCGTTCCCACTCCGACCTCGGCGACGAGCTTGACGTGGATACGCGCCTGGGGGTTCGCATTTTTTAGATCATGGATGAGCTGCTTGAGGTCCTCGATCGAGTAGATGTCGTGATGCGGCGGCGGCGAGATGAGCCCCACCCCTGGCATGGCGAACCGCACTTTGGCGATCCAGGGATAGACCTTGTGGCCGGGCAGCTGCCCGCCCTCGCCGGGCTTGGCGCCCTGGGCCATCTTGATCTGAAGGTCGTCCGAGTTGACCAGGTACTCGCTGGTCACGCCGAAGCGCGCGGAGGCGACTTGCTTGATCGCGCTCCGCCGCCAGTCGCCATTCGGGTCGCGTCGGTACCGCGCCGGATCCTCGCCGCCCTCTCCGGTGTTGGACTTGCCCCCGATCCGGTTCATGGCGATGGCCAGCGTCTCATGAGCCTCCTGGCTGATGGAGCCGTAGGACATCGCGCCCGTGGCGAAGCGCTTGAAGATCGACTCCACGGGCTCGACCTCCTCGATCGGGACGGACTGCGGGGCGTCCTTGAGCTCGATCAGCCCGCGGAGCGTGGCCAGGCGCCTATTCTGGTCGTCGACGAGCTTCGTGTACTCCCGGTAGATCTTGTCCTGTCCGCTTCGGGTAGCGTGCTGGAGCTTGAAGACGGTGTCCGGATTAAAGAGGTGGTACTCGCCGTCGCGCCGCCACTGGTACTCGCCGCCCCAGTCGAGATCGGCCGTGCCCACGGGCCGCTCCGGGAAGGCCCGCTCGTGGCGGCGGCGGACCTCCTCGTGGATGACGTCGATCCCGATGCCGCTCACGCGGGAAGCGGTGCCCGTGAAATAGCGGTCGACGAGCTCGCGGTTGAGCCCAATGGCCTCGAAGATCTGGGCGCCGCAGTAGCTCTGCAGCGTGGAGATCCCCATCTTGGCCATGACCTTCAGGATGCCCTTGTTCAGCGCCTTGATGTAGTTGCGGACGGCCTTGGCATGGTCAATCCCGGTCAGCAGGCCCTCGCGGATCATATCGTCGAGGGTCTCGAAGGCGACCCAGGGGTTCACGGCGCCGGCGCCGTAGCCGATGAGCAGCGCCAGGTGGTGCACCTCGCGCGCGTCGCCGGTCTCGACGACGAGCCCGCAGCGCGTCCGCTCCCCCCGCCGTACGAGGTGGTGGTGCACCGCCGCGGTCGCCAGCAGGCTGGGGATGGCCGCCCGCTCGCGGCTCATTCCCCGATCGGAGAGGATGACGATGTTGTACCCCTCGGCGATGGCTTGACTGGCCCGCGCCTGCAGATGCTCGAGCGCGCGCTCCAGTCCCGCGCTGCCCTCGGCCGAGGGATAGATCATCGGCAGCGTGATCGCCTTGAAGCCCCGTGCCGACACATGGGCCAGCTTGGCCAGCCCCTCGTTGCTGACCACCGGGTCCCGGAGCGTGATCTGGCGGCAGGACTCGGGCTCCGGCTGGAGGAGGTTGCGCTCGGGCCCGATCGTCGACTCCATCGATGTGACCAGCTCCTCGCGGATCTGATCGAGCGGCGGGTTGGTCACCTGGGCGAAGAGTTGTTTGAAGTAGTCGTACAGCAGGCGGGGCCGGTCGGAGAGCACGGCCAGGGCGGTGTCCGTGCCCATCGAGCCCACCGGCTCCTCGCCTTGCTTGGCCATCGGTCCCAGGAGGATCCGGAGATCCTCGTGGGTGTAGCCGAAGGCGATCTGGCGGGTGAGCACCGTCTCGTGATCGGGCTCGGCCACGGGCGCCGCCGGCAGGTCTTCGAGCGACACGACGTTGTCCCGGAGCCACTCCGCGTACGGATGCTCGGCCGCCAACTGGGCCTTGATCTCCTCGTCGTCGATGATGCGCCCCTGGGCCGTGTCCACCAGGAAGATCCGCCCGGGGTGCAGCCGCTCCTTGACGAGGATGTTCTCGGGCGGGATGTCGAGCACGCCGACCTCGGAGGCCATGATGACCAGGTCGTCCTTGGTGACGTAGTAACGCGAGGGGCGGAGGCCGTTGCGGTCGAGGACAGCGCCGATGACGGTCCCGTCGGTGAACGCGATGGAGGCGGGGCCGTCCCAGGGCTCCATGAGCGAGGAGTGGTACTCGTAGAAGGCGCGCCGCTCCGGGCTCATGGACTCGTGGTTCTGCCACGGCTCCGGGATCATCATGAGGATCGCGTGCGCGAGCGAGCGGCCGTTCATCACCAGGAACTCGAGCACGTTGTCGAAGGTCGCCGAATCCGAGAGGCCCTCGCGGGTCACGGGCAAGATCTTCTTGAGATCGTCGCCCAGTAGCTCGGACCGACAGAGCGCCTCGCGGGCCCGCATCCAGTTGATGTTGCCCCGCAAGGTGTTGATCTCGCCGTTGTGGGCGATGTAACGGTACGGGTGGGCCAGCGGCCAGGACGGGAACGTGTTCGTGCTGAAGCGCTGGTGGACCAGGGCCAGCGCCGACTCGACGGCGGGATCCGTGATGTCCGGGTACATCGTCTCGATCTGGTCGGCGCTCAGCATTCCCTTGTAGATCAGCGTGTTCGAGGAGAGGCTCGGGAGGTAGACGAGCTTCTTCTCGCGAAAGTCCAGGGCCTCGACCGCGTGCTCGATGCGCTTGCGGATGACGTAGAGCTTGCGCTCGAAATGCGCGTGGTCGCGGAGACCTGGCCCCCGCCCGATGAAGACCTGCTTGATGCCGGGCTCGGCCGCGCGCGCGGAGGCCCCCAGCGGTTGGTCGTCGGTGGGCACGTCGCGCCAGCCGAGCAGCCGCTGGCCCTGCTCCGCGACGATGGTCTGGATCAGCGCCTGGATCTTCTCCCGCTGGACGAGGTCGCGGGGGAGGAAGACCAGCCCGGCGCCGTACTCCTGGGGACCCGGCAGGCGAATGTCCAGGCGGTCGCACTCGCGCC
Source organism: Candidatus Rokubacteria bacterium 13_1_40CM_69_27 (assembly GCA_001917535.1). GTDB lineage: Bacteria > Methylomirabilota > Methylomirabilia > Rokubacteriales > CSP1-6 > MNEF01. The sequence continues at coordinate 5,288 of MNEF01000106.1, forward strand.
GCAGGAACTTGTCCGGCATCTGCAGGAGGATCCCGGCGCCGTCGCCGGTGTTCGGCTCGCACCCGCAGGCGCCCCGGTGCAGCAGGTTCATGAGGACCTGGAGCGCCTGACGGACGATCGCGTGGGACTTCCGGCCCTTGATGCTGACCACGAAGCCGACGCCGCAGGCGTCGTGCTCGTGCCGCGGATCGTAGAGTCCCTGAGCAGGCGGTGGGCCGGGCTCGTGCTCCCTCATTCTGATGATCCCTTCTGTTCCGCGCCCGTTGTGAAGAGTTGCACGATACTACCCCGAGGCCGGATCATTAGTCAGCCCGAAAAAATCGTATAGAGGGTATTAGAAGATCTAATGATATGATCTGGGGCGTGCACCTGGAGACTCTGCGGCTTTACAGCGACATCGTCCGCCTCCGGAGCTTCTCCCGCGGCGCCGAGCACAACTTCGTCTCTCAATCGGCCGCCAGTCAGGCGATGCAGCAGCTGGAGCGGGAGCTCGGGGTCCCTCTGATCGACCGGACCCAGCGGCCCTTCGTGGTCACCGCCGAGGGGCAGGCGTTCTACGGCGCCTGCCGCGCGCTGCTGGACGCCTGGGAAAAGGCCAAGGCGGAGGTGGCCTCCGTGAAGGCGCGCGTGGACGGCACGGTGAGGGTGGCCGCCATCTACTCCGTGGGGCTGCACGACATGAGCCACCACCTTCAGCGGTTCATGTCCCTGTACCCCAACGCCCGCGTCCAGCTGGAGTGCCTGCACCCCCACAAGGTCGTCGAGGCCGTCCTCAACGGCGAAGCGGACGTCGGCATCATGTCCTATCCGCCCGCCGACCGCGCGCTCTCGGTGATCCCCTTGCGCTCGGAGCCCATGGCCTTCGTCTGCCATCCCAACCACCGGCTGGCGCGGCGCCGGACCGTCATGCCCGCAGACCTCAATGGCCAGCCCTTCGTGGCGTTCGACCGCGAGCTGACGATCCGCAAAGCGATCGACCGCGCGCTCCGCCAGTCCAACGTCAAGCCGAACATCGTGATGGAGTTCGACAACATCGAGACCATCAAGCAGGCGATCATGATCGCCGCGGGCGTCAGCATCCTGCCCCGGCACACGGTGGAGAAGGAGGCGGGAATCCGGACGCTCTCGGTCGTGCCCTTCGGCATTCCCGATCTCGTCCGTCCGGTCGGGATCATCCACCGTCGCCAGAAGCAGCTACCACCCGCCGTGAGCCGGTTCATCGAGCTCCTGCAGGAGTCGAACGGCGCGGCCCCCGCCAAGGTCGCCGCGCAGCGGTGAGGAATCGAGGATGACCGAAGCCCAGGGCCTGCTCATCATCGCGTCGAGCGAAGCCGACTCGAACCTCTACTACGCGTGTCGCTTCCTGGCTCCCGATCCCTTCGTGTACGTGGACACCGGGGGACGGCGGCTGTTGCTCATGACCGACCTCGAGATCGACCGGGCGCGCGCCCAGGCCCGCGTCGACGAGGTGCTCTCCTACTCGGCGTACGAGAGCAAGGCCCGCCAGCGGTGGCCGCGACCGCACCTCGCCGACGTGGTCACGCTGCTGCTGGAGGACGTCGGCCTCGGCCAGGTGGAGGTGCCGGCGTCGTTTCCTTTGGAGTACGCGGACCGGCTCCGCGAGCGCGGCATCGGCGTGAGGGCCAGGCCCGACCCGCTCTTCCCCGAGCGCCTCCGGAAATCGCCGGAGGAGATCGCGGCGATCGCGGCCTCCCAGCGCCATACCGAAGCGGCACTGCAGGCGGCCCTCGACGCGCTCCGCCAGAGCGAGATCCGGGGCGACCTCGTCTACCGGAACGGGCGCCCGCTGACCACGGAGGATCTGAAGAAGATCGTGAACGTCGCGCTGATGGAGAACGACTGCGTCGCCCAGCACACGATCATCGCCTGCGGCACCGACGGCGTCGACCCTCACAACGAGGGGTCCGGCCCGATCCGGCCGCACCAGTCGATCGTCTTTGACATCTTCCCGCGCTCGTCCCCGAGCCGCTACTTCGCCGACATGACGCGCACCGTCGTCAAGGGCCGCGCCTCCGACCCCCTCAAGCGCATGTACGACGCGGTCCTGGCCGCCCAGCTCCGCGGGATCGAACTGATCCGGGCAGGGGCCTCCGGACTCGCCGTGCATTCCGAGGTGGCGCAGGCGCTCGAGCGCCAGGGCTTCGAGACGGGCGTGGTCGACGGGCGCAACCAGGGGTTCTTCCACGGCACCGGTCACGGTGTGGGGCTCGACATCCACGAGCCGCCGCGCATCGGCAAGGTGGACTGGGGCCTGGAGGCGGGCAACGTGGTGACGGTGGAGCCCGGGCTCTACTATCCACGCTGGGGCGCGGTCCGGATCGAGGACATGGTGGTCGTGGAGCCGGCGGGGTGCCGCAACCTGACCAGCTTTTCCAAGGAGACGTTGCTCGAGCTCTGAGGCGGCCACAAACGCCGCGTTGCTCTGAGCGCCGGGGGGGACTACGATGCTGGACACCGGGCTGGCGCGAGTGCCGGCAGGGGGTGGGGCATGAACGAGTTCGAGGAGGAGTACAGCGAGGAGATCGAAGGCGAGCTCCGGGAGATCCGGGGAGCCCTGTTCAACGACACGATCGCGGTGCTGTCACCCGCGGAGCCGATCTGCCTGCGGGAGACGGCGATGGTCCACGAGGCGGTGCAGAGCATGCTGGCCCGCCATCAGGCGGGCGTGCTGGTGGTCGACGCCCAGGGACGGCTCACGGGGATCTTCACCGAGCGCGACGTGCTCAACCGCGTCGCCGGCAAGGCCCTCGACGTCCGGCGCACGCCGCTCAGCGCGGTGATGACGCCCAATCCGGAGGCGCTCACCGTATCACAGCGCGTGGCCTACGCGGTCCACTGCATGGGTGTCGCCGGCTACCGCACGGTGCCGCTGGTCGACGCCGAGCAACGCCCGGTCGGCGTGGTCACGGTCAGCGACGTCATCCGGTGGCTGGCGAATCTGTTCCCCGAGGCCGTGCTGAACCTGGCCCCCGGCGACACCATCAAGCACCCTGGGCGCATCGACGCCGGTTAGGCGGTACGGCGGTCGAACCGGAGGACTTCTTGCCCTTTCCACGCTGCTCCGATAAAATTATTTCTGGTTGCCCCGGGGGCGAATTCCCCAAGCAGTCCGGGATCCAGCGCAATCCCCGCCGGTGAAGCACGCCCGACGCGTGCGTGTCGAGGCAGGTGTGTGAGGGCGCTTGATCTGATCACTCGAACCGACGAGAGGACGATGGATCGATGAGCGAGACCGTGGCTCCCGTCCGGACCGCCGCAAAACAGCTGAGGGAGCTAGACCGCGCCGTAGTCCGCTTCGCCGGCGACTCCGGCGACGGCATGCAGCTTACGGGCGAGCAGTTCACGACGGAATCGGCCTGGGCCGGGAACGACATCGCCACGCTCCCGAACTTCCCGGCGGAGATCCGAGCCCCAGCCGGCACGCTCTTCGGCGTCTCCAGCTTCCAACTCCAGTTCGGAAGCCAACGTGTCTACACGCCGGGGGATCGGCTCGACTGCCTGGTGGCCATGAACCCGGCGGCGCTGAAGGTGCATCTGAGCGATCTGAAGCCGGGTGGGCTCCTCGTCGTCAACACCAACGCGTTCGACAAGCGGAACCTCGACAAGGCGGGCTACCCCTCGAATCCGCTGGACGACCCCGCGCTGGCCGAGCGCTATCGCCTGCACAAGGTGGACATGACGGCCCTCACCCTGGAGGCGATCAAGGACCTGTCCTTGAACCAGAAGGAGAAGGAACGCACCAAGAACTTCTTCGCCCTGGGCGTGGTTTCCTGGATCTACACGCGACCGCTGGAGCCGACGCTCGAGTGGATCAAGAAGAAGTTCGCGAAGAACCAGGTCATCGCCGAGGCCAACGCGCGCGTCCTCAAGGCGGGTCACGCCTTCGGCGAGACGGCGGAGATCTTCGCCGAGCACTATGCGGTGGAGGCGGCCGAGCTGCCGCCGGGCCTCTACCGCGCCATGACCGGCAACCGGGCGCTGGCCTGGGGGCTTCTGGCCGCCGCCCAGCGCTCGAAGCTGCCCGTCGTCTACGGCGCCTACCCGATCACGCCGGCCAGCGGCATCCTCGAGGAGCTGGCGATGCACAAGCGGTTCCGGATCCGCACGATCCAGGCCGAGGACGAGATCGCCGCGGTGACGGCGGCGATCGGCGCCTCGTTCGGCGGGGCCATCGGCGTCACCGCGTCCAGCGGCCCGGGCATCGCGCTGAAAGGGGAAGGCATCGGGCTCGCCGTCACGGCCGAGCTGCCGCTCGTCATCTTCGACATCCAGCGGGGGGGGCCGTCGACGGGCCTGCCGACGAAGACCGAACAGGCCGACCTGATGCAGGCCCTCTACGGCCGCAACAGCGAGTCGCCGGTGGTCGTGCTGGCGCCGGCGACGCCGGGCGACTGCTTCTACATCGCCTACGAGGCGGTGCGCATCGCCACCAAATACATGACGCCCGTGCTCGTGCTCAGTGACGGCTTCCTGGCCAACGGCTCCGAGCCGTGGCCCGTCCCCGACATCAACAGCCTGCCGCCCATCGACGTGCAGTTCCGCACGGAGAAGGAAGGCTTCTTCCCGTATCTCCGTGACCCCGCCACCCTGGCCAGGCCGTGGGTGAGGCCGGGCACGCCGGGGCTGGAGCACCGCATCGGCGGCATCGAGAAGCAGGACGTGACCGGCAACATCTCCTATGACCCGGACAACCACGACCACATGGTCCGCATGCGCGCCGAGAAGGTACGTCGGGTCGCCCAGGAGATCCCGCCCACCTCGATCAACGGGCCGGCCACGGGGGACCTCCTGGTCGTCGGCTGGGGCGGCACCTATGGGGCCATCACCGCGGCGGTCGAGCGCACGCAGTTGGAAGGCCAGTCGGTGGCCTCCGTCCACCTGCGGTACCTCAATCCGCTGCCGCCGGACCTCGGCCACATCCTGCGCGAGTACCGGAAGGTGCTGGTGCCGGAGATCAACAGCGGGCAACTGGTGCGCGTGCTACGGGCCGAGTATCTGGTGGACGCGGTCGGCTTCAACCGCGTGCGCGGCCTGCCCCTGGCCACCGACGAAATCTACGAGGCCATCAAGCAACTCCTCGGGAGCGCGTCATGAGCGTGAGCGGCGCGGGGCCGGCCGAAGCCCGGCGCTACACGAAGAAGGACTTCGAATCGGACCAGGACGTCCGCTGGTGCCCCGGATGCGGGGACTACGCGATCCTGAGCGCCGTCCAGAAGACGATGCCCGACCTCGGCATCCCCAAGGAGAACATCGTCTTCATCTCCGGCATCGGCTGCTCCAGCCGGTTCCCGTACTACATGAACACCTACGGGTTCCACACGATCCACGGTCGGGCGCCCGCGGTCGCCACGGGCCTGCGCCTGGCCCGGCCCGATCTCAAAATCTTCGTGGTCACCGGCGATGGCGATGGGCTCTCCATCGGCGGCAACCACATGCTGCACGTGCTCCGCCGCAACGTGAGCCTGACCATCCTCCTCTTCAACAACCGGATCTACGGGCTCACCAAGGGGCAGTACTCGCCGACCAGCGAGCTGGGCAAGGTGACGAAGTCCACGCCGTTGGGCTCGGCCGACCGGCCCGTCAACCCGCTGGCGTTCGCGCTCGGCTGCGGCGCCACCTTCGTCGGGCGCACGGTCGATCGCGACGTCAAGCACATGGAGGAGATGCTCAAGCGCGCCGCCCACCACAATGGCACGGCCTTCCTCGAAATCCTGCAGAACTGCAACGTGTACAACGACCTCGCCTGGAACGCGCTGTACGAGAAGGAGTCCAAGCTGCAGTACGAGCTCCGCCTGGAGCAGGGCAAGCCGCTGCTCTTCGGCGCGCTCGACGACCGCAAGGCGGTCATCATGGACGGCGTCATTCCCAAGGTCGTCTCGGCCGCCAGCGTGCCGGCCAGCGCCCTCTGGGTGCACGACGAGAAGAACGTGAACGCGGCCAAGCTGCTGGCCGACCTCTGGGCCCCGGAGTTTCCGATCCCGGTGGGCGTGCTGGCGGCGGTGGAGGCGCCCGTGTACGAGGAGATCCTCCTCGATCAGGAGAAGCGCGCCGTCTCTGAGCGCGGCGCCGGCGACATCGCCAAGCTCCTCACGTCGGGAGATACCTGGAAGATCGAATGAACATCGGAGGGGGCCTCCTCATCGGAGGGGGTCTAGACGGTCCCCTCCGAGGCCTCCCCCCGGATCGAGTCGCGCCGGCTCCGCCGGCGCTCGAACACCGCGACCACCGCCCGAGGTAAGCGAGTGCCGCCCGTGGAGCTGTCATGTCCCTGAGTCCCGCCGCGGTCAAAGAACTGCAGCGCATCCTGGGTCCCCAGGGGCTCGTCACGACGCCCGAAGGACGGCTCGTCTACGAGTGCGACATGCATACCCTCTACAAGGGAATGCCCGACGCCGTCGCGCTGCCGACCCGGACGGAGCAGGTGCAGGCCGTCGTCGACCTTTGCCGGCGGGAGCGGGTTCCCGTCGTGCCGCGCGGCTCGGGGACGGGGCTCATCGGCGGCGCCATGGCGCCTCGGGGGGGCGTCATGGTGTCGCTGAATCGTATGGACCGGATCCTCGACATCGATCTCGCCAACCGATGCGCCACCGTGCAGCCGGGGCTGATCAACCTCTGGCTCACCCGGGCGGTGAGCGACCGGGGTTACTTCTTCGCGCCCGATCCCTCCAGCCAGATGGTGTCATCCATCGGCGGCAACGTCGCGACCAACGCCGGGGGACCGCACTGCCTGAAGTACGGCATCACCACCAACCACGTCCTGGGGCTGGAGATGGTCACGGGTCGCGGCGAGCTCGTCCGCCTCGGCGGCAAGGCCATGGACCGGCCCGGCTACGACCTGACGGGCGCCGCGGTGGGAAGCGAGGGGACGTTCGGTCTCGTCACCGCCATCACGGTGCGCCTGCTCCACGCCCCCGAGGCGGTGAAGACCGTACTGGCGTCCTTCGCCACGATCGGGGAGGCTTCCGAAACGGTCTCGGACATCATCGCGGCCGGGATGATCCCGGCCGCCCTCGAGATGCTCGACGCGGTCATCATCCGCGCCATCAACGCGGGCATCGGCGCAGGATACCCGGACAGGGCGGGCGCGGTGCTGCTCATCGAGCTGGACGGGCCGACCGCGGAGGTGGAAGTCCAGGGCGAGCGCTGCGCGGCCCTCTGCCGCCGGCATCGCGCCCTCGAAGTGCGCGTGGCCCACGACGAAGCCGAGCGGGCGCTCCTCTGGAAGGGGCGCAAAGAGGCGGCCGGGGCCGTCGGTCGACTGACCTCGAGCTACCTGCTGCAGGACGCCGTGGTCCCGCGCTCGAAGCTCCCCCAGATCATGCGGGAGATGGAGACCATCGCGGCCCGCCACGGCGTGCTCATCGCCAACGTCTTTCACGCGGGAGACGGCAACCTGCACCCGCTGATCTGCTACGACGACCGCAAGCCCGAGGAGCTGGCGCGGGCGGTCCGGGCCAACGAAGAGCTGCTTCACGCCTGCATCGAGCTGGGGGGAAGCGTGACCGGTGAGCACGGAGTGGGCGTGGATAAGGCCGAGAATCTCACCCTGCAGTATTCCGAGGCCGATCTGAACTTCATGTATCGCCTGCGGCGCGTCTTCGATCCCGACGGGATCATGAATCCGGGAAAGCTGCTGCCGTCGCACCCGGCCTGCGCCGAGGGATTCAGGCCATCGCGTCCGGTCCTGCCCACCGGCGCCTGGATCTAGCGGGCCTGCGTGATGAGCGTCTCCACCCGGTCCATCGAGGGAGCCCTCGCCGAGATCGTCGGCCGCGAGCGCGTGAGCGCCGAGCCCCGCCTCCTGGTCGCGGCTGCCATCGACGGGCGCCCGCCGCGGTGGGTGGTGAGCCCGGGCGCCCTGGAGCAGGTGGCCGCCGTCCTGGCGCTGGCTCACGACGAGAAGCTGGCGGTGGCGGCGCGGGGCAGCGCCAGCGCCCTCGATCTAGGACGTCCCCCCGCGCGGCTGGACGCCGTGCTCGACATGCGCGGCCTCACGCGGGTCACCGAGGACAACCCCGACGATCTCACGGTGAGCGTGGAGGCGGGGATCACCGCGGGAGCGCTGGCCGCTCGTCTGGCCGCCCGGCACCAGTGGCTTCCGGTGGATCCGCCGGGCTGGCAGTCGCGGACGATCGGCGGCCTCGTGGCCACCAACGCCCATGGTCCGCTCCGGGCGCGCTACGGCACTCTCCGCGATCTCCTGCTGGGCGTGCGTTTCGTCCAGGCCCACGGCGTGTCCACGTGGGGTGGCGCGCGGGTCGTGAAGTCGGTGACCGGCTATGACGTGCCCAAGCTAATGGTGGGATCGCTCGGCACCCTCGGTGTGCTCACGGAGCTCACGCTTCGACTGCATCCGATGCCCGAGTCCGAGCTGACGTGGCTCGCTGCCTTCCCGTCCGCGGCGGCGGCCCAGGCGTTCGTCGCGTGCGTCCTCGACTCGACGCTGCAGCCGAGCCGCGTCGAGCTTCTGAGTGGAGCGGCGCTGCGCGCCTGCGCGGCCACCCCGGCCCGGGCCGCAGTCGCCATCGCGATCGGAAGCGTCGAGGCCGCCGTGCGCGATCAGGGCGCGCTCGTCGAGGACTTCGCCCGCCGCGCGGGGGGCGGGGCCGCCGTGGCCCCCGCGACCTTCTGGGAGCGCTACGATCGTGCCTTCGCGAGGGGCGACGGGGAGATGGTGCTCCAGGTCGCGTCGCTGCCGAGCCGCCTCGCCGACACGGTGGACGCGATCGAGCGCGGCCAGGAGGGGTTGGGATCGGGCGCCGCCGTGATGATCACCGGCTGTGCGGCGGTGGCGACGCTCCGGGTCACGCTGACGGGCGCCGAGCTGGAGGGCGCTGCCAGGTTCATCGAGCGGCTGCGGGCGTTCGTCGGCGATTTCGGGGGCAGCGTGGTGATCCAGAGCGGGCCGATCGCCCTCCGGGCCGGCCTGGACCCCTGGGGCCCGCTCGACCCCGCGACCCTCGCGCTCATGCGCGCGCTGAAGGACGAGTTCGATCCCCACCGCGTGCTCAATCCGGGGCGCTTCGTCGGGGGCCTGTGATGAGCGTCGCTCGGCTGGGAGCTTTCACCGCGCCCGATCTGCCCAGCCTGGAGGGGATCCGCGCCTGCGTGCATTGTGGCATCTGCCTACCGCAGTGCCCGACCTATCGCGTGCTTGGCGAGGAGATGGACTCGCCCCGCGGCCGTATCTACCTCATGCGGGCCGCCGCCGAGGAGCGACTCGAGCCGACGGAAGCCTTCGCGCGCCACATGGATCTCTGCCTCGGCTGTCGCGCGTGCGAGAGCGCCTGCCCCGCGGGGGTGCCTTTCGGCGCGCTGCTGGAGGCCACGCGCTTTCAGCTGGCTCGCCGCGGGCTGTCCTCCGAGCCGCGTCTGCTGACGCGGCTGATCTTCGCCGTGTTCCCCCATCCCGGCCGGATGGGCCTGCTCCTGGGCGCCTTACGCCTCTATCAGCGCTCCGGGCTTCAGCGCTTGGTCCGCGCCAGTGGCCTGCTGCGCCTGGCGCCCCGCCTGGCGGCGATGGAGGCGCTGCTGCCCCTGGTGCCGCCACGCGAGCCGCTGCCGGAGCTGATTCCCGCCCGGGGTGGGCGCCGCGGGCGCCTCGGGCTGCTGACCGGCTGCGTGCAGCGCCACCTGTACCCGCAGGTGAACCGCGACACGGCCCGCCTGCTGAGCCTCGCCGGCTGGGACGTCATCGTGCCGCGCGAGCAGGGCTGCTGTGGCGCGCTCGATCTGCACGGGGGGCGGCTCGGAGCATTCCGGCGGCGAGCCCGGGCCCTGGCGGCGCAGTTCGCCGGGGACCTCGACTACGTCGTCACCAGTGCCGCGGGTTGCGGCTCGGCCATGAAGGAGTACGGCCACTGGCTGCCCGAGGCCGCCGAGGTCGGAGCGCTCGCCCGGCGAGTGAGAGACGTCAGCCAGGTCCTCGTCGACGCCGACCTGCCGCTGGGCCGGCTCGAGACGTCGGTGACATACCACGACGCCTGTCACCTGGCTCACGGCCAGAAGCTGAGGAACGAGCCCCGCGCGCTGCTGGCCCGCGTTCCGGGCCTGCGACTCGTCCCGCTGGCCGACAGCGAGCTCTGCTGCGGGAGCGCCGGCGTTTACAATCTCGTCGAGCCCGAGATGGCCGAGCGGCTGCTGGACATGAAGATCTCGCGCATCCTCGCGACGGGCGCCCGAGTCGTCGCCGCCGCGAACCCGGGCTGCCTGCTCCAGATCGCGAAGGGATGTCGCGCGCGGGGGCTCGACATCGAGGTGGTCCACCCGGTCGAGCTGGTGGCCCGCGCGCTACCGGCATGAGGCCGACATGAAGATCCGAGTGAGGGAGCTCGCGCAGTTCCGTCCGGACAAGATGGCGAAGATCGCGCTGGCGACGACGGCGCGGACCCAGCTCGACCTCTACTGCCTAGCGCCGGGGCAGGAGCAGAAGCCGCACGCCCATCAGGACCAGGACAAGATCTACTTCGTCCTCGAGGGCCGCGGTCGCGTCTTCCTGGACGGGCGGGAGGAGACGGTGGACGCGGGGGAGGCGGTGGTGGCTCCGGCCGGCACGACTCACGGCCTGGTCAATGCGGGAACCACCCCGCTGCTGGCCCTCGTCGTCGTCACGCCCCCGCCGCCGCACAGCGCATGAACGAACCCGGGAAGGCTCCGATCAGGGCCTCGCTGATGATCACGTGCCTGGGGGACATGTTCTACCCCGAGGTCGGCGTCCGCATCGTCCGCCTGCTGCGGCGCCTGGGCATCGACGTCGACTTTCCCCGCGGCCAGACCTGTTGCGGCCTCCCGCTGTTCAACTCCGGTTATCACGCCGAGGCGGCCAAGGTCGCGCGGCGGACGCTCCCGTTGTTCCGCGATTCTCAACACGTCGTCGTGCCGTCGGGCTCCTGCGCCTGGATGGTCAAGCACGAGTACCCGGGACTGATGCGCGAGCCCGGCCTCCGAGCCGAGGCCGAGCGCCAGGCGCACCGGACGTTCGAGCTCTCCCAGTTCCTGGTCTCGGTCCTCGGCCGGACGGAGTTCCGGAGCGCCGTGCCCGGGCGCGTCACCTACCACGACTCCTGCCACCTCTTGCGTGGCCTCGGGGAAGCCGGGAGCCCGCGGGCCATCCTCAAGAGGCTCGCGGGCGCCGAGTTCGTGGAGTTGCCCGGCGGCGACGAGTGCTGCGGCTTCGGCGGCTCCTTCTCGGTGCGTCTGCCCGAGGTGTCGACGGCCATCCTCGACAAGAAGCTGGCCAACATCGAGGCGACGGGCGCCGGCTGCGTGGTCGCCTGCGACGCCGGGTGTCTCATGCAGATGAGCGGCGGGCTGCGCCGGCGGGGGTCGAAGGTGCGGGCCCTTCACCTGGCCGAGCTGCTTCAATCGGAGGGGGCCTCGACGGCCCCCTCCGAAACCTCCCCCAAAACGGATTGCGCCGGCGAAGCCGGCGCTCGGACCCCGTGAGTTTCCGTCAGCGAGCCGCCAGCGCGCTCAACGACGCCTCCTTGCAGGAAGCGCTGACGATCGCGACGACCAAGTTCATCGAGCTGCGTCGGGAGGCCTTCGACGGCTTCCCCCAGGGCGAGCGCCTCCGCGACCGAGCCCGCCAGATCAAGGAAGCCACCCTCCAACAGCTGGATCACTACGTCGAGCGCCTGGTCGACAACGTGGAGCGGCTGGGCGGCCACGCTCACTACGCGGTCACGGCCGAGGAGGCGCGGGACATCGTCCTCGAGATCGCCAAGCGGGGGGGCGCCCGGATGGCGGTCAAGACCAAGTCGATGGCGACCGAGGAGATCGAACTGAACGAGGCGCTGACCCGGGCCGGGATCACGCCGGTGGAGACAGATCTGGGAGAGTACATCATCCAGCTCGCGCACGAGAAGCCCTCGCACATCATCGCGCCGGCAATCCACAAGACCAAAGGGCAGGTGGCCCAGCTGTTCGCGCGCGAGCTCAAGCGCGAGGTCGCCGCCGATGCCGAGGTCCTCACGCGGATCGCGCGGGCGGAGCTGCGCGACAAGTTTCTCAGGGCCGAGGTCGGGATCACCGGCGCCAACTTCGCGGTGGCGGACACGGGAACAGTGGTGCTGGTGACCAACGAGGGCAACGGGCGGATGGTGACCTCGCTACCCCGCGTGCACATCGCGGTGATGGGCGTGGAGAAGGTCGTGCCCTCGATGACCGATCTGATGATCTTCCTGGCCATCCTGGCCAAGAGCGCGACCGGGCAGAAGCTCTCCGTCTACACGACCCTCGTCCAGGGACCGCGAAGGCCGGGTGAGCTGGAGGGCCCGGACGAGTTCCATCTCGTGCTCCTCGACAACGGGCGCATCACGCAGCTGGCCGGACCATTGCGGGAGGCGCTCTCCTGCCTCCGCTGCGGCGCCTGCCTGAACGTCTGCCCGGTCTACCGCCAGATCGGCGGCCACGCCTACGGCTACACCTATCCTGGGCCCATCGGTATTCTGTTGACGGCCATGCTGCACGGTCAGGAGTCGGTCAAGGAGCTGGCCCACGCCTCGTCCCTGTGCGGCGCCTGCGCCGATGCGTGTCCCGTCAGGATCGACATTCCCCGCATGCTGATCGAGCTGCGCCAGGGCGGCGTCGAGAGCAAGACCGCGCCCTGGGCCGAGCGCGTCGTGTTCAAGACCCTGGGCCGCCTGCTCACCCGGCCGGCGCTCTATCGTCTGTCGGCGCGCCTGGCGCGGCTGTTCCAGCGCCCCTTTGTGCGCGATGGCGTCATCCGCCGGCTGCCGCTCTTCTTCGGCCACTGGACGCGGACGCGCGATCTGCCGCCGGTGGCGGCGCCCACGTTCTCCGAGCGCTGGGCCGAGCTGGAGCGCGAGTCATGACGCGTCAGGAGTTCTTGGCCCGGATCCGCGGGGAGATGAGGAAGACCTCAGGACTCTTCGCCGCGTCCGTGGCTGAGCGCCCCGCGCACCCCCAGCGGATCGCCGACACCCTCCGCCGCGAGCTCTCCGAGCGCTGGCCGGAGACCCTGGAGGTCTTCCGGCGCGAGTTCGAGCGCGTCGGGGGCATCTTCTACCGCGTGCCGTCCCTCGCAGAGGTGCCGGAGGTCGTGGGCGCCCTGGCGCGGGAGCGGGGCGCGCGCCGCGTGATCGCCTGGCACCCTTCGGCGCTCCGCGCCGATCTCAGTGGCCCGCTGATGGCGCAGGATCTCGAGACCCACCTCATGCCACCCGGCGGGCTCCCGGAGGCCGAGCGGCACGGGCTGCGGGCCCACATCGCCGAGGCGGACCTCGGCCTCACCGGCGTCGACCTGGCCGTGGCCGAGACGGGGACGCTGGTGCTGGTGTCGGGCGCCGGGCGCCCCCGGTCCACCGCGCTCCTGCCGCCCTACCACGTCGCGGTCTTCGATCGCACCGCGCTGGTCGAGTCGCTCCAGCAGCTCGGCGTCGTTCTGGAATCGTGGCATGAAGGCCAGCCGCCGGTGGGGCGGGGCGGCGCCATTCACTTCATCACGGGGCCCAGCCGCACGGCTGACATCGAGCTCACTCTGACCCGCGGCGTGCACGGACCGAAGGAGGTGCACGCGATCTTCGTGGACGCGCCGTTCGTTGGCTGACCGGTACTTCTCGCCCGCCGAGGTGGAGGCCCTGATCCCCGCGCTCACCGAGCTCGTGGAGCGCGTGATGGCGGGGCACCGGGAGGCCAGCGCCGCGCGGGAGCGCATGCAGGCCGAGCAGCAGCGGATCACGCTGGCGGGCGGCGGCATCCTCGACCGGGAGGCATGGCAGGCGGAGCGCCAGCGCCTCGACCGCGTCCTCGAGCGTATCCAGGAGGCCCTCAACGAGATTCTGGCCCTGGGGGGCGTACCCAAGGATCTGGAGCTGGGCCTCGTCGACTTCCCCCATCTACGCCACGGCCAGGAAGTGAACCTCTGCTGGAAGTGTGGCGAGCGTGAGATCCGCTACTGGCACGGCCTCGACGAAGGCTACGCCGGGCGGAAACCCCTCTGAGCGCCATGGCCTACCGCGCGGTGCTCTTCGATCTGTTCGACACGCTGGTGCGCTTCGACCGCGAGCGCCTGCCCGCGGTGGAGCTCAACGGGCGCGTGGTCCGGTCCACCGCCGGGCACCTCCATCCGCTCCTGCAGGCCCTGGCACCCGAGGTGACGCTCGACGCCTTCCACGTCGCCCTCAGCCAGAGCTGGCAGGAGGCCGAGCGCCGGCGGGCGATCGATCACCGTGAGGTCCCGGCCCCCGAGCGCTTCGCCGAACTCTTCCGCTGTCTGGGCCTCGATGCGGCCGCCTGCCCGCACGCCGTGATGCAGAGCCTGCTCGAGACCCACCGGCGTGAGCTCTCCAAGGCCGCGGAGTTCCCGAGCCACCACGGTCCGCTCCTGGCCGATCTCGCCCGTCGGTACCGCCTGGCCGTCGTCTCCAACTTCGACTACACGCCGACGGCCCTCGGCATCCTCGAGTCGGCGGGCGTCGCCGACCTGTTCACCGCGGTTCTGGTCTCGGATGCCGTCGGCTGGCGCAAGCCGGCGCCGGCGATCTACCATGAGGCCTTGCGACAGCTCGGGGTCGGACCCGGGGAAGCGCTCTTCGTCGGCGACCGCGCCGACATCGACGTGCTGGGCGCCCACCGTGTCGGCATGCACGCGGCATGGCTCAACCGGGAGGGCCAGGCGCTGCCACCGGGGGTGGCGCCGCCCCGGTTCGAGATCCGTGACCTGGCCGAGCTGCGCGGTATCCTGGCGGCCGAGGACCGCATCTAATATTGCGGACGTGCGAGCCGCAGGACGGCCGGGGGCTGGGGCCCCCGCGTCCGAGGCGAGCCTAGAGTAAGGAGGCACGGGGGACTATGACGGCGCGCAAGGTGATCATCATCGGCTCCGGCCCGGCGGGCTACACGGCCGCCATCTATGCGGCCCGGGCCAACCTGGCGCCGCTCATGTTCATCGGCGTGCAGTCCGGCGGTCAGCTGATGCTCACCACGCTGGTCGAGAACTATCCCGGCTTCGTCGACGGCCTCATGGGGCCGGAGCTGATGGAGACGTTCCGGAAGCAGGCCGAGCGCTTCGGCACCGAGATGATCGCCGAGGACGTGACCTCGGTGGACTTCAGGCGCCGGCCCTTCGTGGTGCGGGTGGGGGAGACGGAGTACCAGAGCCACACCGTCATCATCGCCACGGGCGCCTCGGCCAAGCTGCTGGGGCTCGAGAACGAGATGAAGCTGATGGGGCGCGGGGTCAGCACCTGCGCCACCTGCGACGGGTTCTTCTTCAAGGATCAGGACATCATGGTCGTGGGCGGCGGCGACTCTGCGATGGAGGAGGCGCTCTACCTCTCCCGTCTGGGCCGGGCGGTCACGGTCGTCCACCGGCGGGACGCGCTGCGGGCCTCCAAGATCATGCAGGAGCGCGCCTTCAAGAACCCGAGGATCTCGTTCGTGTGGAACAGCGCCCTGGACGACATCTTCGACATCCGCCAGGGCAAGGTCACGGGTGTGCGGCTCAAGAATCTGGCCACCGGCGCCCTCACCGAGCGGATGGTGGACGGGCTCTTCATCGCGATCGGACACGAGCCGAACACCCAGATCTTCCGGGGCCAGGTGGACCTGCTGCCCAACGGCTACATCAAGGTCGTCCCCGGCACGATGCAGACCTCCGTGCTGGGCGTCTTCGCCGCCGGCGACGCCCAGGACTACGTCTATCGCCAGGCCGTCACCGCCGCCGGGACCGGGTGCATGGCTGCGCTCGAGGCCGAGCGCTACCTGGAGGCCACCCAGCCGCACTGAAACCGGGCGCCCGGGGGGCACGCCCCCGGCGTCAGGTCCCGACGCGCAGCGAGGCTCCGAGGTCTCTCAGCAGTGCGATCGTGGAGAGGTAGGAGAGCTTGCCGGTGCGCGGGTTCTCCGAGGGGACGTTTTCGATCTCGACCGCGAGCCGACCGAACTCGCCCTCCATCGTGACCCGGTGCGCGTTCATCTGGAGGCCCGGGACCGCATAGATGCGGATCCGGGTCTTCTCGGGGCCGATCCCCGCCAGGGACAGCGCGGCCAGCACGTTGACGTTGGCCGGGAAGGCCCGACAGGCCTCGGTGGCCGGGCCCTCGAAGATGAGCGTCTCGGCCGCGATCGCGTCGAGGTCGATCTTCTGCTGGACGATCCACGGCGCTCCGGCCAATCCCCGTGGGGGCTTGCGCGTCTCCATGGTCACCGCGGTGACCGTCCCGACACGCGCGCCCTTGACGCCGTCGAGACCGGCGATGGCGGCGGACGGAACGTAGATCCGGCAGCGGTTGGCTTCGGCCAGCGCGACCCAGTCCCCGCGTCCGAGGAGCCCGCCCGAGGAGAGCACGACCAGGTCGCGCCCGACGCCCAGCGCCTTCGGCGCGATTTCCTCCAGATGGGCCTGCGTCGAAGCCTCGACGACGAGCTCGGAGGCGGCGATGAGGTCGTCGAGGGGCAGGAAGGGCGGGCGCCCGGCGAGCCCGTGCAGGAAGCGCTCGGCGCGCTCGCGATCGCGGGCCAGCGCGCCCGCCAGCCTGAGGCCTGGAATCCCCGCGTCCAGCGCGCGGCACACCGCGCGGCCGATGGCGCCGAGGCCGACGACGCCGACGTTGCGCGTCTTCATCATAGGCTCGCCTCGGACGGGCGGGACTTCCCAGTTTCGCTCGCTTCGGGCGCAGGGGCCCCAGCCCCTGGCCGCCCTGCGGCTCGCCCAGCGGCTCGCCGGCGTCCTGCGGCTCGCACTACCAGTTTCACGGCGACGGCATGATATCATGCCGCCAGAGCG
Source organism: Candidatus Rokubacteria bacterium 13_1_40CM_69_27 (assembly GCA_001917535.1). GTDB lineage: Bacteria > Methylomirabilota > Methylomirabilia > Rokubacteriales > CSP1-6 > MNEF01. The sequence goes on from MNEF01000106.1 coordinate 22,059, forward strand.
GCGAATGAGACGAGCCGGCGCCCTGGGCGAGTCGCTCGAGCGGCTCTATCGCGAGTTCGATTACGCCGCGCGTGTCGGGCGCGACGCCCTTCAGTTCCCTCTCCGCTACGCCGATCCCCGCGACCGCGAGATCGTCAGCCTGCTCACCGCGTGCCTCGCCTACGGCCGGGTGGAGCTGTTCGGGCGGGCGCTCGACGGTGTGCTGGCGGCCATGGGCCCGTCGCCGGCCGCCTTCGTGGCCGGGTTCGATCCCCGCCGCGACGCCGGCGCGTTCGCGGCCTTCCGCTATCGCTTCAACCGCCCGCGTGACCTGGTCGCGTTCTGCATCGCGACCCGCGACCTGCTGGCCCGCCACGGCACCCTCGAGAAGTGCTTCCTAGCGGGCGACGGCGACGGGCGGGGACCCATCGGGCCCGCGCTGGAGCGCTTCGTCCACGCCTTCCTCGATGCCGATCTGCGCGAGGTCTTCCCGCGGGGCCGGCTCTCCCGCGGTTACCGCCACCTGTTTCCGCTGCCGTCGGCCGGGGGCCCGTGCAAGCGCCTGCACCTGTTCCTCCGCTGGGTGGTTCGACGCGAGCCGCCCGACTTCGGTCTCTGGGCCTCCGTCTCGCCGTCGCGGCTCCTCATCCCCGTCGACACTCATGTCGAGAACATGAGCCGCGCCATCGGGCTCACTCGCCGCCGCAGCCGGACCTGGCGGATGGTCGAGGAGATCACCCGGCGCCTCGCCCGCATCGACCCCGCGGATCCGGTGAAGTACGACTTCGCGCTCTGTCACAAACGGATGTCGGGCGACTGTCGCGACCGCCGTGATCGCGTCGTCTGCGGGCCCTGCGGCCTGCGCGGCGTGTGCCGGCACTGGAGGGGGCACCGTGCTTGAACTCGGGCTGATCGTGGGGGGGCTGATCATCGGCGCGAGCCTGGCGTGGATCGTGGCCCGCGGCCAGTACGTAGCGGCGGCCCTGGCCGAGCGGGAGGTGCTCGGCGCGCGCCTGGCCGCGACCGAGGCCCTCGGGGACGAGCTGCGGAAGCAGCTCACCCAGCACGACCTGCAGGTGTCGGAGCTGCGCCACGCGCTCGAGGACGAGCGGACGCTGCGCGCCCAGGCGGAAACGCGGTGGGAGGCGGCTCGCGAAAACCTGGAAGCGCAGCGACGGCTCTTCGACCAGGCCCAGGGGCAGCTCGGGGACGTGTTCAAGGCCTTGAGCGCCGACGCCCTTCGGGAGACCAACTCGGAGTTCCTGGCGCTGGCCAAGGAGCGTCTGGAGGGCGAGCTGGGGCGCCGCCAGGAGGCCCTCGACAACCTCGTGCGTCCGCTCCAGGAGGCGCTCGGGCGGTACGAGGTGCAGCTCCGCGAGCTCGAGGCCAGCCGCCAGCAGGCCTACGGCAGCCTGGAGGCACAGGTGCGCACGCTCACGCTCCACAGCGCCGAGCTCCAGCGTGAAACGGGGAACCTGGTCACCGCGCTTCGCGCCCCCAACGTGCGCGGGCGGTGGGGAGAGATCACGCTCCACCGCGTGGTGGAGCTGGCCGGGATGACGGCGCACTGCGACTACGTCGAGCAGGTCACGGTCGAGGGTGAGCACGGACGCCTGCGCCCCGACATGGTCGTGCACCTGCCGGCCGGACGCCAGATCATCGTGGACGCCAAAGTCCCGCTGGCCGCCTATCTCGATACGGTGACCGCGAAGACGCCCGAGGAGCGCGCCGCCGGGCTGGCCCGCCATGCCCAGCAGGTGCGCCAGCACATGACGGCGCTGGCCGGCAAGGCCTACTGGGAGGAATTCGGCAAGGCCGCCGAGCTGGTGGTCATGTTCATCCCCGGCGAGGCCTTCGTCGCAGCGGCGGTGGACGTCGACGCCTCCCTGATCGAGGACGGCATGGCCCGGCAAGTGGTGATCGCGACGCCTACGACGCTCATGGCGCTGCTGCGCGCCATCGCGTTCGGCTGGCGGCAGGAGCAGATCACCACCAACGCCGAGGAGATCAGCGAGCTGGGGCGCCAGCTGTACGACCGTCTGCGGATCCTGGGCGAACACTTCGACGAGGTCGGGCGGTCCATGGCGCGCGCCACCGCCGCGTTCAACCGGGCCGTGGCCTCGATGGAATCGCGAGTGCTGCCGGCGGCGCGGAGGTTCCGGGAGCTCGGTGTCGCCACCGGCGGGGAGATCCCGGTCCTCGAAGCCCTGGACCAGCAGCCCCGGGAGTTGAACGCGCCCGAGTTCCCGCGCCAGCTCAACGCCCCCGAACTGGCGCCGTGATCCTCACCGCCGTCGACTGGGCGGTGATCGTCGCCTACTTCGCACTCTCGCTGACGATCGCGCTCGTCTACTCGCGGCGGGCCGGGGCCTCGGCGGAGGAGTTCTTCCTCTCCGGCCGCGCCATTCCCTGGTGGCTGGCCGGGACGTCCATGGTCGCCACGACCTTTGCCGCCGACACGCCGCTTGTGGTCACCGGACTCACGGTGAAGTACGGGATCGCCGGCAACTGGCTGTGGTGGTCCATGGTCATGAGCGGCATGCTGACGGCCGTCTTCTATGCCCGCCTCTGGCGCCGGGCCGGCGTGATGACCGACGCCGAGTTCGCCGAGATCCGTTACTCGGGCGGAGCGGCGGCATTTCTGCGGGGCTTCCGGGCCTCCTACCTGGCGCTGGCCGTCAACTCGATCATCATCGGCTGGGTGACGGCGGCGATGGCGAAGATCCTCGGACTGACCCTCGGGGTAGGGAAGTGGCAGGCCACGATCGGTCTCTTCGTGTTGACCGGCCTCTACTCGGCGATCTCTGGACTGTGGGGCGTCCTGGTCACGGACTTCTTCCAGTTCGCCCTGGCCATGGCCGGCTGCATCGCGCTGGCATTCTTCGCCCTGGGCGCGGTAGGCGGGATGAGCGGGCTGCTGGCGGCGCTGCACGCGCGCTTCCCCGACGACGCGCCGCTGGGCATGGTTCCCGCCCTCGATTCGGCCTGGATGCCGGCCCTGACCTTCTTCGTCTACATCGCCGTCAACTGGTGGGCCTCCTGGTACCCCGGCGCCGAGCCGGGCGGAGGCGGCTACGTCGCCCAGCGGATCATGTCGGCCAAGGACGAGCGCCACGCGCTGCTGGCTGCCGTCTGGTTCAACATCGCCCACTACGCGCTCCGACCCTGGCCCTGGATCGTCGTGGCCCTCGTCTCGATGGTGCTCTACCCGGGGCTGGCCGACCCGGAGTCGGGTTACGTGCGCGTGATGGTCGATGTCCTGCCGCCCTTCTGGCGCGGCTTCCTCCTGGCAGCCTTCTTCGCCGCGTACATGTCGACGATCTCCACCCAGCTCAACTGGGGGGCTTCCTATCTCGTCAACGACGTCTACCGCCGATTCTGGGCGCCGGGGCGCGCCGAGGCGCATTACGTCGCCGTCGGCCGCGTCGCCACCGTCGGAATGATGGCGATCTCGGGCGTGGTCACCTACTACATCGGCTCCGTGGAGGGCGCGTGGAAGTTCCTCCTGGCGCTCGGAGCCGGCACCGGGCTCGTGTACCTGCTCCGCTGGTACTGGTGGCGCGTCAACGCCTGGTCGGAGGTGAGCGCCATGACGGCGGCGCTGGTCGTGTCGCTCGTCGCCCAGTTCGCCTTCGGCCTCAGCGCCGACGATCCGCGCGGCTTCGCCTGGCTGCTGCTCACCACGACCGCGGCCACGACCGCCATCTGGCTCCTGGTGACCTTCCTCACGCCGCCGGAGCCGCCCGAGCGTCTGCGCCGATTCTATGCGCGGGTGCGACCGGGGGGCCCGGGATGGCGAGCCATCGTTCCGGAGGCGCGAGCGGACGGCGGTCTGGGAGCGGGGTTGATCCAGTGGGTGATCGGCTGCGTCGTGGTGTACCTGGGGCTCTTCGGCATCGGCGCGCTCGTGCTCGGAAGGCTCCGCGCGGGCGGCAGCGCCGTGGTCGTCGGCGCGCTGCTCGCCGCCTATCTCTGGCACGCCGCCGCGGACGCCCCGTCGCGCCGGCGGTCCGAAGCCCGCGTGGTATCATAATGGAACCTAACGTGCGTCGAGGAGATCGATGACGAACATCCCCATCCAGGTCTACGGAATCAATCTCCTGGTCCGGCTCCTGCCCGAAGGCCCCGCCGACGTCCGCGTGCACTGCCCGAAGGGCTCGCCGATCCGCTACGGGGAGGTCGTGGCACGGGGGGATGGCTTCGACGAGGGCGCCAACGCGTTCCGAGAGATGCCGGGCCTCAAGACGATCGTCGCCTTCGAGGAGAGCGCCGAGGAGGTCGAGGGCCACTACTTCTACGTGGCCGGCGAAGAGTACCGCGTCATCCGTCTCGACGCGGTGATCCTGTCCTTCCCGCACGAGTAGTCTGAGCGAGTGGCGGTCGGATCCAGCATCGAAGCGGCTCTCGCCCACATCGATGAAGCGGAGCTGGTCGCGCTGACGCGCGACCTCGTCCGTATTCCGAGCGTCGTCCGTCCCGATGACTCCCACGCCACCGAGGGAGCCGTCGCCCAGTACATCGAGCGCTGGTTCGTCAAGGAAGGTCTGAACGTCGAGGTCCAGCCGGTCGCCCCCGGCCGGCCCAACGTCGTCGCCTGGCTCGGCGACAAGGGGGACGGCCGGTGCCTGCTGCTGGAGGGGCACACCGACGTGGTCACCGAGGGCAATCCCGCCGAGTGGCGCTACCCGCCCTTCAGCGGCCAGGTCGCCAACGGGCGCATCTGGGGGCGCGGTGCCGCCGACATGAAGGGTGGCCTGGCCGCGGCGATGATCGCGGCGGCGGCGATCAAGCGGAGCGGTGTGCCGCTGGGCGGCCGTCTGGTGGTCGGCGCGCTGGTCGACGAGGAAGGGGACATGCTGGGCGTCAAGCACCTCTGCGCGACGCCGATCGGCCAGGAGCTGGACGCCGCCATCATCTGCGAGCCAGAGCAGAACCAGCTGTGCCTCGAGCAGCGGGGCGTGGTCTGGGCCCGGGTGCTGATCCGCGGCCGCATGGCCCACGGGGCCATGCCGGAGGCGGGCGTGAATCCGATCGCGGGACTGGCGGCGCTCCTCCACCAGGCGCCCCGGCTGGAGCGCCGGCTGCGTCGACTCTGCCGGCGCAGCCGCTATCTTCGTCCGCCCACCGTCACGGCGACGGTGGTGCAGGCGCCCGTTCATGGCACGCCCCAGTCGAACGTCATCCCGTCGGCGGCTCAGGCGACGCTGGACATCCGTCTCACGCCGGGACCGGACGAGACCGTGGTGTCGGCCGAGATCGAGCGTGCCTGTCGGGCCGCCGCGGCGAGCGTTCCCGGCCTCAGTGTCGAGTGGTGGGCGCTCAACGGCTTCCGCCCGCCGACCACCGTGGACCGGCGCGAGCCTCTGGTGCGTGCCATGATGACGGCCGTGCGCCAGGCGACGAGGCGCCGGCCGGTTTTCGGCGGCGTGCCGGGCTCGACCGACGGCACGATTCTTCGGACGACGCGAGGCATCCCGATCGTGACGTGCGGCCCTGGGAACCGGCTTATCGCGCACCAGGTGAACGAATGCGTCGAGGTATCAGACTTGGTCGATGCAGCGCGAATCTATGCCGGATCGGTCTTGAACTTCCTCAACCTATGAACGAGGACACGCCCCGGCTCCGTCCCCTCGAGGCCTCCCCGGTCGAGCACGAGGGACAGCGGCTCGTCGCCCTCCGCGACCCGGCGGGCTACACGACGTCGATCTTGCTCCTGCCGCTGCCGCTCCTCGAGGTGCTGGCGCTCCTCGATGGCCAGCGCTCGATCCTCGACATCCAGGCGGAGTTGGCTCGGCGCCACGGCGAGATCGTGCCGCGAGCCGACATCGAGGACGTCATCGCGGCGCTGGACGAGCACGGGTTCATGGAGAGCGCGCGGTTCGCGGCCCGGCGGGCGGCGATCGACCGCGCGTTCGTCGCGGCCGCGGTCCGGCCGGCAGCCCACGCCGGCAGCGCCTACCCCGTGGATCCGGGGGAGCTTCGCCGGGCCATGGATGCCTTCTTCACGACCTCCGGCGGGCCCGGTGCGATCGACCGCACGGCCGCGCGCGCCGACGGGCTCAGAGCCGTCATCGCGCCCCACATCGACTATCACCGCGGCGGCCCCGGGTACGCGTGGGCCTACCGCGACCTGGCCGAGCGGAGCGACGCCGACCTCTTCGTCATCTTCGGCACCTGCCACGCCGGGATGCCCGACCCGTTCGCGCTCACGCGGAAGGACTACGACACCCCGTTCGGGCCGGCCCCCGTCGATCGCGACTTCGTCGAGCGGCTGGCCGCGCGCGCGGGCCAGGACTGTTTCGCCTCCGAGGCGGCACACCGTGTGGAGCACTCGATCGAGTTCCAGGCGGTCTTCCTCCGCTACCTCTCCGCGGGGCGGCGCGACATCGCGATCGTCCCCGTCCTCGCCAGCTTCGCCCACGAGGCGCTGGCCGGGCGCCGGCGCGTCGAGGACGATCCACGCATCCCCAGATTTCTCGAGGCGCTGGGTGAGACGATCGCCGCCAGCGGACGCCGCGTGGCGCTCATCGCCGGAGCCGACCTGGCCCACGTGGGGCCGCGCTTCGGCGACCCCGAGCCGGTCTCGCCGAGCGAGCTCGACCGCATCGAGCGGGAGGACCGCGCCATGCTGGGGGCGGTGCAGAGCGGCGATGCCGCCGCCTTCTTCGAGTCGGTCGCGCGCGACAACGACCGGCGGAGGATCTGCGGGCTCTCCCCGATCTATGCCCTCCTGCGCGCGCTCGGCAGCGGCGCGGGGTCCCTGCGGCACTATGGCCAGTGGCCGGATCCTCAGGGCGTCGTCAGCTACGCCAGCGTGGTGTTTTGATGGCCACGCCCGAGAGCGAGTGGAAGCTCCCCCGGCTGCGCATCGACGTCAACGGCGACTGGCTCGACGACGGCGTCGAGGTCACGCATCCGGGAGTCCTGGCGAACCTGCGCGCGAACCTCCGGCGAGACCCTCAGGGCTACTTCATCCAGACCCGGGTGCGGATCCCGGTGGAGGTGGACGACGTTCCCTGGGTCGTCGCCCGGGTCGAGCTGAGCGGCGAGCGGCTGCACGCCGTCCTCAACGACGGCACCGAGACCGACGTCGATCCCGCGACGATCAGGCTCGGCGTCGGCAACGTCCCCTACTGCGCCGCCAAGGGCGGAGGATTCGAGGCGCGCTTCAGCCGGGCCGCGGCGTTCCAGCTGCTGGCGCTGGCGAACTATGACGAGCGGACGGGCGAGGGAACGCTGCGCGTGGGCAGCCGCGAGGTCCCCCTGAGGCGACGGGCGTGACGGGGAGGACCGTCGTGGGGGGACTCCTGGCGGCGGGGCTCGCCCTCGGTGCCGGGGCCTGGTGGCTGCGCGGCGATGGCGCGGGCTCGGTGACCATCGACAGCATCGGCGATCGGGTGCAGACGGTCCCGCGGGGGCGGTGGCCCGTCTTCGCCGCCAAGCCCGAGGTGGCGGAGCTCTACCGCTTCGTCGCCACCGAGGGCGACTGGGCGGCCTCGGTGCCCTGCACGTGCGGGTGCGCGGATCTGGGCCACACCTCCAACCGCTCCTGCTACATCAAGGCGGAGACCGCCGAGCGCGTCACCTTCACCAGCCACGCCGCCACGTGAAGCCTCTGCCTGGACATCACGCGTGACGTGATGCGGCTCCGGGCGGAGGGTCACTCGCGCGCGGCGGCCCGGGCGGCGATCGACGCGAAGTATCTCCGCTCCGGCCGCCCGACGCCCACGCCGCTGCCGCCATGAGGCGAGCGCGAAAGTTGACAGGTCAGACCCGCGGTCGGTAGTGTACCGGCGCGGAGGGAGCACGGACATGAGGATCGACGAGTACAAGTGCGTGGCCTGCGGCACCATGTGCGGCCACGGCATGGTCTCCCACAACTTCGTCAAGAAGATGGTCGACTGGGTCAAGGAGGGGCGGCGCACGCCCGCGCAGGCCGCTCGCTACATGGCGCGGTTCTGCATCTGCGGCGTCTTCAACACGGTCCGCGCCGAGAAGCTCTTCGAGCAGGCGCGGACCCGGGGGGCTTGATCGCATGGCACGTCTCGTCGTCGTTCTCCTCACCGCCTTCCTGCTCCTGCCGCTGGCTCGGCCCGAGCGGGCGGCGGCCCAGCAGGTGATCCGCCTCGGTCACGTCGCGTTTCCCGGCTCACTGTTCGACATCGTCGCCGCCGAGTACGCCAAGCGGGTCACCGAGGCCCTCAAGGGCAAGGTCGAGATGCGCGTCTTCCACTCCAGTCAGCTCGGCACCGACGAGCAGATGATCAAGGGCATCAAGGTGGGCGCGCCGGAGATGTTTCTCCCGTCCACGATCATGAGCACGGTGGAGCCGAAGTACGGCGTCTTCGAGATGCCGTACATCATCGTGAGCCGGGCCCACATGAAGAAGGTGTCCGCGCACCCGGAGGTCCGGAAGGCGCTCTTCGATCCGCTGCCCAAGCAAGGGCTCCGCGTGATCGGCGTGTGGGAAAACGGCTTCCGTCACATCACCAACAACGTCCGGCCCATCGTCAAGCCCGACGACCTCAAGGGTATCAAGCTGCGGGTGCCGAGCGGCGTCTGGCGCGTGAAGATGTTCAAGGCCTACGGTGCCAACCCCTCGCCGATGGCCTTCGCCGAGGTGTACTCGGCGCTCCAGCAGGGCGTCATGGACGGCCAGGAAAATCCGCTGGCCCAGATCTGGTCGGGCAAGTTTCACGAGGTCCAGAAGTACCTGTCCATGACCGGCCACGTCTACTCGCCGGCCTACATCGTCGTGAGCGAGAGCTTCTGGCAGAAGCTGCCCCCGGACCAGCGCCAGGTGATCGAGGCCCTCGGCGCCGAGATGGGGGACTACTCCCGGGCCACCGGCGAGCGGCTGGACCGGGAGCTGCTCGAGAAGATGACGGCCGCCAGCAAGATGAACGTCAACGAGGCGGACAAGGAGGCCTTCATCAAGGCGTCAGCGCCAATCTATCAGGAGTTCGGCAAGGAGGTCGCCGGCGGCAGCGACCTCATCAAGCTCATTCAGTCCCTGCGCTAGCCCCTGAAACGCCTGCTCGCGCTCCTGATCGGGGTCGTCGAGTGGTGGACCATGGCCCTGATGGTGGCCATGGTGGCTCTGGTAACCATCGGGGTCTTCTTCCGCTACATCGTCAACGCCTCCCTTTCCTGGTACGACGAGTTCGCGTCGTACCTGCTGGTGTGGCTGTCGTTCTATGGCGCGGTGGTGGCGACCTACCGCGGCCGCCACATCGGCTTCGAGACGCTGGCCGAGCGGCGGGGGCCGCGCGCCCGCCGCCTGATGGCGGTGGTGAGCGAGCTGCTGAGCATCGTCTTCCAGGGGGTGCTCCTCGTGTACGGCATCGCGCTGGTCCGGGCGGTGGGACACGAGACCGCGGTGTCCATCGAGGGGGTCCGCATGGGCTGGATCTACAGCGTGCTGCCGATCAGCGGCGGCCTCATGCTCCTGGTGGGCCTCGTCCGTCTCGGCCTCCTCCTGCGGGGCGACGAGCGGCTGGCGCCGCCCGAGGCCCGCGCTCCGGTCGCGGTGAGGAGCGAGTAGCCGCCCATGGAGTGGCTGCTCCTGGCCATCATCGTCGCGCTGACGCTCCTCAGCGTTCCCATCGCCTGGGCCCTGGCCCTGACGACGATCCTCTTCCTGGTGGTCAAGGGCGCGGCGCCGCTGACCCTCGTGCCCCTGATCCTGTTCTCCGGCGCCTCCAGCTTCCCGCTGCTCGCCATCCCGCTCTTCATCCTGGCCGGGGGGCTCATGGAGACGGGCGGCATCTCGCTCCGTCTGGTGAATCTCGCCCACAGCGTCGTCGGCTTCGTCCGGGGCGGGCTCGCCATGGCGACGGTGGTGGCGACCATGATCCAGTCAGAGATCTCGGGCTCCTCCGTCGCCGACGCCGCCGCCATCGGCAAGGTCGTCATCCCGGCCATGGGCAGGCGTGGGTACCCCCGGGCCCTGTCGGCCGCGATCGTGTCGAACGCGGCCTCGGCGGCGATCCTCATCCCGCCCTCGATCCCGATGATCATCTACGCGTGGATGGCCGAGGTCTCGGTCGGCAAGATGTTCTTCGCCGGCTTCCTCCCGGGCTTCTTCGCGGGCGGCGCCATGATGGCGCTCTGCTACTACTACGCCCGCAAGCTCGACCTGCCCCGCGAGCAGTCCTTCTCGATCGTGCGGGTAGGCCGCGCCACCCGTGACGCCTTCTGGGCGCTGACCATCCCCGTCGTCATCTTCGGCGGCATCTTCGCCGGGATCGCCACGGCCACGGAGGTGGCGGCGCTGGCGGCGGTGGCCGCCCTCGCGATCGGACTCTTCATCTACCGCGAGCTCGGGCGGGGGAATCTGGTGGCCATCCTGAGAGAGTCGGTCTCCCAGACGGCGGTGGTCATGATGATCGTCGCCTGCTCGGCGGTGCTGGGCTGGTACCTCACCAGCGAGCAGATCCCCCAGAAGTTCGCCCGCGCCATCCTCGAGACCACCACCAACAAGTACCTGGTGCTCTTCTTCCTGAACATCTTCTTCTTCGTGGCGGGGATGTTTCTGCACTCGGCGGCGGCCATCATCCTGATCGTGCCGATCGTCATGCCGCTCGTCCGCCAGCTCGGGATCGACCCGATCCACTTCGGGATCATCATCACGATCAACCTCGGGGTGGGCCAGCAGACGCCGCCAGTGGCCACGGTGCTCTTCACCACCGCCGCCATCGCGGGACTGCCGTTCTGGGAGGTCTTCAAGGCCGGTTGGCTCTTCACGCTCGTGCTGGCGCTGGTGACGCTCGTCGTCACCTACTTCCCGCCGATGTCGCTCGTCCTGGTCGACCTGCTGTTCCGGTAGTATCCTCGCGCCATGACGGTCGCCGAGATCCTCATGGAAGTCTTGACATCCGCCGGCGTGCGCTACCTCTTCGGCAATCCCGGCACGACCGAGCTGCCGTTTCTCGACGCCCTTCCGGACTCCGGCCTCGAGTACGTGGTGGGCCTGCAGGAGGCCGTCGCAGTGGCGGCGGCCGATGGTTACGCTCAGGCCTCGGGGCAGGTGGGCGTGGTCAATGTCCACGTGGCGCCGGGCGTGGCCAACAGTCTGTCGATCCTCCACAACGCGGCGCGGGCGAAGTCACCCCTGCTGCTGACGGCCGGACAGCAGGACACGCGTTTCCTGCTCCACGAGCCGATCCTGGCGGCGGATCTCGTGCAGATGACCGAGCAGTTCACCAAGTGGTCGTGCGAGGTCCGGCGTCCGGAGGAAGCGCCCGTCGCGCTGCGCCGGGCGCTCACGGTGGCCACGACGCCGCCCACGGGGCCCGTCTTCCTCTCGCTCCCGATGGATCTCATGGGCGCCGTGGTGGAGGATGCGGCTCGGGGGCCCGGCCCGGTCGCCACGCGGAGCCTGCCCGAGCCGTCGGCGATCGCTCGCGCCGCCGAGCTGCTCCGTGCCGCCGGCGCGCCCCTTGTCATCGCCGGCGACGGCGTGGCCCGTGCCCAGGCGCTCCCCGAGCTGGTCGCCCTGGCCGAGCGCCTGGGCGCCCGCGTCCACGGCGAGCCCGTGTATCGCCGCACCAGCTTCCCCAGCGATCACCCGCTGTGGCGGGGCGGGCTCTTCCCGGCGCCGAGCGCCGTCAGGAAGGCGCTGGAGGACTGCGATGCGCTCCTCGTCGTCGGAGCGAACGTCTTCACGTGGTTCCTCCACGCGCCGGGCGAGCCTTTCCCGCGCGGGCTGCCGGTCGTCCAGATCGACGACGATCCATGGGAGATCGGGCGCAGCTACCCCGTGACGCTGGGCATCGTCGCCGACCCCAAGGGCACGCTGGCCGCGCTGACGGCGGCGCTCGCCGAGCGGATGAGCGCGGCCGACCGCGCCGCCGCGGCCGCGCGGGGGCAGCAGATCGGCGCGGCACGAGCGGAGGCGGTGGCCCGGATGCGGGCGGCGGCGGAGGCGGAGGCCGACCGCGTCCCCATCTCGCAGGCCTACCTGATGCACACGCTGGCCTCCGTCGTCCCCGACGATGTGGTGGTCGTGGACGAGTCGGCGACGTCATTGCCCTTCGTCCTGCGCTACCTGCCGGCCGGGCGGCCGGGGTCCTTTTTCGGCTCGAAGACGGGCACGCTCGGCTGGGGCATGGGCGCGGCGATCGGCGTCCAGCTCGGCGCCCCGGGCCGGAAGGTCATCGCCACCATCGGCGACGGCTCGGTGATGTACGCACCCCAGGCGCTGTGGACGGCGGCACACTACCGTCTCCCGATCACATACGTCGTGCCGAACAACGCGTCGTACGCGATCCTCAAGTCCGGCATGCTGAGCCTCGGCCTCCAGTCGGCCAAGCGCGGGATCTATCCCGGGATGGACCTCGTGAACCCCGAGATCGATTACCCGGCACTCGCCAAGGCGCTCGGCGTGCGCGCCGAGCGGGTGGAAAAGCCGCGCGAGCTTCGCGATCTTCTGGTCGCGTGCCTCGCCCATCCCGGTCCCACGCTCGTCGACGTCGTCATCGACCGCGGCTTCAAGGCGATGCTGTGACGGCACGCACGGGCGGGGAGTGGGTGGTCGAAGCGCTCCGCGCGGAGGGCGTGCGCCACGTGTTCGGCATCCCCGGCATCCACAACCTGACGATCTACGACGCGCTCCTCCGGCAGTCGGAGATCACCCACATCCTCGCGCGCCACGAGCAGGGGGCGGCCTTCATGGCCGACGGCTATGCCCGCGCGTCGGGGAGCGTCGGCGTGGTGGTGGTGACGACGGGTCCCGGGGCCACGAACACGCTGACCCCGCTGGCCGAGTCGTACTCGGCCTCGATGCCAGTCCTCGTCATCATGTCCGACATCGCCTCGACGCTGGTGGGCCGCGACGTCGGCGCCCTTCACGAGGTCCCCAACCAGATCGAGTGCTTTCGACCGGTGTGCCGCATGGCCGAGACGCTCGCGTCGGCAGCCGAGATCCCGACGACGATCGCCGGCGCCTTCGACATCTTGCGGACCGGGCGGCCCGGGCCGGTGGTCATCTCCATTCCGAACGATCTCCTCGGCGCGAACACCGAGGGCGTGCTCAGGGCGACCCGGAGTGGCCGCCGGCCGCCGTGTCACGTGGCCGAGATTGCGGAGGCCGCCCGCCGCCTGGCCGGGGCCCAGCGTCCGCTGATTCTGGCCGGCGGCGGGGTGATCGCCGCGGGCGCCGAACGGGAGCTGCTGGCGCTGGCGCGACGGCTGGACGCCCCGGTGATCACCACCGTGATGGGGCGCGGCGCCATCGCCGCGGACGATCCTCTCTGGCACGGCGTGCTTCCCGACAAGCGCGCGACCGAGCCGGTGCTCCGCGAAGCCGACGTGATCTTCGCGGTCGGGTGCCGCTTCGCCGCGCGCTCGACCCAGGGACTCCTGCTCAACCTCTCGCTGGCGCCCGACCAGACGCTCATCCACCTCGATCTGGACGCCACGGTGATCGGCAAGCTCTTCAAGCCCCAGCTCGGGATCGTCGGCGACGCCAAGGACGGCCTGGCCCGACTGCTGGAGACGCTCGGACCAGGCGGGGGCCGGAGCGCCTGGGACCATGCCCGGCGCGGCGAGCAGCGCGAGGCCGCCAGCCCCCGTTACACCCGGGAGATCGCGGAGCTCATCCGGATGCTGCGCGACGGACTGCCCCGCGAGGCCATCGTGGTCAACGACCAGAGCGGCATCAACTACTGGATGGAGTGGCGCTTCCCGGTGCTGGCACCGAGGACGTTTCTCTATCCTGTCGGTTCGGCCACGCTCGGCTACGCTGTGCCAGCGGCGATCGGCGCTCGGATCGCCAATCCCGGATGCCCCGTGGTGGCGGTGGTGGGCGATGGCGGGTTCATGTTCTCGGTCAACGAACTGGCGACGGCGGTGAAATACCGCCTGCCGATCGTCTTCCTCCTGATGAACGACAACCGCTACGGCGCCATCAAGTGGCTACAGGAGAAGATGTTCGGGCGCTGGGGCGAAGCGGATCTCGCCAACCCCGACTTTCCGGCGCTGGCCCGCGCCTTCGGTGCCGGCGGCGAGTGCCTGCCCAGCCTGGACGCGCTGCCTCGGGCCCTGGCGGCGGCGCTCAAAGCGGGCGGGCCGACGGTGCTCGAGCTGGCGATGAACATCGACCCCCCATGGGATCTTTAGATGGCCGCCTCCATGTGACGGTCTGTCATCGGCGAGGATCGATTGTCACAGATCCGGTGAGCCGCGCCGCCACTCGCTGCTGCGTAACCTCCTGATATAGAAGACGATCGGCCGCGTCCAGGCTGCGGCATTATCCGTGCAGCGACGGTGGCTTCTCCCTAAGGGCGGGGCAGCGACTACCCCGCGCGAGTCGAAAGGAGGAGTCATGAAGGCACGTCATTGTCATCCTCTCGTGATCTGGCTCGTGGCATTGGCGACCATTTTCGCCGGGTGCGCCACTCCCGGAACCACGGAGACGTCGGGCGCCTCGGGCGCGGCGGGTGTCAGGCAAACGGCAGGTGCCGGTGATGCCACGGGCATGGGGCCACGTCCGTCGCCGAAGGAATTCGTCCCCCTCAGGAGTCTCCCCGACATCCACTTCGATTTCGACCGCTACGAGATACGAGCGGATGCGGCGAAGGTCCTCGAGGGGACCGCGGACTGGCTGAGAACGAATCGGGACGTGTTGATTCTGATCGAGGGGCACACCGACGAGCGGGGCACCAACGAGTACAACCTCGCGCTCGGCGATCGTCGCGCCCGGGCCGCGCTGAACTACCTCGTCTCCCGCGGCGTGCAGAAGAACCGGATCACGACCATCACCTACGGCGAAGAGCGGCCGCTCTGCACCTCGCGGACCGAGGAGTGCTGGAGCGAGAACCGCCGGGCCCACTTCGGAATGAAGAGCCGGTAGCCCTCCGACTGCGCCGCGGGCGAGCAGCGGCGTCCTCGCCCACGGCTCACGTTCAGTCGCTGTCCGTCAAGGGCACGCAGGCGGCGGCGGGCAGGGTGAGCGTCACTTCCTGACCCGCCCGCACGGCCGCCGGGGGCGGCCCGGCCACGCGCAGGACCACATCGCTCCCGTCCACCTGCACCTGATAGTCGATGGCGTCACCGAGATAACTCGTGCGCTGAACGGTCCCTCTCAGCACGTTCACCCCCTCACCGGGGGTCCTCGGTGAGGACGCGGGCGCCAGGGCGATCTCGTGGGGGCGGATGGAGACCGTCACGGCCGCGCCGGGCTTCAGGCTCGCCGAGGCCACCCGGAGGCTGAGCCCGCCTCTGGCTACGCGATCGGGAGCGGCGGCCACCCCGTCGATCAAGTTGGTCTTGCCGATGAAGTCGGCGACGAAGCGCGTGCGGGGCTGCTCGAAGAGCTGATGCGCGGTTCCGATCTGGACGAGGCGTCCCCGGTAAAGCACCGCGATCCGGTCGGAGATGACCATGGCCTCGGCCTGGTCGTGGGTGACATAGAGCGTGGTGATCCCGAAGGCCTCGTGAAGCCGGCGGATCTCGAAGCGCATTTCCTCACGGAGATTTGCATCCAGGTTACTGAGAGGTTCGTCGAGTAACAGGATCTCCGGCTCGACCACCAGCGAACGGGCCACAGCCACGCGCTGCTGCTGGCCCCCCGACAGCTCGCCCGGGTAGCGCGACTCGAACCCCTCGAGGTGGACGACCTTGAGGATCTCCCGCACCCGGCGCTCGCGCTCGGCTCGGGACACCTCCTGCTTGAACCGCAGGCCATACGCGACGTTCTGGGCGACCGTCATGTGGGGCCACAGCGCGTAGCTCTGGAAGATCATCGCCATCCGTCGCCGTTCCGGCGGGACGACGGCGCTCGGCGACGACAGACACCGGTCGCCGACCCAGATCTCGCCGGCCTCGGGCCTGAGGAATCCGGCCACGACCCTGAGCGTCGTCGTCTTCCCGCATCCCGAGGGGCCGAGCAGCGCCACCAGCTCGCGGGGTTTCACCTCGAGGGAAAGCCCCTCGACGGCGGCGACCTCGCCGTAGCGCTTGGTCAGCTCCTTGACGATCACTCCGGGCATCGAGGCGGCCTTACTCCTTCGCCCCCATGAAGTCGCGCCCCAGCACCCGCTGCATCAGCACCACCGTGCCGAAGGTCATGGCCAGCATGAAGAGGCCCAGGACGGCGATCGGCCCGAACTGGCCCTCTTCCTTGAGGTCGAAGATCACCACCGATATCACCTTGGTCGCGGGCGTGAACAAGATGATCGACGCCGAGAGCTCGCGGATCACCCCGATGAAGATGAAGCACCAGGTGGCGATGATCCCGCTGCGGGCCAGGGGCGCCGTGATCTCCCCGAGCACGCGCAGGCGGCCGGCCCCGAGGATGCGGCCGGCGTCCTCGAGCTCCGGATGGACACCCTTGAACGTCGCGTCCGCCTGCGAGTACCCGACGGGCATCTCCTTGGTGACATAGGCGACGAAGAGGATCCAGAGCGTGCCGTAGAGGAGGAGCGGCGGCCGCGTGTAGGCGATGAAGAGGCCGACGGCGAGCACGACACCGGGGATGACGATGGGCGCCAGGGCCAGGAAGGCCAAGACTTGATGGCCGATGATCAGCCGGCGGTTGGTGACGTAGGCCAGCAGGGCCGCCAGCCCGGCGCCCACCGTCGCCGTCATCACGCCGAGCTCGAGCGTGTTGAGCACCGCCGACTGGGTGGCGCTGTACTCGAAGAAGGTGAACGTGAAGTTCGCCAGCGTGAGGTTGTCCCAGGTGAGCGGCTGGGCCCAGGCGCGCGAGAGCGCCGCCTTGGCCAGGACCCCGTAGGGGAGGAAGATCGCGCACGCCAGCAGGGCCAGGCACCCTCCCAGCGCCGGATAACGCCAGAGGCCGAGCGGAATAGCCCGGCGCCGGCCACCCTTGCCGCCGATCGACGCGTAGCCGCGCCGCCCCAGCAGCCGCTTCTGGACCTGCAGCAGGAGCGCCGTGGCCAGGAGCAGGGGAATGGAGAACGCCGCCGCCATCTCCACCTTGGGCGGGTAGTGGAAAAAGGACCAGATCTGCGTGGTGATGGTGTGGAAGCCGGCGGGGAGCGCGAGGATGGCGGGCGAGCCGAACAGGGCCAGGGCCTGCAGCACGGCCAGGATGAAGCCGCTGAGGATCGCCGGGGCCACCATCGGCAGCGTCACCGTGGCGGCCACCCGGAGCCGGCCGGCGCCGAGGATGGCGGCCGCCTCCTCCAGATCGGAGGCGATCAGCGCCAGCGTGTTGGCGATCATGATGTAGACGTAGGGGAAGGTGTAGATCGCCACCACGAAGATGAGGCCCGGCATGGTGAAGATGTTGACGAGGGCGTCGTCGGCGCCGCTGAGATTTCGGTAGAGCTTGTTGAGCAGCCCGGCGTTGGGGCCGGCCAGCATGACCCAGGCGAAGGCGCCCAGGAAGGGCGGCGTCACGAAGGACGCCATGATGAGCCCGCGGATCAGCGTCTGGCCGGGCAGGTCCGTGCGCGCCGTGAGCCACGCCATCGGCGCCCCCAGGGCGACGGAGGCCAGGCCCACCCAGAACGCCATCACGACCGTGTTCCACAGTGCCTTCTGCAGCTGCGGGTCCTGGAAGACCGTGGCGTAGTGGGCGAGCGTGGGCCCGCTCTCGCTGCTGACGCTCACCCAGCCGATCCACCCGAGCGGGAGGGCCATCAACACCACGAGGGCGAGCGCGGCAGCCACCCAGACCGGAATCGAGCGGTCCATGCGCGGGATCCTAGGCCCCGAAGAACTCCACGAAGCGCTTCTTGATCTCCTCGTTGCGCTTCTCCAGCTCTTCGGGATCGACCTGGAGCAGCTTGAGCTCGTCCAGCTTCGGCTTGTCGGCCGGGTACTTCACTTCGGGGTGCCCGGTGTAGAGGCCCTCGCTGTCGGCCATGACCTGCTGGACATCCTTGGTGAAGGTGAAGTCGGTGAAGAGCTTGGCCGCATTCGGATGCGGGGCGAAGGCGGTGATGGCGGTCGGCGAGACGACGAGCGGCACGCCATCCTTGGGATACACGATCTCGATCGGGCTGCCCTTCTTCTTCAGCTGATACGCGCTGTAGTCGCCGCCGTTCACGGCCACCGAGCGCTCGCCGGAGGCCACCACGGCGGACGGGTCGGCGGCCGACTGTACGATCATGGCCCGGTTCTGAGCGAGCTGCTTGAAGTAGTCCCAGCCGTAGTGGTTCACGAGCGCCAGCACGTGGGTGGCGATGACACCGCTGTAGCCGGGATGGGCCGTGACCAGCTTGCCCCTCCACTTGGGGTCGAGCAGCTCCTTCCAGGTCCTGGGGGCCTCCACCGCCGACACGATCTTCGTGTTGTAGGCGATGACGTTGACCGTGGCCCGCAAGCCGTAGTAATAACCATCGCGGTCCTTGAAGCCCGCCGGGAACTTGTCGACGCCCGCCGGCGTGTAGTGCATGAGGAGCTTCTTTTCCTTGAGGAGCACGAAGTGGCCGGCGTCCGAGGTGTGGACGACGTCCACGTTCTTGATGTTGGCCTGGAGCTCCTGCATGAGCTTCTGCAAGATGCGCTGCGAGCCGGTGCGGTGGACCTCCACCTTGATCCCCGGGTAGGCCGCCTCGAACAGCTTGGCGACCTTCTCGGCGCTGGGGAGGACCAGCGAGGTGTACCAGACGACTTTACCTTCCTTCTTGGCGGCCTCCAGGTGCCCGTCCTGGGCGGAGGCCGGCGCGGCCCCGCCCAGCAACACCAGCACTCCGAGAACCGCCATCGGGAAACGCCAACGCTGGGCCATGCTCAGTCCTCTCGTCGGAGTGAAGCCGCCAGACCCTCCAGCCGCGGCGCTCCGGGCAGCCGCTCGACTTCGCGGACCACCCGATCGATGCGCTCGACCGACAGGGCCAGGGCGGCGTTGCCGCGGAATTTCGCCTCTAGCTCGTCGCGCGTCAACGGGGAATCAGGGCCCCCACGCGGATGCTCCTGGCGGGCCTCCACCACGCGGCCATCGGCGAGGCGCACCAGGACGTGACCGGAGAACTGGCGGGGGTAATCGATCGTGGGGTCCACCTCGTAGCCGACCTTCTCCGCTACCCGCAGCACCCTCTCATCCCCGACCGCCTCGTCGGTGAAGCAGGCCAGCCCGGCCTCCCCCCTGACCAGCATCGTCGCCAGCAGGTAGGGGAGGCTGAACTTGGCCGCGTAGCCGTTCGCCGGGCGGTGCTTGGCGGCCAGGGGCTCCCAGAGACGAGGCACGGGGCCGGCCGCCGTCCGGCATCGGATCTCGACGATCTCTTCGGCTCGGACGCGGTGCTCCTGCCGAAGCCGGAGGGCGCAGTCCATGTACGGGTGGGCGATGGAGCCACAGGGATAGGGCTTGAAGGTGAGCCGTTCGATCTCCCACTCCCGGCCGAGGCTCTCCAGCAGCCTCTCGAGCCGGGCGGCATCGAAGCCGTCGGCGAACGCGCGGTAGAAGCCGTGCTCGCCTTCGAGCACGCGGGCGGGACCGCTGAACCCGTGGCGGGCCAGGAGGGTCGCCACCACGCCCGCGTGGGCCGCCCAGCCCGGGTGCAGGCGCTTCGTCCACGCTCCATCGGCCAGGTACTCGATGATGCCGCCCGCCTGGCTGCCGCAGATGCCGAGGGCGTCGACGAGCTGGTCCTCGGTCAGCCCGTACAGCCGGGCGGCCGCGGCCGCTGCGGCGAAGCCGCCCGTCAGCGCCGTCGGATGAAAGTGGCGCGCGTGAAATTTTCCGGGGACGGCGAGCCCGACGCGGCACATCACCTCGACCGCCGCCACGATCGCCTCGACAACAGCGGCGCCGGAGGCCACCACGGCCTCACCCACGGCAAGGGCGGTGGGCACCGCGACGCATCCGGTGTGGACGATCGCGTCCTCACGCGTGTCGTCGAAGTCGAGCCCGTGGGCCAGCGTGCCATTGGCGAGGACGGCGCTGGCGGCGCCGACTCTCTCTTTGGCGCCCACCAGCGTGCTCTCCGGCGCGCCGCCGAGTCGGAGCGCCGTCTCGGTCGTGGCCCGGCCGAATTCCATGGTGGAGGCGGCGAGGCAGCTGCCCAGCGTGTCGAGGACGAGGAGCGTGGCGCGTTCGACGGCGGCCGGAGGAATCGCGCCGAGCCGCAGGCCGAGCGCGAAGCGGGCCAGGCGTCGGGAGGCCGATCGTTCGCCCCGGCCGGGCCCCGCGGTCATTTCCTGATCTCTTTGAGCACGCTCAGCATGGCGTTGTGGATGCGCCCGTTGCTGGCGACGATCGCCGGCGCGTCCACATCGAGGCGGTCGCCCCGGAGATCGGTGACCCGGCCGCCCGCCTCCTCGACGAGCAGCGCTCCGGCCGCGACGTCCCAGGGGCCCACGCGGAGCTCCCAGTAGCCGTCGAAGCGTCCCGCCGCCACCCAGGCCAGATAGAGGACCGCGGAGCCCAGACGGCGGACGGCGCGGGCGCGAAGGCTGAAGGCGGCGTACTCGGCGAGGTTGGTGTCGGTCGTCTCGCGGATAGTGTACGGAAAGCCGGTCGCCAGCAGGCTCTCCCCGAGGCCCGCCGTGGTCGACACGGCCAGCCGCTCGTCGCCGAGGAACGCGCCGCCACCGCGCTCGGCGACGAAGAGCTCGTCGTGGTTGGGATCGTAGACCACGCCCAGCGCGATCCGCTGGTCGACCTCCAGCGCAATGGAGACCGCGAACAGGGGAACGCCGTGGGCGTAGTTGGTGGTGCCGTCGAGCGGGTCGACGATCCATCGGCGCCCCGACCGCCCCGGCCGCGCGCCGCCTTCCTCGGCCAGAATCGCGTCGGCGGCGAACGCGGCGTGGATGCGCTCGGTGATGAGCGCCTCCGCGCGCGCGTCCATTTCGGTCACGAGGTTGGTCGGCGTGCCCTTGTACGAGATTCGCCGCGACCCGGACAGCTCGTTCAGCAGCAGGCGGCCGGCCGTGCGCGCGGCGTCGATCGCCACGCGCCGCTCGAGGAACGTCATGATTCAGCAGGCACTCTACCATATGCTCGCTTGACAACCAACGGAGGCTCCCGGAGCATGAAGAACCTGTGAGCGCGCTGCGCATCGTCGTCATGGGCTCGGGCGGTGTGGGCGGCTACTTCGGCGCGCGCCTGGCGCGCGCGGGCGGAGCCGTCACGTTCGTCGCCCGCGGCGCCCATCTCGACGCGATTCGTCGCCACGGCCTTCGCATCCGCTCGGCGATCGAGGGTGAGTACGCGGTGAAGGCGGAGGCGGTGGAGCGGCTGGACGGCCGTCCGGTCGCCGACGTCGCGCTGCTCTGCGTGAAATCGTTCGACACGGAATCTGCCCTGGCGGCCCTAAGGCCCGCCGTTGGCCCCGGCACGGCCGTGCTCTCGCTCCAGAACGGCGTGGACAACGTGGAGAAGATCGATACGGGGCTGGGCCCCGGCCACGCCCTCGGCGGCGCCGCCTACGTCTTCGCCGCGATCGAGGCGCCCGGCGTCATCGCGCACCGGTTCGCCGGCCGCATCGTGTTCGGAGAGCTCGACGGGCGCATCACGCCGCGATGCGAGCGCCTGCGGGAGGCTTTCGCCGAGGCCGGCACCCCCGTCGAGCTGTCGACGGAGATCCGGCGCGTGCTGTGGGAGAAGTACCTCTTCATCTGCGCGCAGGCGGCGGTCACCGCGGTCACGCGCTGTCCGACCGGCGTGGTACGCGCCATCCCGGAGACCTGGCGGCTCTATCGAACGATCCTCGAGGAGCTGGCGGCGGTGGCCGCGGCCGCCGGGGTCAAGCTCCCGGCCGATACCGTGGAGACCATCGTGAAGGCGGCGGCGGCGCTGGCGCCGGAGACGACCTCGTCGCTGGCCCACGACCTGAGCCAGGGCAGACGGCTCGAGCTGGAAGGGCTGCACGGCCATGCCGTGCGCCTGGCCGAGCGGCTGGGCGTGCCGACACCGACCGTGTTCGCCGTCTACGCCGTGCTCAAGCCCCACGCGGATGGTTGTGCGCAGCCGCAGGGCGGCAGCGGGCCACTGGGCGAGCCGCAGGGCGGCCAGGGGCTGGGGCCCCTGCGCCCGAGGCGAGCGAACCCAGAGAGTCCCGCCCGCCCGAGGCGAGCCGATGAACCGGGGAGTGCGCAGCCGCCCGCGGAGCGATAGCGCATGCGGGTGTCGTCGCCGGCGCGCGCCCTCACGCGCTACGTCACCCGCTATCGGCTCCGGTACGCGGCCGGCGTCGCGTGCCTGGGTGCCGCGACCCTCCTGAGTCTGGCCATTCCCCGGACGGTCCAGCGCGCGGTCGAGGCGCTGGAAGCCGACGCGGGCGGGGCACCGGTCGGCGCCTACGTCGGCATCATCCTCCTCCTGGCGCTGGGCAACGGGGTGGCGCGCCTGGGCTCGCGCTTCGCGATGATGGGCAGCGCCCAGCGCGTGGAGTACGACGTCCGCAACGATCTGTACCGCAGCCTCCTGCGCTTCCCGCCGGCGTTCTACGCGCGGCACTCGATCGGCGACCTCATGGCCCGCTCGTCCAGCGACATCAGCGCCGTGCGCGTGCTGGCGGGCTTCGGCGCCGTGAGCTTCATCAGCACCGTGTTCGCGTTCGTGGGAGCGCTGGGCGCGATGATCGCGGTCGACCCCTGGCTCACGCTGTACGCGCTGGCGCCGTATCCGACGCTGGTGGCGCTGGCCCGCCGGGCCAACGTCACCATCCACGAGCGCACCCAGGCGGCCCAGGACCAGCTCGGCGTCCTCTCCGCGCGCGTGCAGGAGCACCTGGCGGCGATGAGCGTCGTCCGGGCCTACACGATGGAGGGGCAGGCCGCTGCCGAGTTCGACCGCGCCAACGGCGAGTATCTCCGACGGAGCCTGGCGCTGGGGCGGACCCTCTCCCAGTTCGTCCCGCTCACCGGGCTCATCACGGGGTTGGGCGCCCTCATCGTCCTCTGGCTCGGCGGCCGGGCGGTGATGGACGGGCGCCTCACCCTCGGAGCGCTCGTCGCCTTCAACGGCTACCTGGCTTATCTGGCCTGGCCCACACTGGCACTGGGATTCACGCTCTCGATCGTCCGCCGCGGCCTCACCTCAATGGAGCGCATCCAGGAGATCGTGGCCACCGCTCCGGCCCCCGAGCCCCACGCGGCGCCCCTGGGCGGGGCGCCGGCCATCCGGTTTTCGAACCTGACCTTCGCCTACGAGGATCGGCCGCCCGCGCTCAGGGAGGTGAGCTTCGAGGTCACGCCCGGGGAGACCGTCGCCGTGGTCGGCCACACGGGGAGCGGCAAGTCCACGCTCGGTGCGCTGTTGGCGCGGCTCTGGGAGCCGCCCGCCGGCACGGTGTTCGTCGGAGGGCGCGACGTCGGCGACTTGCCTCTCGGCACCCTGCGCGGCGCCCTGGGCTACGTGCCGCAGGAGGCCTTCCTGTTCTCGCGCTCCATCAGCGACAACGTGACGCTGGGGCGGTCGATGATCGCGCCCGACGTCGTGCGTGCGGCCGCCGCGGTCGCGGGCGTCGCCGATGAGGTCGAGCGCTTTCCCGCGGGGTGGGAGACCGTCGTCGGCGAGCGGGGCCTCACGGTCTCGGGCGGCCAGCGTCAGCGGCTGGCCCTCGCGCGGGCGCTGGCGGGGGCTCCGGCAATCCTCGTCCTCGACGACGTCTTCGCCAGCGTCGACGCCGCCAAGGAGGAGGAGATCGTCGAGAACCTCCGGCGCGCAGCCTGGGGGCGCACGGTGCTCCTCATGACCCACCGACTCCGGGCCGCGCGGGCGGCCGATCGCGTGGTGGTGCTGGCCGAGGGCCGCGTCGCCGAGACGGGCACGCACGACGAGCTCCTCGGGCGGGGCGGCCTCTACGCCCAGCTCTGGCGGATCCAGCAGCTCGAGGAGGAGATCGCCCGTGCATGACCTCGAGCACGACGAGATCCTCGGCCGCGCCTTCGACCGCCATCTGGTGGGGCGCCTGGCGCGGATGGCCCGGTCCCACGGGCGGTTGATCGTCTCCACGGCGCTCCTGTTTCCGCTGATCGCCTGCGTCGAGCTGCTGCAGCCCTATCTCCTGAAGATCGCCATCGACGATCACATCCTGGCCGCCGACTGGCGCGGCCTCACCGAGGTCGCCGCGCTGTTCCTCGGCGTCCTCGTGATGCTGAGCGCGCTGAGAGCGGCCGAGGCCTACCTGATGCAGCTCACCGCCCTGCGGGTGATGCACGACCTCCGCGCCATGCTCTTTCGCCACCTCCTGCGCCTGGAGGCGGCCTTCTTCGATCGCAACCCGGTCGGGCGGCTGATGACCCGCGTGCTCAACGACGTCGAGGCGGTGAGCGAGGCGTTCACCAGCGGGCTCTTCGCCGTGGTCGGGGACGTCATCACGCTGGCGGGTGTGGTCGCGGTCATGCTGTGGATGGACTGGCGGCTGGCGCTGGTGACCTTCTCCCTGGTGCCCGCGCTCGGCGCCATCGCCGGCTACTTCCGAATCCGCGCCCGCGACGCCTACCGCGAGGTCCGCCGGCGCCTGGCCCGGCTGAACGCCTTTCTGCAGGAGTCGCTCCAGGGCATGACGGTGATCCAGCTCTTTGCCCGCGAGGGGCACGAGTTCAGCGCCTTCCGCCGCCTCAACGCCGACTACCGGCGCGCGATGTTCGGCTCGACCGTGTGGGAAGCGTCCCTCTATGCGGCGGTCGAGGCGCTCGGGTCGGCGGCGCTGGCCCTGCTGCTCTGGTATGGCGCGGGCCAGATCGCGGCGGAAGCCCTGACGTTCGGCACGCTGGTCGCGTTCATCCAGTACACCAATCGCTTCTTCCTGCCCATCCGGGACCTGGGGGCCAAGTACACGGTCATGCAGTCGGCGATGGCCTCGTCCGAAAGGATCTTCGCGCTGCTCGATCGCGCGCCCGCGATCGCGGCGCCGGCGGTCGCCGGCCCGCGCGCGGAACCACAGGGTCCATCGCCGGTCGCGTTCAAGGCCGTCTGGTTCGCCTACGAGGGCGAAGACTGGGTGCTCCGCGATTGCTCGTTCGAGGTGGCGCCGGGGGAGCGCGTGGCGATCGTCGGCGCCACCGGCGAGGGCAAGAGCACCTGCGCCCGGCTCCTCAACCGCTCGTACGATGTCGGGCGCGGGCAGGTCCTGGTCGACGGCGTCGACGTGAGAGAATGGGATCTCCAGAGCCTCCGCCGCCACGTGGGGATCATCTTCCAGGACACCGTGCTCTTCACCGGGACCATTGAGGCCAACCTCCAGCTGGGCAGCGACGGGCGGGTGACCCGCGCCGATCTCGAGCGCGCGGTCGAGGTCGCCAACTGCCGCCGGGTGATCGAGGGCCTGCCGCGCGGCTGGGGCGAGGAGCTTTCCGAGCGGGGGGCGAACCTCTCGCACGGGCAGCGCCAGTTGCTGGCCATCGCCCGGGCCCTCGTATACAATCCCGCCATCCTCGTCCTCGACGAAGCCACCTCGAGCGTGGATCCGGAGTCCGAGGCGCTGATTCGGCACGCCATGACGCGGCTGGCGGAGGGCCGCACGACGATCACGATCGCTCACCGGCTGTCCACGGTGCAGAGCGCCGACCGCATCCTCGTCCTGCACCGCGGCCGCATTCACGAGGAGGGCCGTCACGCGGAGCTGTTGCGCCTGGGCGGACTGTACGCGCGGCTGTGGGAGCTGGGGGTCAAGAGCCGTCCCGTCTGAGGTTCGTCCAGGCGGTGTGGCGCCTGGTGCGACGCATCCCCCGCGGCCGCGTCGTCACCTACGGCCAGATCGCGACGCGCCTGGGCCGGCCCCGGGCGGCTCGGGCGGTCGGCCGGGCCCTGCGGGGTTGTCCGCCGGATCTACCCTGGCATCGGGTGGTCAACGCCCGCGGCGGCATCAGTCCCCGCGCGCGGATGAGCAGCGTGCTGACCCAGCGGATCCGGCTCGAGGGGGAAGGCATCGCGCTCCGGGGCGGACGCGTCCGCTTGCCCCAGTACCGGTGGCATCCGGGCGATCGACGGTGACATCGTTCGACGGAGGGCGGTCATGAAGCTCGCGCTGCATCTGAGCTACTCGGGCCCGACGATGGCGCTCGACGTGGCCAAGATCCAGGAGGCGGAGCGCCTGGGCTACGACTCCGTCTGGACGGCCGAGGCCTATGGCTCCGACGCGGTCACCCCGGCCGCCTGGATCGCCGCGCGCACCGAGCGCATCCACGTGGGCACCGCCATCATGCAGATCGCCGGGCGCACGCCAGCGATGGCGGCGATGACGGCGATGACGCTCGATGCGCTCGCGGGCGGGCGGTTCCGGATGGGGCTGGGCGTGTCGGGGCCGCAGGTCGTCGAGGGCTGGCACGGGCAGCCCTTCGGCAAGCCGCTGGTGAAGACGCGCGAATACGTGGAGATCGTCCGTGCGATCCTTCGCCGCGAGAAGCCCGTCGAGTTCCGGGGCGAGTACTACCAGATCCCGTATGCGGGCCCCGGGGCCACCGGCCTCGGCAAGCCCCTCCGCTCGATTCTCCACGGGCGCCCGGCCATCCCGATCTATCTCGCCGCCATCGGGCCAAAGAACGTGGCCCTGGCCGCCGAGATCGCCGACGGCTGGATCCCCGTCTTCTTCTCGCCGCGACGCATGTCGATGTTCCGCGAGTGGCTCGACGCGGGCTTTCGGGCGGCGGGTGGGGATCGCGCGAAGTCCCGCGCGGGCTTCGACGTCATGCCGTCGGTGGCCGTGGTCGTGGGCGAGCGGGTGGAGGAGTGCCGGGCTCCGGTGAAGGCGCGGCTGGCCCTCTACGTCGGCGGCATGGGGGCGCGTGGCAAGAACTTCTACAACGAGCTGGCCCGGCGCTACGGCTACGAGGAGGCGGCGCGGACGATCCAGGATCTGTACCTCGGCGGCCGCAAGGCCGAGGCCGAGGCGGCCGTGCCCGACGCGCTGGTGGACGAGGTCGCGCTCTGCGGGCCGCGCGCGCTCATCCGCGAGCGCCTCGCCGAGTGGACGTCGTCCGGTATCACCACCCTGATGGTGGCGGGCAACGCCGACGCGATCCGGCTCATGGCCGAGCTGGTGCTCTAGCCGGGAGGGTGCGATGAAGCTCGAGAACCGGGTGGCGATCGTCACGGGCGCGGGTTCGGGCATCGGCGCCGCCTCGGCGCTGGCCATGGCCGCGGAAGGGGCGCGGATGGTGGTGGTGGACATCAACGAGGCGGCGGCCAAGGCTACGGTGGAGCAGATCGAGAAGGGCGGAGGCCGGGCGCTGGCCCTGGCCGCGGATGTCACCCGCGCCGACGACAACCGCTCGATGGTCGAGCGCGCGCTGGCCACCTTCGGCGGGCTCGACGTCTTTTTCGCGAACGCCGGCGTGCCCCAGTGGCCGGCCAACATCGAGGACGTCGACGAGGCCACCTACGATCGCATCATGACGGTCAACGTCAAGGGCGTCTGGCTGGGAGCGAAGTACGCGCTGGGTGTGATGAAGAAGCAGAAGCGGGGCGTGTTCCTCATCACGGCCTCGACCGCGGCGATCCGGCCGCGCCCCGGCGGACAGACCTACGCGGCGTCCAAAGGCGCCGCCGTCGCGCTCACCAAGAGCCTGGCACTGGAGGCCGCGCCTCACGGCGTGCGTGTGGTCGCTATCGCGCCGGTGGCGACGGAGACCCCGATGCTGGCGACCTTCATGGGCAAGAAGCAGGTCGACGCCGAGGGCATGGCGCGCTACGTCGCCACGGTACCGCTGGGTCGCCTGAACAAGCCCGAGGACATCGCCCGGACGGCGGTGTTCCTGGCCTCCGACGATGCGGCGATGATCACGGGCGCCTGCGTGGAAGTGGACGGCGGGCGGTGCATCTAGCATGAAGGTCATCCCGCTCGCGGCGGAGTCGCTCGGCGCCCGCTCGATGGCGACCTTCGTCGAGGCGGGGCGCACCGGGATCCTCATCGACCCGGGGGCCACGCTGGCGCCGTCGCGCTTCAACCTGCCGCCCGCCGAAGAGGAGTGGGAGGCCCTGCGCCGGGCCAACGATCGCATCTCGGCCTATGCGACGCGCGCCGACCTGATCTTCGTGAGCCACTACCATGAGGATCACTTCCGCTCCGATCCCTCGTCCTACGTGGGACGCGCGGTGCTGGTGAAGGACCCGCGGCGGATGGTGCAGGGGCTTCAGGCCCGCCGGGCCGGGGAGCTCTCGCGGGCCCTGGCCGGCCAGGCCCGAGTCGAGCCGGCCGACGGCCAGGCGCGGCGCGAGGCCGACGTCACGCTGGAGGTGTCGCCGCCGCTGGCTCACGGCCTGGAGGGCACGCCGCTCGGCTACGTCGTCACCCTCACGATCGTCCACCGCGCCGAGCGCGAGCGCTTCGTCTTCGCCTCGGACGTGCAGGGACCACTCTCACCGGTGGCCGCCGCCTATCTCACGCGCCAGCAGCCGACGCTGCTCTACCTCTCGGGACCGCCCTCCTATATGGAGCGCGAGGTCGGCGGCGCGGTCATCGACCACGGCGTCGAGCACCTGCTCCGCATCATCGACGCCACCGGCTGTCGCGTCATCATGGACCATCACGCGCTCCGAGACCGACGGTGGAAGGAGCGCTTCGCGCGGCTGTGGGAGACGGGGCGCGTCACCACCGCGGCGGCCTACATCGGCTTGCCCGAGGCGACGCTGGAGGAGCGACGGGCGCAGCTCTGGGCCGCCGCCCGCCGGCCCGCCGCCAAGGCTCCGACGGGGCGTGCTATCATGACTCGCACGTCAGCGACACGCACCACCGGGCAATTCGCGAAAGGAGGATACGCCGAGTGAGTACGCTCAGCGAGAGCAAGACGCTCAACGTGGGCGATCAGGCCCCCGACTTCACGCTGAAGACGATCGGGCTCAAGGAGATTAGCCTGCGAGAATTCCGCGGCAAGAAGAACGTCGTTCTGCTGTTCTACCCGCTGGACTGGACGCCGGGCTGAAGCACCTGCATGCCCGCCTTCGATAAGCGCGTTCGCGATTTCGAGGCGGCCAATACCCAGGTGCTGGGTATCAGCACGGACAGCCCCTTCAGTCACGAGAACTGGGGAAAGGCAGTCGGCATCAGCAACTATCCGCTGCTGTCGGATGTGCAACGCAGCGTCGCCAAGGATTACGGCGTCTACTGGCCGGACTGGAACGCCAACGTCCGGGCCACATTCGTCATCGATCGCAATGGCAAGGTGCGCTTCACCGAGCGCTACGCCAAGGGCCAGTTGCCCGATCCCGACAAGATCCTCGCCGAGGTGAAGAAACTCGCCTGATCATCGGAGGGGGCGGACGTTACGGCCCCCTCCGAGACCTCCCCCAGAAAAAGAAGACTGCGGCGGCAACGCCGCCGCTCGGAAGGGCGCCGCTCGAAGCGCCCTCACCGGGGGCGGCGGGTGGTGGTCAGGGCCACGCCGGCCAGGACCAGCGCGCCTCCCACGATCTGCCACACGCCGATTGGCTCGGCGAGCAGCGCGGTGGCCAGCAGCACGCCGACGACGGGCTGCAGGTTCATGAAGATCGCCGACCGGCTTGGTCCCACCACCTGCACCGCCTTGTACCACCAGACATGGGCGACGGCGCCGAGCAGCCCCTGGTACAGCACCACCGACCACGCCAGGCCGGAGCCCAGGCGCGGCGGAGGGAAGAAGGTCGCGGTGGCGGCCATCGTGGGGATGATGAGGAGCGTGCCCAGCACGTACGCCGCCGTCGTCGCCAGCGCCGGCGAATAGGTGGTCAGGACGCGCTTGCCGTAGACGGTGTAGGCGCTCCATCCGGTCAGCGACGCGAGGTTGATAAAGTCCCCGATCCGCAGCTCCTCGGGGCGGAGCGCCGCCAGTCGGCCGCTGGTGATGACCAGCAGCACGCCCAAGGCGGAGACCGCCGCCCCCAGCCACTGCCCCGCCGCCAGCCGTTCGCCGAGGTACAGGCGGGCGGCGATGGCCACGATCACCGGTGCGGCGGCCTGCAGGATGACGGCGTTGGACGCGGTCGTGTAGTAGATCGCCAGGTAGCTGAACTGGGTCGAGCCCCAGATGCCGGCGACAGCCAGGATCATGAACGCGCGGACGGCGCCGGGCCCCAGCCCGCGGACCGTGTCGGCTCCTGCGCGCGCCAGCAGCACGAGGAGGAACGCCGAGGCGATCGTGCAGCGGACGGCGGCGAGGAAGAACGGCGGGAAATCCTGGAGCGCGAGCTTCGCGGTCGCCGGATAGCTCCCCCAGAGCGTGACGATGAGGAGCAGCGCCAGATAGGCGCGGGTTTGACTGGGTCCGGACACCTGCCTATGATAGCGCGCGCGTCATGCCCGACTACATCCTCGAGTCGCGCGTGTGGCTGCCGAAGCCGCGCGCCGAGGTCTTCGCCTTCTTCGCCGAGCCCGCCAACCTCGCACTGATCACGCCGCCCTGGCTCGGCTTCCGTCTCCTCACGCCGGGAGCGGCGATGGCCCGCTGGGCCATCCTGGAGTATCGGATCTGCTGGCTTGGCCTGCCGTTCGCCTGGCGGTCGTTCATCCGCGAGTACGACCCGCCGGCCTGCTTCGTGGACGTGCAGGTCCGCGGACCGTACGACCGCTGGGAGCATCGTCATCTTTTTCTCGAAGAGCGGGGCGGCACCTGGGTCGAGGATCGCGTGACGTACCGGCTGCCGCTGGGATCGCTGGGGCGCGCGGCCCACGGCCTGGTGGTCGGTCGCCAGCTGGCGGCGATCTGGGCGTACCGGCGACGGAAGCTCACTGAGCTGGTGGCGCCCGCGCTGGACGCCCCCCCGTGACGCGTCGTACCGCTCGTTCGAGCGCCGGCTTCGCCGGCGCAATCGGATCTGGGGGAGGCCTGGGAGGGGGCCGTAACGTCCGCCCCCTCCAACGAGACGACCTGGGCGCGCACATGTCCATCGCCGGCGGCCTCTATCGCGCGCTGGAGCGCGGCCGCGAGGTCGGTTGCTGCACGGTGCAGATCTTCCTCAAGAACCAGCGCCAGTGGTCCGCCCCGCGGCTCCGGGACGAGGACGTGCGCGCCTTCGCCGCCGCCCGGCGTCAGACCGGCATCCGTCCCGTCTTCGCCCACGGGAGCTACCTCATCAACCTGGCGGCGCCGGATCAGGCGCAGTGGGCGCAGGCGGTCGACGCCTTCGCCGACGAGCTGGAGCGAGGCGAGGCGCTGGGGCTCAGCTGCGTGGTTATCCACCCCGGCTCTCACCTGGGCGCGGGGGCCGAGACGGGGTTGCGGCGCGTGACGGCGGCACTCGACGAGGTGACGCGCCGGACCACGGGCTACCGTATCCGGATCGCGCTCGAGAACACGGCCGGCGGCGGTTACACGCTCGGGCGGACGTTCGCCGAGCTGGGCGCGCTGCTGGCGGGAGCCGCGCGGCCCGAGCGTCTCGGCGTCTGCATCGACACCTGCCACCTCTTCGCCGCCGGTTACGACATCGGCCGGCACCGAGGCTACCAGGCCGCGATCACGGAGTGCGCCCGGACGGTCGGCCTCAGCCGAATCCTCGCCTTCCACCTCAACGACGCGGGGGCGCCCCGCGGCTCCGGGCTCGACCGTCACCAGCACATCGGCGAGGGTTTTCTGGGGCCCGGCGCCTTCCGGCGGCTGCTCAAGGATCGGCGGTTCGCCCGGATTCCCAAGGTGCTTGAGACGCCCAAGGAGCCCGAGCCCCAGGCGGACCGCCGGAACCTTGCGCGGCTGCGCGCGCTCCGGGCTAGCGCGACGTCGTCACGCCCACCCGTCGGCAGAGCGGCCGCACGGGGCAGAGCGAGCAGCGGGGCGAGATAGGCGTGCAGACGTTCTGGCCGAAGCTGACCAGGAGATCGTTGTAGCCGATCCAGTACCGGCGCGGGAGTTTCGCCCGCAGCGCCATTTCCGTCTTCTCGGGGGTCGGGGTCTTCACGTACCCCAGCCGGTTCGAGATGCGATGGACGTGCGTGTCGACGCAGATCCCCGGCTTGCCGTAGCCCATGGTCACCACCAGATTGGCGGTCTTCCGGCCCACCCCCTTGAGCGTCAGGAGCTCGTCGATCTCGTCGGGCACGCGTCCGCCGAAGCGCTCCAGGAGCTCGCGGCAGATCGCGCGGATCACGCGGGCCTTGGTGCGGTAGAAGCCGACGGGGTAGATAGCGCGCTCGATCCGCGCGGCCGTCAGGCGGAGCATCCCCTCCGGGGTGTCGGCCAGCGCGAACAGCCGCTCGGCGGCGGGCCCCGTGGTCGTATCCTGGGTGCGGAGCGACAGGATGCACGCGATCAGGACGCGGAAGGGGTCGCGCGTCCGGGCGGCGACGACGGCCAGCGCAGTCGGGTTCCAGCGCGGCTTGGTCCGCTGGAGCCGGTGAATGACCGCGCCGATCGTCACCGCGTGTCCTTGATGGACTCGAGGAGCGTGCGGGCGCGGGGCAGGTCCTTGACGGTCCAGTCGGCGATGCTGGTCGGCGCCTTCTCGCCGATCACCCGCTCGAGCTCCCGGCGTGCCTCCGCCTGGCGGCCCGTCGCGATCAGGAGGCGGGCAAGGTCGTTCCGGATGACGGTGAACCTCGGGTCGATCGCCAAACCCTGGCGGTAGTGCTCCTCGGCCTTCTTCCGGTCGCCGCCGAACAGCGCCGGCACCTCGAAGAAAACGTTGCCGGCCAGCGCGTGCCCCCGGACCGAGCGCGGGTTGAGGCCGAAGATGGTGTTCAGTTCCTCACGGAGCGTGGGCAGGAGGAAGAGCGACCGCATGACGCCTTTGGTCTGGCCCCAGCGTCCGGTGTTGATCGCGTACCACACGTGGGCTTCCTCGCTCCGGGGCGCCAGCTCCACGGCCCGCTGGCCCAGCTCCCGCCCGCGGGCGTAGGCGGCCAGCTTGTCCTCGTCGGTGGTGGCGCGGATCTCGCCGTAGAGGAAGTAGATGCGGGAGAGAAGCACGAGCGTCTCGACCTGCCGCTCGCGCTTGAGCTCCTCTTCGAGGAGGTCGCGGGCCCGGTCGATGCGGGCGGGGTCTTCGTGGTAGCGCGCGATCAGCGCGCGGCCCGCCTCCCGCGGTGTCTCCGCCGCGGCCGGCGTGGCGAGACAGAGCGCGAGGCCGAGCCCCGCGAGGCGTTTGGACATCGCCGCGCACTCTACCGCCCGCCCTCAGGGGTGTCAATCGAGAGCGGCGGCCCGAGTTGACACGCGCCCTCGCTTTGCCGATGCTCGGCTCGTGCTCGCGCCCGGCGATCGGCCCTGGGCAGGGGGCAGGAGCGCGAGGGATCACGATGACTCTGGACTCATGAGAGCACTCCGGACGCTCGCCGTCGCCTGCGTGGCGGCCTGGCTGGGCGTGATGGCATTCTTCTCCCTGGCCGCGGCGCCGCTGCTCTTCCGCACGATCGAGCGCGCGAGCGCGGGGCAGGTGGTCGCCGCGCTCCTGCCGCACTATTACCGCTGGGGCATCACGCTCTGCGTCCCGGCGCTGGTGGCCCTGCTGACGCTGACCCTGGGGACACGGGCGGGGCGTACCCGCCATCTGGCGGGGGCCGTCCTGGCCGGGGCCATGGTCGCGCTGCTCAGCTGGGCGCTCACCGTGACGTTGCCGGCCGCCGAGGGTGCCCGCCGCGCGGGGGACACCGAGCGGTTCACGGCCGCGCACCGGAGCGCCATGCGCCTCAATCTCCTGACGATGCTCTGCGGGGCGGGCCTGGTCGCGCTCGAAGCGTTCACCGGGGCCGGGCGGCGGGACGAATGAAGGCGATGAGCGCGGCGAGACGATCCGGAACCGCCTCCGCCGGCTCATGGGCCAGCGCCTCGCCGGCGGCCAGGGCGAGCCAGGCCAGCATATCCGTGGGGACGTCGCTGCGCGTGGCCCCCGCGCGCTCAAGCAGATCGCCGAGCGCCAGGCGCACCTGCTCGCGCGCCCACGCCAGCGCCAGCGCCCGCGACTTTTCGCGCCCGCGACGCGGCCCGTGGGGCGATCGCGCCTCGCGCGGCGGCTCGACGTAGCTCAGACGGGCGAGCGCTTCGCCGAGCGCCTCACCGGGCGGGCGGCCTCCGCGCGCGAGCGCGGCGAGCTCGCGGGCCACGCGGAGCAGCCTCGCCTCCTCCGGACCCGGTGGTCCACTCGGCCGCGTCGCCGCCGCCGGAGGCGATGGGCGCGACGCACGCCGCGGCTTCCTGCGCCTCGAAGCCATGACCGCTCAACCATAGCAAGGGTTCACGCGCTCAGGTGGCAGTCGCCTTGCACAAGCTTGGACCGGGGGGAATGATGTTTCGACGCATCAGCCTGACAGCGTGCACGCTCGTGCTGGGGCTCACCCTCGCGGCGGGCGCCGACGAAGTCATCACCGGCACGGTCGTCCGCGTGGATGAACACGCGGGTGTGATCGTGCTCGACGACGCGCGAATGTACAGAGTCGCCGATGGCGGCGCCGTGCTGGTGAACAGCCAAGCGATGGAGCTGCGGGAGATCGAGCCCGGAACGAGAGTGGTCATCCGCTCCGGCCAGCCGGTCGAGTACCGCGACGGTCAGTACGTCGTCATCACCCAGCCGGAGCCCGCCGCATCGCCCGCCACCACGGTCGTGACGCCGCCGCCGGCGCCGATCACCCTGACGGAGGGTGCGATCACGGGCACCGTGTCAAGCGTCGACGAGCCCGCCAGCGTGGTGGTCCTCAGTGACGGGCGCATGGTGCAGATCGGGCCGAAGACCATCATCCTCGCCGACGGCCGGCCGATCCACCTCGCCGCGCTCAAGCCCGGCGCGAAGGTGATCATCAGTGCGGTCAATCCCGTCGTCTACCGCAACGGCCGCTACGCCTTGCTCAACTCGGGCTTCCGTGATTCGGGGACCGGCAGCTCGCTAACGTGGGACTCGCAGTGGGCGGGGTACGAGGTGGAGATCGAACACGGCGGCATGCAGATCCAGTCGTAACCGCGCCTGGATGCTCGCGCGTCCGCCCCCATCGGGCGCTGACGCCGGCTGAGGGAGGGGACGGGGCAGGCTCTGCCGGCGAGTTGTTTTTCGAAGCCGGAGAGCCTGCCCCGCCCCTCACTCGTACCGGAGCGCCTCGATTGGGTCGAGCCGCGCGGCTTTGCGCGCGGGATAGAAGCCGAAGAAGATCCCGATCGCGGCGGCGAAGCCGAAGGCCAGCGCGATGGCCTCCGGAGCGACCAGGGTGCGCCACTCGGCGAAGTAGCTGATGGTCCGGGAGCCCGCCAGCCCCAGCGCGATCCCGATCACGCCGCCGATCAACGACAGCGTAATGGCCTCGACCAGGAACTGCAGCAGGATGTCCCGGCCGCGCGCGCCCACCGCCATGCGAAGCCCGATCTCACGCGTCCTCTCGGTGACCGAGACCAGCATGATGTTCATGATCCCGATACCGCCGACGAGCAGCGACACGGAGGCGATGGCGGCGAGCAGGTAGGTCATCACCCGCGTGGACTCCTCCTGCGTCTGGAGCACCTCGGACAGGTTGCGCAGGGAGAAGTCGTCGTCCTGGTTGGGCTGGAGGCGATGGCGCTGGCGCAGCAGGGCGCGGATCTGCGACTCCGCCTCGGTCATGTCCTCGCCCTGCCGCACCTTGACTGAAATGGAGCCGACGGAGCGGTAGTTGGCCTGCGCCGCCCCCAGCACCTTTTTTTTCGCCGTCGACAGTGGGATCAGGATGACGTCGTCCTGGTCCTGGCCCCAGGAGGTTTGCCCCTTGCGCGAGAGCAGGCCCACCACGGTGAACGGCACCTTCTTGATGCGAATAGTCTGGCCCAGCGGGTCAGCGTCGCCGAAGAGGTTGAGCGCGGTCGTCTGGCCGATGAGCGCGACCTTCGTCGCCCCGTCGACGTCGTCCGGCGCGATGGGCCGGCCGGCGTCCAGCCCCCAATCGCGGGCCTCGAGGTAGTCCACCGTCACGCCCTGGATCCCCGTGGCCCAGTTGAGGTTACCGTAAACGACCTGGGCGGAGCCGCGATTCGACGGCGCGGCCACCTGCACGGTGGGGATCTCGCGCGCGATGGCGGCGGCGTCGTCCTCGGTGATGGTGAGCTGGCTGCCCTGACCGAGCCGGATGCCGCTGCTCGTGATGCTGCCGGACAAGACGATGATGAGGTTCGATCCGAGACTCTGGATCTGCTCGGCGACCCGTGCCTGCGCGCCTGAGCCCACGCTCACCATCGCGATCACCGCGCCGACGCCGATGATGATCCCGAGCATTGTGAGCGCGCTCCGGAGCTTGTTGACCCGCAACGCGCGGAGGGCTATACGCGCGGACTGCAAAATGTTCATGCGACGGCCTCCTCCTCGGGGAGCGCCGCCAGCGCCTCCGCGGCATCTCGCGGCGCCACCACGGCCTCATCACGCAGGAGCCGGCCATCGCGAAAGCTGAGGATGCGGCTCGCGTACTGCGCGATGTCGGGTTCGTGAGTGACGAGGATGACGGTGATGCCTTCACGGTTGAGGCGCTGCAGGAGGGCGAGGATCTCCACGCTCGTCCGGGTGTCCAGGTTGCCGGTGGGCTCGTCGGCCAGGATCACGGCGGGGTCGTTGACGAGCGCGCGGGCGATGGCCACGCGCTGTTGCTGGCCCCCCGAGAGCTGGCTCGGGTGGTGGGACTCGCGGTCGGCGAGCCCCACGGCCACCAGCCGGTCGCGCGCGCGCTGGTGCCTCACGCGGGCGGGGACGTTCGCATAGAGCAGCGGGAGCTCCACGTTCTCCAGCGCGCTCGTGCGCGGCAGCAGATTGAACTGCTGGAAGACGAACCCGACTTTGAGGTTGCGGATGTGCGCCAACTCGTCGCGCGCGAGCGCACCCACGTCCATACCTTCGAGCAGGTAGCGGCCCGCCGTCGGCGTGTCGAGGCAGCCCAGGATGTTCATGAAGGTGGACTTGCCCGACCCCGACGGTCCCATAACGGCCAAGAACTCGCCGCGCTCGATCGCGATCGAGACGCCGCGGAGGGCATGGACTGTGTGCGGCCCGAGGTGGTAGTCCTTCACCAGGCTCTCGGTCAGCACGAGCGCCATGCTAGAGCCTCAGCCGCGGCCCGCCACCTGCCGGTCCTCCCTGGGGCCTGTTCTGGCCGCCCGCGCCCAGGGTGCCCACGATGACCTCCTGGCCTTCCTTCAGCTCGCCGCCCAGCACCTCGGTGAAGGTGCCGTCGCTGAGCCCCAGCATGACCGGCACGGCTTTGGGCCGCCCGTCGGGACCGGGACCGAAGACGCGCCCGGGAGTCCCGCCGCCGCGCCCCTCGGCCGGGAACTGGTCATAGCGCGCGCGCTGCTCGGCGGTCAGCATCTCGCGGATGCGGGCCCGCATCGTCTCGAGGATCTGCTGGGCGCGGGACTCGCTCAGCCCCGCGCTCTGCAGCGCCTGGAGCTGGCTGCGCCTGTCCGTAAGGATCGGATCGAGCTTCGCTTGCTGCTCGGCGGTGAGCCCCAGGCCGCGCACGAGACCCTCGCGCAGGTTCTCGCCCAGCCCAGGCCGGCTCGGCGACGCGCCCCCGCTGGCCCGGGGGGCGGCCTCGCCCGCCTCGGCGCCGGCAGGACGGAACCTGAGCGAAGCGTTCGGGATCTTGAGGACGTTCGGCTTCTCGGCGATGACCAGCTTCACGTTGGCGGTCATGCCGGGCAGGAGCTTGCCATCCGGGTTGGCGACCGCGACGATCACGATGTAGGTGACGACGTTCTGGTTGACCACCGGCGCTTTGCGGATCTGGGTCACACGACCGCTGAACGTCTCGCCGGCGAAGGCGTCCACGGTGAAGGTTGCGATGCCGTCCAGCCGGACCTTGCCGATGTCAGCCTCGTCCACGCTGGTCTCGACCTGCATCTGTGTGAGGTCCTGGGCGATCGTGAAGAGCGTGGGGGCCTGGAGGCTCGCGGCCACGGTCTGCCCGACATCGACGGTGCGAGAGACGACGACGCCGTCCACCGGGGCCACGATGACGGTGTGCTCCAGATTGATTTCGGCTTGGCGCAGGTTGGCCTCGTTCTGGGCCACGATGGCCTTGGCGTTCTTGAGCTGGGCCTCGGCGACTTTAAGCTGGGCCTCGGCCGAGGTCACCGCCGCGGCCTGGGCACGCTCCTGGGCCACCGTGGCTTCGTGCTGCGCCACGGCCGAGTCGAACTGCACTTGCGCGGCGTCGAGGTCAGACTGGGCGATCAGGTCTCTCTGGCGGAGCTCCTGCTGGCGACTGACATTCCGCCGCCCGTCCGCCACCGCCACCTGAGCCTTGACCGTCTGAGCCTTCGCAGAGGCCAGGGCGGCCTTGGCATTGGCGAGGTCGGCCCGGGTCTTCTCGACCACCGCCTCCTGGTTAGCCATTGCCGCTCGGGCCGCCTCCAGCTGCGCTTTGGCTTGATTGACCTGGGCCTGGAGCATCTCGGGGTCGATCCGAGCGATGACCTGTCCTTTCTTCACCGGCGAGTTGAAGTCGACGTAGAGGTTCTTGATGTTTCCCGAAACCTGGCTGCCGACGAGCACGGTGATGACGGCGTTGAGGTTGCCGGTGGCGGAGACAGCGGCGGTGAGGGGACCCCGCTCGACCCGGGCCAGGCGGTACTGCTGGCCCTGGCCCCGGCTCTGGACGTACAAGTACCCCCAGACGCCGGTGGCGACGACGAGCACGACGAGCCCGAGCCAGACGAGACGCTTCATCAAATATTAGACGGCGTTAGCCGGGCTGTGTTTACCCCTTCGTCCAGCTTACCGCCGACCGCGGGCCCGATCGAGGCGGTAGATGGCGATCCGGTAATCGGAGAGCGCCTGCGCTTCGGTTTGCTGGGCCTGAGTCAGCGCGAGCTGGGCGTCGGTGAGCTCCAGGATCGTCCCCACGCCGGCGTCGAACCGGCCCTGGGCGAGGCGGAAGTTCTCCTGGGCCGAGGCCACGGCGGCCTGGGCGGCCTGGATCCGTTCGGCGGCTTCTCCCACCGTGAGCTGCGACTGCTCGACGTTCTGGATGATGTCGAGCTCGCTGGCGCGCACGCGCGCCCGGGCGGCGTCCATGTTCGCTTTCGCCTCGCGGTACCTCGCGATGCGGCCGCCGCCGTCGTAGAGGGTCCACGACATGGACAGCGTGGCCGTCCACGTCTCGCCGAGGTCGGTACGGGCGCCGCCATAGGTCCCGCTCCCGGTGATGTCAGGGAAGAAGTTGCGGAAGGCCTGGCGCTCGCTCGCCTCGGCCGATTCGGCGAGCAGCCGGGCCTGGCGCATCTCCGGACGCTCGCGCAAGGCCTCGGCGCGCAGGGCGGCCCGGTCGAGCGTGACCGGCTCGTAGACGAGGTTGTCCTGAACCTGCGTCGGCGTATCCACTTCGATGCCCATGCCCGTGTTCAACGCCACGCGCGCCAGGCGCTCGGCGTTCCGTGCCTGGATCACGGTCAACTTGGCGTTGGCCACATCCACTTCGGCGCGCGCCACATCGGACTTGGGACGGGTCCCGACCTCGAAAAAGCCGCGCGCGGACTTGAGGTTGAGCTCCGCGCGGTCCAGCGCCTGCTGGTTGACGCGGATCAGGCGCTCGGCAAGCAGCATGTTCGTGTACGCCTCTTTGACGGCGAGAGCGATGAGCTGACGCTGGAGCTCGATGTCCTCCAGCGCGACGGCGGCGAGCTTCTTGGCGGCGGCGGTCGCCGCCATGTTCTTGCCAAAGTCGAAGAGAAGCTGCGAGAGCGCGACCTGCGCGACGAGCGTGTCGCTGAACTCGCGGCTGGTGATCGTCGACGACGGCGGCGCCCCCACTGACTGGCTCTTTGCAGCGGTTACGGAGCCCGCGAGCTGGGGCAGGAGCGGTGCGATCGCCTGATCGACGCGGTAGCGCGCCGCGGCGTAATCGAACAGGCGCGCCTGGATCTGTGGCTGGGACGCCAGCGCGATGGCCACCGCCTCGTCCAGCGTCAACAGCCGACCCGCAACCTGAGGCGGGGCGGGGGGACCGGCCGGACTCTGCGCCCTCGCCGGAGCCGTCGGGGTGCACAGCACAAGCGCGGCACCGACCGCGGCCGCGACGATGAAGGCCATCCTCATGCGGGCGCTCCTCCGACCGCGCTCGTGAACACGCGAGTCCGGCGTGAGGATATCACGGCGGCCGCGGGGCCTTCGGGCGGCCCGGGCCGGCGGGGGACAAACAGTGGATGAGCTGTGGATGGTGGGTGGACACCTTTTTTCTTGACGGCCGCTAGATCCTGCGTGCTAGAGTCCGTCCACCACAAGATATAGTTATAGGAGGGGTCCGCTCCGGGTCTGCCGGCGGGGCCAGCGGCGCGACCCTCCACCGGTGTCCGAGCGAAGGGAGGAACGGAGCATGTTGTCGGAAAGCCGCCCGGCGAAGGTCGGCAAGTGGACGGAACCCGCTCTCCGCGTGCTCCGCGAGCGCTACCTCACACGCAGGGATGGGGAGGTGGTGGAGACCCCGGAAGAGATGTGCTGGCGGGTGGCCCAGTCCATCGCCGCCGGCGAGGCCCGCTATGGGCGGAGCCCCGCCGCCGTGCGGGAGATCGCCGAGACCTTCTACGACATTATGGTGGACGGCTACTTCCTACCGAACTCCCCCACGCTGATGAACGCCGGGAAGGGCAACGGCCTGCAGTACTCCGCGTGCTACGTCCTTCCGGTCGGCGATTCCATGGAGGAGATCTTCGACTCCGTAAAGGCGGCAGCGATCATCCACAAATGCCTGGTCGCCGACACGTGGGTGATGAGCAACGGGCTGAACCGTCTTGTTAACGTCCGGGACGGCTGCCTAGTCCTCACTGACGCGGGCCCTTTCCACGTTAGTGCGCTGCACGACAACGGCGAACAGCCGGTCTTCGAGGTTCGGACGAACCGGGGTTACCAGATCGTCGGGACCGCCGAGCACCGCTTGCTGATAGTTGACGACGACGGTCGCTACGGATGGCGCAAGATCGCTGATCTTCGGGAAGGCGATTGGCTCGTCATGAAGCCGGGGTCCTGGATCGGGGGTGAGACGAAGCTCCCGGAATTCGAATTCACTAAGAAGCAGGGCGGGAACAACACCAGCTTCAGAGCCATGGAGTACCGTTTGCCACGTGAGCTGACACCGGCCCTCGCCGAGGTCATCGGGCTCTACATCGGTGACGGCTCGAATCATCGCGACGGAGTCCGCGTCACGGTCAGTCGGGAGTGTCCCGAGGTCGTCCGGAAGATCGAGGAGACCAGCCTTGCGCTGTTCGGCAAGCGAGCCTCGATCAGCTACGAGCCGCGGAAGCGCACGTTTGAAGTGGCGATATTGAGTACGCAGATCAAGGCGTGGTTCGACTTCCTCGGCCTGACGAAGGCCTCGGCCCGCGAGGCCCACGTTCCGGAGATCATCCTTCGGAGCACCGAAGAAGTGGCCTGTGCCTTCGTGCGTGGGCTCTTCACGGCCGATGGGTGTGTCCGCAAGAATGGCCACATCACCCTGACGACGATCTCACCGCGACTGGCCGAAGACCTTCAGAGCCTGTTGCTGGCCCTGGGAGTGCCGACGCATCTGCGCAAAGATGTCTGGGCGTCGGGCTATGAGGTGTACCAGGTCTCCGTCTGCACCAAGGCGGGATTTCGGACGTTCCGGCAGAAGATCGGATTCATCGGTGGAGGCAAGGCGGCACGCCTGGCGGCGGTCGATGAGCACGCTATCTTCGTTAAGGGCGAAACGATCCCGAATCAGCGGCGGAGGCTCCGCACTTGGTATGACGGACTTCCGACGGACGTACGGCGGCAGGCGAAGAGGCTGTTCGACGACCTGCTCAATCGAGTGGCAGCTCCGAGAGAGTTGAGCCGGCAGCGGCTCGCGACCGCCCTGAAGGGCCCGGGGCCGTTCCCGTCGTTCTTCGCGGAACTGGCGGAGAAGGATTTCCTTTTCGTCCGCGTTACTGCAATCCGTTCGGCCGGCATTCGTCGTGTCTACGATCTGACTGTTCCCGAGAAGCACGCTTATATCGCAAACGGGTTTGTTGCGCATAACAGCGGGGGGGGCACGGGCTTCGCGTTCTCCCGCCTGCGCCCCAAGGACGACATCGTCACCTCTACCGGCGGTCGGGCCTCCGGGCCCGTCTCGTTCCTTCGGGTGTTCAATGGCGCCACGGAAGCCGTGAAGCAGGGAGGGACGCGCCGGGGGGCCAACATGGGGATCCTCCGGATCGACCATCCAGACATCCTCGAGTTTATCGAATGCAAGCTGGACGGGGGCATCACCAACTTCAACATCTCCGTCGCTGCCACCAACGCCTTCATGGAGGCCCTGGAAAAGGGCGAGGACTACGACCTCATCAACCCGCGCAACGGCAAGCCGGTCGGGCGTCTCTCGGCCCAGGAGGTGTTCCGGCGCGTCGTCGCCGCCGCCTGGCGCACGGGCGATCCGGGCATGGTCTTTATCGACCGGATCAACGCGAGCCCGGCCAACCCCACGCCCGAGATCGGGATGATCGAAGCGACCAATCCGTGCGTCACGGGCGACACGCGGGTGGCCACGCCCGAAGGGTGGCGTCGAGTCGACGCCGTTCGCGCGGGTGACATCATCCTCACCGTGGACGGTCCTCGGCCCGTCGAGCGCGTGGAGATCAATCCAAATACTCCGATCTTCCGGGTCGACTTCTCGGACGGCGGCGGCCTGCGGGTCACCGCCAGCCATCAGTTCTATGCCTATCGGCAGGGCGCCGGATTCCTCCCGACCCGCCTGGACCGGTGTCATGTCGGCGACGAGGTCCAGACGCTCCACGCCGGGGTGTTCGGGGCGGCCAAGATCCTGCGCATCGAAGCGGTCGGCGTCGCCACGACGTACGATCTCTACGAGCCGGAAACGGACACGTGGATCACCGAGGGGTACATCTCCCGGGGGTGCGGGGAGCAACCGCTCCTGCCGAACGAGGCCTGCAACCTGGGCTCGCTCAACGTGTCGAAGTTCGCGCGGCGGGGAGCCGACGGGGAGTGGTCCGTCGACTGGGAGGAGATGGAGCGCGTCATCCGGCTGGCCGTCCGGTTCCTCGACGACGTCATCGAGATGAACCCGTACCCGCTGCCCGCGATCGATGCCACTGTGAAGGCCAACCGCCGCATCGGCCTGGGTATCATGGGCTGGGCCGACCTGCTCTTCATCCTCGGCATCCCGTACGACAGCCAGGAGGCGATCGACCTCGCCGAGCGCCTGATGTCGTTCGTGAAGGACAAGGCCCACGACCAGTCCGCCAAGCTGGCCGAGGAGCGCGGGCCCTTCCCGAACTGGGGAGACTCTATCTACCGGAACGTGGGGCCTATGCGGAACTCGACGGTCACCACGATCGCCCCCACCGGGACGATCTCGATGATCGCCGGCTGCTCGTCGGGCATCGAGCCGATCTTCGCGCTGGCCTTCGAGCATCGCGTCAAGCAGCCGGACGGGGAGCGCGTGCTGACGTTCGTCAACGAGACCTTCGAGTGGCTGGCCAAGGAGCAGGGGATCTACTCCGATGCGCTCATGCAGGAGATCGCGCAGCGGGGCTCGCTGCACGGCATCCCGGGGTTGCCGGAAGACGCCGCGCGCGTGTTCAAGACCTCGCACGAGATCGGCTACGAGTGGCACGTGCGCCACCAGGCGGCCTTCCAGCGCTACACCGACAACGGCGTCAGCAAGACCATCAACCTGCCCAACAGTGCCGCCGAGGAGGACGTCGCCAGTGCCTATCGTCTGGCCTGGCAGCTCGGCTGCCTGGGCATCACCGTCTTCCGCGACGGCTGCAAGGGCGAGCAGGTCCTGAACGTCGGCATCAAGAAGGACAAGGCGGTCGCCCCCGCGTCGACGGGCTCGGTCGTCATCAAGCCGCGGCCGCACAGCCTGAGCGGCACGACGTACCGCACCGAGACGCCGATCGGCACGGCCTTCATCACCGTCAACGAAACTCCCGACCGCGAGCCCTTCGAGGTCTTCGTCCAGGTG
>MNEF01000044.1 GCA_001917535.1 Candidatus Rokubacteria bacterium 13_1_40CM_69_27
GATGTCGTCGATCGTCTTGACGATCTTGGGCTTGGCGGGGTCCGACGCCACGTCCAGGATGAAGAGCCGTTTGGAGAAGAGCGTCCCC
This sequence comes from Candidatus Rokubacteria bacterium 13_1_40CM_69_27, assembly GCA_001917535.1. Taxonomy (GTDB): domain Bacteria; phylum Methylomirabilota; class Methylomirabilia; order Rokubacteriales; family CSP1-6; genus MNEF01. Next base: position 89 of record MNEF01000044.1, read on the forward strand.
GCCCAGATCTTGGTCCGGTCGTCGGTGAAGCCCATGTGGTGCGGCTCGTTGCCCGCCGAGCCGATGTCGACGGTGGTGAGGACCCGGCCGTAGGTCGGCGAGGCCAGGTTGACGTCGATGACCGCGAGAAAGTCGTTGTCCTTGGCGTCGGCGTCGACCGAGTACACGTAGAGGTACTTTTCCGGACCGGCCAATCGCTTCACGTACGGCGAGAGGCACGGCTCGGCGAGAACGGCACCGGCGGTCACGGTGACGGCGAGCAGAGCACCGAGAGGAGTCCAGCGTTTCATCGCGCCCCTCCTGTTGCGCCGGAGTCCGAAAGGTGTCGGGGAGTCTAGCACAAAAGCCGGCCCGCACGTTGGTCCGGGCTCCGGCCCCGTGCTAGAGTGGCGTATTGCAGCACCGGGAGGTCCCGAGCGTGCGGGGAGTGCTCATCACGTTCGAGGGCGTCGAGGGGTCGGGCAAGACGACCCAGCTGGCGCGTCTCGGGCGTTGGCTCACGGGGCAGGGGTATCGGGTGGAGCGGACGGCCGAGCCCGACGGCACGGCGCTCGGGCTCGCCATCCGGCGCCTGTTCGAGCACCCGAAGATCCATCCCACGCCGCTCGGCGAGGTGTTCCTGTTCATGGCCGCGCGCCAGCAGCACGTCGCCGAGAAGATCCGGCCCTGGCTCGAGCGCGGCCGTGTCGTGCTCTGCGACCGCTACGCCGACGCGACGGTCGCCTATCAGGGCTACGGCCGCGGGATCGATCCTGACCTCATCCGCGAGCTGAACGTGCGCGCGACGGGGGGCATCCTGCCCGATCTCACGCTCGTCTTCGATCTGGATTCGCGCGAGGGCTTCCGCCGCATCGGGCGCCGGCGCCTCGATCACTTCGAGAAGGAGGCGCTGGCCTTCCACCGGCGTGTCCGCCGCGGCTATCGGGAGATCCATCGCGCCGAGCCCAAGCGCGTGCGCCTCATCGCGGCCTCGCGGCCACCAGCCGTGGTCGGCGCCGAGGTCGAAGCCGTCGTGGGGGAACTCCTCCGTGGCTTTTGAGGCGATCGAGGGCCAGCCCCGCGCGGTGGAGCTGCTGCGGCGCGCCCTGGCCAGCGGGCGCCTCGCTCACGCCTACGCCTTGGTGGGCCCGCCCGGAAGCGGCCGGACGACGACCGCGCTGGCCTTCGCGCAGGCGCTGCTCTGCCCGCAGGGCGGCTGCGGCCGGTGCCGCTCCTGCGCGCTCGTGGCCGCGCGCCAGCACCCCGATCTCCACGTGCTCGTTCCCACGCCGCCGGAGACGAACCCCAAGGGCGCCCGGGCGATCCGGATCGCGCTCATCCGCGAGCTGGAGCGCCAGGCCGCGCTCAAGCCGGCCCTGGCGGCGTGGAAGGTCTTCGTCCTCGACGATGCCGAGCGGATGACCGGCGAAGCGCCCCAGGCCTTTCTCAAGACGCTCGAGGAGCCGCCCGCGCGCACGGTGCTGATCCTGATCCTGCCCCGGGCGGGCGCGGTGCCGGCCACCGTGCTCTCCCGCTGCCAGATCGTGCGCTTCCAACCGCGGGAGGACGGCCGCAGCGCCGCCGACCGCGCCGAGGCGGCCGACACGCTGGCCGAGGTCCGGGCCCAGGGCGTCGAGGCGCTCTTCCGTCGAGCGCAGGTGTTCGAGCGCGATCGCGACCGCGCCGAGCGGCTGGTGGACGCCTGCTGGCTCTTCTGCCGAGACCTGTTGCTGGCGAAGTCCGGCGCACCGCCCCGCCTGCTCGGCGACGCCGCCGGGGCCCAGGAGATCGAGCGGGAGGCTGCGGCGTGGACGATCGACGGCCTGCTGCGGGGGATCGCGCTCTGCCGCGAGGCCCGTCAGGCCCTGGCCGTGAACGTCACCCCGCGCCTCACGGTCGAAGTCGTGCTGAGCCGCCTGGCGCGCGCGGCGGCCTGACGAGTCGATGGACGAATACCTGATCGGCGTGAGGCTCCGCGAGGTCGCCCAGGCCGACGACTACAAACTGGTGGGCGACGATCTCGACGTGCACGTCGGCGACCTGGTGGTCGTGGAGACGGGGACGGCCGAGCTGGTGGGCGAGGTGCGCCGGCCCAAGCGGGCGCTGGCCGAGACTAAACGCGACCGCCTCTACCACCGTGTCCTGCGCCTGGCCACCGAGGCGGAGGCGGCGGCGTGGCGCGAGCGGCGCGAGCGGGAGAAGCGGGACATCGTCACCTGCCAGCGTCTGGCGCGCGCAGCGGGCATGCAGATGAAGGTGGTGGACGTGGAGATCCACCCCAGCGCCCGGCGCATCACCGTCTACTTCAACGCCGACGAGCGCGTGGACTTCCGCCAGCTCGTCCGCGACCTGGCCCGCGAGCTGCGGGCGCGGATCGAGATGCGGCAGATCGGCGCGCGCGATACCACCAAGACCATGGATGGCATCGGACCCTGCGGCCGCCAGCTCTGCTGTTCGTCGTATCTGCGGAAGTTCGAGCCGATCTCGGTCAAGATGGCCAAGGCCCAGGACATGCCGCTCACCGACAGCCGGCTGTTGGGGAATTGCGGCCGCCTCAAGTGCTGCCTGCTCTACGAGTTCTCGCTCTACCAGGAGCTGCGGGCGCGCCTGCCCAAGGTGAACACGCCCTGCCAGGCCACCTGCGGCGGTGGCGGCTGCATGAGCGGCAAGGTCAAGTCGCTCCGCGTGCTCAAGGAGATGGTGATCGTCGGCTTCCCGGATGGCACCGAGGCCGAGGTGCCGCTCGATCAACTCACCTGGGAGGGCCGCCCGCACATCCAGGCCCAGCTCGAACAGTCTTGAGCGCTTCCGGCCGTACCTTCTACCTCACCACGCCGATCTACTACGTCAACGCCACGCCGCACCTGGGCCACGCCTACACGACGATCATCGCCGACGCGATGGCCCGGTACCGGCGCCTGGCCGGCGACCGCGTCTGGTTCCTGACGGGCACCGACGAGCACGGCGACAAGATCGCCCAGGCGGCGGCCAAGGCCGGCGTCGCCCCCCAGGCCTACGCCGACCGCATCGCCGCGGTGTTCCGGGCCACCTGGGACCGGCTTGGCATCACGTACGACGACTTCATCCGGACCACCGAGCCGCGCCACCAGGGGATCGTCCAGCAGATCCTCCAGAAGCTCTGGGACGCGGGCGAGATCTACTTCGGCAAGTACGGCGGCCAGTACTGCTTCGGCTGCGAGCGCTTCTACACCGACAAGGAGATCATCGACGGCAAGTGCCCGGACCACCAGACGCCCCTGACCTACATCGAGGAGGAGAACTACTTCTTCAAGATGTCGAAGTATCAGGAGTGGCTACTCCGGGAGATCGAGAGCCGGCCCGACCTGATCCGGCCCGAGCGGTACCGCAACGAGATCCTGGGCTTCCTGCGCGAGCCCTTGCAAGACTTGTCGATCAGCCGTCCCAAGAGCCGGCTCAGCTGGGGCATCCCGCTGCCGTTCGACGATCGCTTCGTGACCTACGTGTGGTTCGACGCCCTGATCAACTACGTCTCCGCGCTGGGAGAGGTCAGCGGCGAGCGGTATCGCACCTTCTGGCCGCACGTCCAGCACCTGATCGGCAAGGACATCCTCAAGCCCCACGGCGTCTACTGGCCGTGCATGCTCAAGGCCGCCGGGCTGCCCATCTATCGGCACCTGAACGTCCACGGGTACTGGGGCCTGGGCGGCGGCAAGATGTCGAAGTCGATCGGCAACGTCGTGGAGGCGCTGGCGCTGACCGAGAAGTACGGCAACGACGCCTTCCGCTACTTCATCATGCGCGAGATGACCTTCGGTCTGGACGCGAACTTCTCGGAAGAGGCGTTGGTGGCGCGGTTCAACGCCGATCTCGCCAACGATCTCGGCAACCTCGCCTCCCGCGCCACCACCCTGATCGCGAACTTCGCCAAGGGAACGATCCCGGCGCCGGGGCCGCTCACGGCCGCCGAGGAGGAGATCGGGACCATGTGGGCCAGGGTTCGGGGCGAGGTCGACGCAGCGATGGAGGAGTTCGCCTTCCAGCGCGCGCTGGGCGCCATCTGGGAGTTCATCGGTCTGCTGAACCGGTACATCGACGGCCAGCAGCCGTGGACGCTGGCCAAGGACGCCGCCAAGCGCGGCCGGCTGGACGCCGTGCTCTACACGCTGGGCGAGGCGCTGCGGTGCCTGGGCATCATCCTGGCGCCGTTCCTGCCGGAGGCCGCCCGTCGGATCCGGGGCGCCCTCGACCAGACCGGAGATCCGCACCTGGCCGACTGCGAGTGGGGGCGGCTGGTGCCGGGCACGCGAGCGGAGAAGGTGACCCCGCTCTTTCCTCGCGTGGAGGACAAAGCGGCGGCCGGCCTCGCTCCCGTCGGGAGCCCGCCGAGGGAAGCCGGGTCCGACGCGCTCGCTACCATGGACGAGTTCGCGCGGCTCGACCTCCGGGTGGCGCAGGTGATCGCCGCCGACGCCGTGCCGAAGTCCCGGAAGCTCGTGAAGCTGACCGTCTCCCTCGGCGCCGAGCAGCGGACGATCGTCGCCGGCATCGCCGAGCACTACGCGCCGGCCGACCTCGTCGGCAAGAAGATCGTGATCGTCGCCAACCTGGAGCCGGCCACGCTCATGGGCGTCGAATCGCAGGGCATGCTCCTGGCCGGCTCCGGCGGGGGCCGGCTGGCCGTGCTGACCCTCGACCGCGATCTGCCCCCCGGGGCCAGGGTACAGTAACGGCGATGGAGCACATCGAGGCCGTGATCCAGGTGGCGCAGCGCGACCCCTCGATCGCCCGGGTGCTGCGGGAGATCTGCGCGCTGGACGGCGCCGCTCGTTCGAGCGCGCTCGATCTGGTGGCCGCGCACCTGCGCACCCACGCGGCGGCCACGGACATCCTGGCCTGCGTCGCCGCGCTCCGCCAGGACGAGGTCGCGCGCCGGATCGTCGACGCGCTGGGGCCGCCGGGGTAGTGACCGAACCGGATACGTCTCGAGCCGACCAGCCGGAGATCGCGGCCGGCTGGCGGCGCTGGCTCCCGTGGCTGCGCCAGTGGGGCGTCTCGATCGCCTCGCTCGTCGGCGGGCTCCTGACTCTGTTCGTCTTCCGGCGCGAGCTCACCCACGTCCGCTGGGTCATCGGCAACCTGCTCCTCCTGTGGCTGCTGTTCGCGGTTCTCGCCCAGGTGCGCCAGACGCTGGAAGCGCGGGGCCGCCGCTTGGTCATCACCGCAGTGGACTACCTGATCCAGACGCTGTATCACGGCGTTCTCCTCTTCCTGCTCCCGGTCTACTGGGCGAGCACGACGCTCACGTCGATGAACGCCGTGTTCCTGGGCGTGCTCGTCGCGTTGGCGCTGCTGGCGACGTTCGACCCCTGGTACCAGGCGCTCGTGCATCCGCTGCCGTGGCTGGGCTACGTCTTCTTCCTCGTCTCCATCTTCGGGGCGTTGAATCTGGCGGTTCCGCTCATCGGCGCGCCGCCGCACCTGGCGTTGATCGTGAGCGCGTGGACGGCGGTGGTCGCGCTCACCCCCGTGGTCTGCCGCGCCCGGCTGTGGAGCTGGTCGCTCGGGCTCACGGTGATGATGGTCGTCGGGATGGGGGTGGCGGCCCTGGGCTACGCCGGGCGCGCGTGGATTCCGCCGGTGCCGCTCTTCCTGGCGCGGACGGCAATTGCCTGGGATGTGGTGAACGTGGACTCGCTGGAGCCGGTCGCCGGCGCCATCAGCGCCGCCGAGCTTCGCCAGCGTGGGCTCGTCGCCTACACGGCCATCTATGCGCCAGGGGGCCTCAGCCAGGCGGTCCAGCACGTGTGGCGCCGTGACGGCGAAATCGTCAACGTGGTGAACCTCTCGCCCGTCCGCGGCGGTCGGCGGGAAGGCTACCGGACCTACTCGCGAAAGACGGCGTTCCCCGAGGATCCGACCGGACGGTGGACGGTGGACGTCACGACGAGCTGGGGCCAGCTGATCGGGCGGCTCCGCTTCCGGGTGACCCCGTGACGCCCGACCTCTTCGACACGCACGCACACCTGCACTTTCCCGAGTTCGACGGCGACCTGGGGGCGGTGCTGGAGCGGGCGCGGGCGGCCGGGGTGCGGCGCATGCTGACGATCGGCACCGACGTCGACACGTCGCGAGCGGCGATCGCGCTGGCCCAGGGCGAGCCCGACGTGTGGGCGGCCGTCGGCATCCATCCGCACGATGCCGCCCGCGCCGACGAGGCGGCGCTGGCCGGGATCGAGCGCCTGGCCGGGGAGCCGCGGGTGGTCGCGATCGGTGAGATCGGGCTCGATTTTTTCCGCAACCTGTCGCCGCCCGACGCCCAGGAGCGCACGTTCCGCCGGCTGCTGGGCCTCGCCCGCCGCACGGGTAAGCCGGCCCTCGTCCACTGCCGCGACGCTCACGCCGACGTCCTGCGGGTTCTGGAATCAGAGGGCGTCGGCGAGGTGGGCGGAATCATGCACTGCTTCTCGGGCGACGTGGAGATCGCCCGCCGCTGCCTCGAACTGGGGCTGCTGATCTCGCTGGCCGGCCCGGTCACCTACAAGAACGCGCGCGCGCTTGCCGACGTGGCGCGCTTCGTGCCGGCCGATCGCCTGGTCATCGAGACCGACTGCCCCTTCCTGCCGCCCCAGGGTCACCGCGGCCAGCGCAACGAGCCCGCCCTGCTGACGGTCACCGCCGCGCACGTGGCCGGGGTACGCGGCGAGCCGGTGGAGCGGCTGGCGGCGCGGCTCACCGCCAATGGCTGCGCGCTCTTCGGCGTACCGTGAGCATCGGCCCTGGCGCTGCGTGAGCTCGGCTTCTACGTCCGCGGGCGGATCAACAGCGGCCTGAGCCGGCTGCTCAACGCGCGGCGGCGCCCGCGCCTCGCCGCGCCGCCCCCGACGCTGGCCGAGGTGCTGGGCGGCGGCGATTTACCGCTGGTCCTCTCGCGCCTGGTCGAAGGACGCGCCAACGACGAGCGCGAGGCCGCGGTCGCCGCGTTCCTGGCCGCGCGGGGCATCCCGTTCATGCGCCATCGCTTCCGGACGTTCGAGGGGCGGGGCGAGAACTTCGGGGTGGACCTCGGCTCCGGCGACCGGCTGCTGGTCCTCATCGCGCATCACGACGCCGTGCCGGGGAGCCCCGGCGCCAACGACAACGCCGCCGCCGTCGGGATCCTCCTGAGCCTGATCGGGCGGCTGCGCGCGTGCACGCCGCCGGGGCTGCGGGTGCGGCTGCTCTTCACCGCGGCCGAGGAGCTCGGCTATCTCGGCGCGCGCGCCTACGTGCGGGAGATGCCGCTGGCGGGCCTGGCCGGAGTGCTGAGCCTGGAGCTGTGCGGCATCGGCGACAGCCTCGCCATCTGGGACACGGCGGGGGAGACGCCTTTCCTACGATCCGTGGCGGGCGCGCTCGAGGGGCTGGGGCTGAAGCGGGACGAGAGCTATCACGTCGTGGGGCGCATTCCGGTCTTCGGCAGCGACCACCGTGCCTTCGCCGCCGCCGGCATCCCGGCCTACGGGCTGACCATCGTCCCCGCGAGCCAGGCCGACGCGCTCCGCCAGTTCGTGCTCAGCCCGGGGCGCAGCGTGCTCATGCACCTGGTGCGCCGCCCGCCTCCCTTCGACACCTACCACACCAGCCGCGACAGCCTGGGCACGCTCCAGCCTGCCGCGCTCGATCATGTTGCCCGGGCGCTGGAAGCGATCATCGCCGGGTTCGGCTGAACGGCGATGCTCGGCTGGCGGTCCGTCTCTCAGGGGAAGGACGGGCCGGGCGCGATGCGGGCGAGCAGTAACCGGCTCCGCGCGGCCTCGGCCTCGGGGACCAGAATCACCACCTCACCCTGGTCGCCGACGGTGAAGGGATAGACCGACTGGGCCAGGCGCGAGCGCAGGAGCGTGGGGATGCCCTCGCTCTCGAAGAGGCTCTTGATGACGAGCGCCTCCGCCTGGACGCAGCGGTAGACCTCGACGAGGCCGGGGTCGTCGTCGCGCAGCTGGCGGACCGGCGGCCGCGGGGGAGCGGGCGGCGCGCCGGGAAAGCGGATCACTTTGCCGCGCCGGGGCATCGCAGGCCAGTGTACAGGAGGCGTGCGATAATCCCAGTCCCATGGCCGCCTGGGTCGGCGCATCGCTCCGTCGGGTGGAGGACCGGCCCCTGCTGGTCGGCGCCGGCCGCTACACCGACGACATCCGGCTGCCGGGCACGGTTCACGTCCACTTCCTCCGCAGCCCCCACGCCCACGCCCGCATCGTGCGGCTCGACGTCGCGGCGGCCCAGCGCGCCACCGGCGTGGTCGAGGTCGTCACGGGCGCCCACGTGCGCGAGCTCGGTGTGCTGTCGGTGAACGCGCTCTTCCCCGGGATGAAGATCGGGCGCCGTCCCCTCGTGGTGGCCGACGTTGTTCGGGCGGTGGGCGAGCCCATCGCGGCCGTCGTCGCCGACGAGGCCTGGCGCGCGCGCGATGCCGCCGACCTCATCGCCGTGGACTGGCAGCCGTTGCCGGCCGCGGTCGATCCAGATGACGCCGCCCGCCCGGACGCGCCCGTGCTCCACCCGGGGCTAGGGGGCAATCGTGCGTTCACCCACGCCTGGCGCGTGGGCGACGTCGCCGGCGCGTTCGCGCGCGCGGCGCGGGTGGCGCGCCTCACCGTCAGGCAGCCGCGGCTCAGCGCCGTGACCATGGAGCCCCGCGGCGTGCTGGCCAGCTACGACCCGTATCTCGACGAGCTCACGGTCTGGACGTCCTCGCAGGCACCCTTCCGCGTCCGCTCCGAGATCGCGGCCTGCCTCGGGTTCAACGAAAGCCGCATCCGCGTGATCGCCCCCGACGTGGGAGGCGGCTTCGGGGTCAAGGGCTCGGCCTACCACGAGGACGTGCTGGTGGCGTGGCTGGCCCGGCGGCTCCAGCGTCCCGTGAAGTGGATCGCCACCCGCGGCGAGGACTTCGCGGTGACCCACCACGGGCGCGGCGGCGAGGCCGAGGGCGAGCTGGCCGTGGATGCCGAGGGCCGGATCCTCGGCCTGCGGGCCAGAATCGTCTTCCCGCTGGGCTCGGAGCTCGTCTTCAGCGGCGCCGTGCCCGCGTCTAACCACGGACGCACGCTGCCCGGAGCGTACGTCGTGCCCGCCGTGGACATCGAGACGGGCGGCACCTACACCACGACGATGTCGACCGGACCCTACCGCGGCGCCGGCCGGCCCGAAGGCATCTTCCTCATCGAGCGGCTGCTCGACGAGGTCGCCCGGGCGCTCGGCCTGGACCCGGCCGACGTCCGCCGCCGCAACTTCATCCCGCCCGATGCGTTCCCGTACCGCACGCCCACCGGCTGCGTCTACGACTCCGGCGACTACCTGGCGGCGTTCGAGCAGGCGCTGAAGCTGGCGGAGTACGAGCGACTGCGCGAGCAGCAACGCGCGACGCGGCAGCGGGGCGAGATCGTGGGCGTGGGTCTGGCCGCCTACGTGGAGCCGGCGGCGCTGGGCTGGGAGAGCGGCAGCGTGCGCGTGGAGCGCACGGGGACGGTGACCGTCGTCACCGGCTCCAGCGCCCACGGCCAGGGCCACGAGACGACGTGGGCCCAGATCGTCGCCGATGTCCTCGGCGTCGAGCCCGCCGACGTCGTGGTCCGTCACGGCGACACGCGCGGCGCCCCCCAGGGGTTCGGGACCTTCGGCAGCCGCAGCACCGCGCTGGGTGGCAGCGCGGTCTTCCGGGCGGCCACCGAGGTGCGGGAGAAGGGACGGCGCATTGCGGCCAATGCCCTGGAGGCCGCGCCCGCCGACGTCGTGGCCGTGCCCGGCGGCTTCCAGGTGACGGGCGCGCCGGCCAAGAAGGTGACGTGGGCCCGTGTGGCCGACGCCGCCTACCGTGGCGTGTACCTGGCGCCGGGCGATGATCCCGGCCTGGACGCGACGGTGTTCTTCAAGGCCGAGGCCGAGACGTGGTCGTTCGGGACATGCGTGGCCACTGTCGCCATCGATCGCGACACCGGGCACGTCGCTCTCACGCGCCTGGTGTGGGTGGACGACGCCGGCACCATCGTCAACCCGCTGCTGGCCGAGGGCCAGCTGCACGGCGGCTACGCGCAGGGCGCGGGGCAGGCGCTCCTGGAAGGCGTCGTGTACGACCGCGACGGCCAGCTGCTGACGGCGACGCTGATGGACTACGCGCTGCCGCGCCTGGGCGACTTGCCCGAGCCCGAGCTGGGCAAGAGCGTTACGCCCACGCCGCGCAACCCACTGGGTGCCAAGGGGCTCGGGGAGGCGGGCTGCATCGCGGTGCCGCCCGCCATCGTGAACGCGGTGATCGACGCGCTGGCGTCCTACGGCTGCACGCACCTCGACATGCCGATCACCGCCGAGAAGGTCTGGCGCGCGCTGCACCAGGACCGCGCGTCGCGTTGACGACCCGTTCCCGCGCCTGCTGCCGACCTCGTGAAGCGGTAGAATCTGGGCGAGCCGTTCCTGGTCCACCAGAGTCCCGTGGCAGAGGGAGGACCGCGCATGGGTGAGATCGAATATTTCGGCGGTCTGCCCGAGGTGGGGATCGTGCCCCGCGCGCCGCACGCCGGGCCACTTGTGCAGCACGTCTACGAGCAGGAGCACGGGCGCGGCGGGTTTTCCGGCAAGGTCACCCACACCTACCATCTCTACCCCCCGACCAACTGGCTGCCCGGCGAGACGAAGGGCCTGGAGGGCTGGGTACCGCGCTGGGAGTCGCCGCTGCGCCCGCTGGGCGGGGTCCATCATGCGCTGGGCGTCATGACGCCCGATGGCCCCGGAGACGTCTACCGGGGCATGGCGCGGCTGGTGGCGAACGCGACGGCCGCGATGAACGTCACCGCGCCGCGCGCGTCGATGGACTACTTCTTCGAGCACCACTCGGCCACGATGGTGTTCTTCGTTCACCAGGGCAGCGGGACGCTCGAGACGACCTTCGGCCCCATCGCCTATCAGAAGGGCGACTTCCTGATCGTGCCCCAGGGCGTCACGCACCGCTTTGATCTCGCCCCCGGCCCGCACTATTACTGGATGTACGAGAGCTTCGCGGGCGATCCCGAGAAATCGGAGGCGCCGACCACCGGTCGATTCGTCACCCACAGCCAGAGCGACTACAGATATCCGCGCTCGCTCCAGACGGTGAACGAGACGGGGCGCTTCGAGATCGTCTCCAAAGTGGAGGGCCTCTACACCCGCCGCCTGCACCCCACGCACCCCTTCGACGTCATCGGCTGGCGGGGCGATTACCTGCCCTACAAGTTCGCCGTGGAGGACGTCCGCCCGCTGGTGGCCGACCGCTCGCATGTGCCGCCCTCCGGGCACACGATCTTCCGGCTGCCCGGCTGCTACCTCTGCGTCTTCACCGTCCGCTCGGTGGAGAAGGAGGGGATGTGGCTCCCCTTTTTCCACAAGAACCTCGACTACTGCGAGACCATCGGCTTCCACTGCGGCGAGTTCTTCAGCAGCGGCGGCACCAGCGCGGCCGGCCTGGTGACGGTGCACCCGGTGGGGCTGCCCCACGGGCCCAAGCCCGCCGCCCTCAAGGCGTTCAGGGACGGCCGCCGTCCCGAGGTCCACCATGAAGTCGCCATCATGGCGGATTTCCAGAACCCGGTGCGGATCTCCGAGTTCGCGCTGGGGCTGAGCCGGCCGGACTACATGCAGAGCTGGTCCGCCTACACGACCGATCCGGGATTCAGCTATCACCCGACGCGCCTCGACGAGGTCCGGGCGATCGCCGATCGGCTGGCAGGGGCGCGGGATACGCTCCGGCCGCCCGAGTAATGAGATTCGGCCTCTTCTCCGTCTGCGACCATTACCCGGCCGAGCTGCCCCGGACGTCCGCGCAGTTCTACGGCGAGCTGCTCGAGCAGGTGGTGGCCGCCGAGGAGCTCGGGTTCGATTCGTTCTGGGTCGCCGAGCACCACTTCCACGAGTACGGCGCGATCCCGGCGCCGCCGGTGTTCCTGGCCGCCGCCGCCCAGCGCACCCGGCGCATCCGTCTGGGCGCCGCAGTCGTGGTGCTGCCGTTCCACAACCCGCTGCTGGTCGCCGAGGACTACGCGATTGTCGACCTGCTGTCAGGCGGACGCCTCAATCTCGGGGCGGGCTCCGGCTACCTCCAGCACGAGTACGAGGGCTTCGGCATCGATCCCGGCGACAAGCGCGAGCGCTTCGACGAGGCCCTGGACATTGTCCTGAAATCATGGACCGGGGAGCGCTTCTCGTACGACGGCCGGTTCTACACGGTCAAGGACGTGAAGCTCAACGTCGCGCCCGTGCAGAAGCCCCACCCCCCGGTCTGGATCGCCATCCTCCGCAACGAGGCGGCCGTGCAGGTCGGCAAGAAGGGGTTTCCGGTGATGATGATCCCCTACGTGACGTCGGAACGGATCGGCGAGTTCGCCGAGACCCTGGCCGCCTTCCGCGCCGCCTACGCCGAGGCTGGTGGCGAGCCGGCGCGGGCCGCGCTCCCGTTCGGCTTCCACACCTACGTGTCCGACAGCTTCGAGCGGGCGACGGCCGAGGCCAGGGAGGCGATGGAGCGCTACGTGCGTACGCGCCTCTACGCCAGGCAGCGCCCCTACGAGACGCTCGTGGAGAAGAACCTCATCGCCTTCGGCAGCCCCGAGGACGTCATCCGCGTCGCCCGTCTCTACCAGGAGGCCGGCTACACCGACTATCTCGCCATCATGAACTTCGGGGGACTGCCGCAGGCCAGGGTGCTCCGCTCGATGGAGCTGATGGCGCGGCACGTCCTCCCCGCCTTCCACCGCTGATCGCCGTCGTGGGCGGCGGCGCGCTCGCCTGAGCCGACGGCCCCGGCCGTGAGCGGGGTCGTGGTCGCCTGCCCCTGCGGGGAAGTCTACGAGCTCAAGCCGGAGTACGCGGGGCGGCTGCTGGAGTGTCCGGTCTGCGGCCGTCATCTGCGGGCCGCCGGCGCCCGCGGCCCCGTCCGGCCCGCCACGCCCGACCTCGACCCCGCGTTCGACCGCGACCTCTTCCTGCTGCGCGAGCGGGTGCTCACCATCCGGTCGAAGTACGAGGTGTGGGGCGAGGACGGCACGCCCATCCTCTACGTCGAGCGGCCGACCTTCCCGGTCCGGACGCTCTTCGCCTATGTGCTGGCCGTCCTCGCGGCCTCGTTCGTCTTCGGCCAGACCGCCCTGCGCGGGCCGGGACTCGGCCCGCTCTTCGACCTGCTCGGCTACCTGCTGGCCGGCGCCACGTTCCTGGTGGTCGCCACCTCGGCGCGCCCCCGGCGCCACGTGACGGTGTACCGGGACGAGTCGCGCCGGGAGGTGCTCCTGAGGGTGCTGCAGGACCAGCGCGTGGCCGTGCTCGTGCGGACCTACACCGTCCTCACGGGCAGTGGGACTGCGGTCGCGCGCCTGAGCAAGCACTATATCCACAACGTCTTCCGCAAGCGCTGGTACGTCGAGGCGCCCGGGGGCCGGCGGGTGGCGATGGCCATCGAAGACTCGGTCGTGCTCTCGCTGCTGCGCCGCCTGCTCGGTCCCCTCTTCGGCGTGCTGCGCACGAATTTCCTCCTCGTCGACATGGGCGGCCTGGCCGACGGCACGGTGCTCGGCGAGTTCAACCGGAAGTTCACGCTTCTCGACCGCTATGTCCTCGACCTCAAGGCCGACGCCGAGCGCCGCCTCGACCGGCGGGTCGCGCTGGCGCTGGGCATCATGCTCGACACCGGCGAAGGTCGATGAAGGCCGACATCGAGTCGTTGACGGCGGACGACGCTCGCGCTCACGCGGCGGAACTGGGCGCATTGCTCGAGGACGTCGTCGACGGCGGCGCCTCCATCGGCTTCCTGTCGCCGCTGGCGCCATCCGAGGCGAGGGACTACTGGCAGACGGTTGTCCGCGCGCTGGCCGAGGGCTCGCGGGCGCTCCTGGTCGCGCGAGAGGCGGACGGGGCGATCCTCGGCACGGTCCAGCTCGACCTGGTCATGCGGCCGAACGGGCGTCATCGCGGCGAGGTCGCCAAGCTCATGGTGCATCGCCTTGCGCGCCGGCGGGGGATCGGCCGGGCCCTCATGCTCGCCGTCGATGAGCACGCGCGGCGTCTCGGGCGCGCGACGCTCTTCCTGGACACACGGCTGGGCGACCCCGCCGAACGGCTCTACCGGTCGGTGGGGTGGACGTTCGTGGGATCGATTCCCCGCTGCGCGCGGAGCACCAATGGCGCGCTGGACGCCAACGCGATCTACTACAAGCTGCTGGACCGGGGATGATGGAGAGCGCCGAGCAGCCGCTGCGCATCACGCCCGAGATGCTGCTGAGCCGGCGGGTGGACTTCGAGCGCAGGATGCGGCGCGCGCCGCCGTTCACGATCGGGATCATCGTCTTGCTCACGGCGATCTTCGCCGGGGAGGTCGCCCGGGGCGCCCTCGGCTCCCGGGCGGCCATCACCGCGGCCGGGGCGCTGGAGGTGCGCGCGGTGGTGGCAGGGGAATACTGGCGGCTCGTGAGCGCGACCCTGCTCCACGGCGGCGTCGAGCATCTGGTCGGCAACGCCGTCGCGCTCTTCATCCTGGGGATGGTTTGCGAGCACGCCTTCGGGCGCGCGCAGTACCTGATCCTCTACGTGGGCAGCGGCGTGGCCGGCTCGCTCCTGAGCCTGTTCACGAGCGCGGGGCCGTCGGTGGGCGCCTCCGGGGCCATCTTCGGGTTGCAGGCCGCGGCCATCGTGCTCTTCCGCCGGCACCGTGATCGGCTGCTGCTGCGCGACCGGCGTATCGGCGTGGTGCTGCTGGTGTGGGCGATCTACTCGATCGGCGCGGGGATCGTCACGCCGTACATCGACAACGGCGCCCACGTCGGCGGCGCCGTGGGCGGGGCGCTGATCGCGCGCGGGCTGCATCCGGTGGTGCTGGAGCCGATGCCCCCGGAACGCGCGGCCTGGGTCCGCCGCTGGCTCTGGGCCGTCTGGGCGCTGCTGGCCTACACTGCCGCCGGCTGGCGGTTCCGCTAGGAGACTCGGAGGGGGCTTCGCCCCCCTTCCGAAACCTCCCCCCAGGAATAGGTTGCGCCGGCAAAGCCGGCGGGTCGATCACGTCGGCGGGGGCGAGACGCCCCCTCCGACACCTCCCCACACAGCTCGTTGCGCCGGCAAAGCCGGCGCTCGAAACGGCGAGCGGTGGCCACAGTGAGCGCCATTCGCCGACAGGCTCCTAGCTAGGCCGGCGCCAGGTCGCGGGCGGCGGGCAGGGTCGGCAGCGAGGTCGCCGCGCGGACGCCGCGGACGATGGCGCGGGCGACGGCGTCCGCCGCCGCCAGGCCGAGGCGGGTCAGGTCGGCGGGCAGGTCGCCCACCGAGAGCGCGAAGAGCGTGTCGCCGTCGAAGGCCGTATGGGGCGGCGACAGGGCCCGGGCGAAGCCCAGCAGGCCGAGCGCCGCGACCTTGGCCGCCTCGGCTTTGCCCAGCCGCGCATTGGTGGCGACGACGCCGATCGTCGTATGCGCGGGTGGGGCGAAGCGGTCGAGCGTCGCCCCGCCGGCCAGCGCGCGCGCCGAGTCGATGAGTCGCCGGCCACCGGGCGCATCGCGCGTGCCCGCGATCAGGGCGCCCGTGTCGGGATCGCGCACGTCGCCGACGGCGTTCACGGCGACCAGCGCGCCCACGATGACGTCGCCCAACCGCGCGCTGGCGCTGCCGATCCCGCCGCGCATGGCGCGGGCGATGTGGTGGAGCTTGCCCACACTGGCGCCGGCGCCGGCGCCGACGTTACCCTCCGCCACCCCGCCCCCGGTGGCGCGCTTGGCGGCCTCGTAGCCCATCTCGCGGGTGGGCCGGGCGCGGGGATCGCCCACGTTGAGGTCGAAGAGGAAGGCCCCCGGCACGTGCGGCACGACGGCGGGCCCCACCGGAAAGCCCACGCCGCGCTCTTCCAGGTACCGGAGCACGCCGTAGACGGCCTCCTCGCCGAAGCGGCTGCCGCCCCCCAACACGACCCCGTTCACGGTGGCCACGAGATGGCGGGGGTCGAGGAAGTCGAGCCCGACGACGTCGTTGCCGCCGCCGCGAAGCTCGACGCCGCCCACGGCGGGCCGATCGCAGAGGACGACGGTGACGCCGGTCAGGCCCGCATCGTCGGTGGCATGGCCGACACGGATTCCGGGAACGTCGGTGATCACGCGGAGGGGACGGTGGTCGGGCAGGCGGGCTTCCGGCTCACCTCGGCGGCGCCGAGTCGCCCCAGCGCGACCTGGCCGGCCAGCTCGAGCGCCCGCGCGGCGAGCGCGCGGGCGAACGGGTGGCGCCCGACGTCGCGCGAGGCGTCCTGGAGGGCCGCGGCGGCGGCCCGTGCGAGCGCACCGTGCTGCTCCCGGCCGATGGACTCGAAGACGAGGTCCATTTCCAGGAGCCGTCGGGCCCACAGGCGGCGGGGGCCTTCGGTCAGCTCGCGCTCGACGACGCGACTCACGATCGCGTCCTCGCGCTCGGCCTTCAGCTGATCGGAGACGACGAGCCGGCTCTCGCGAGCCTGCAGCAGCTCCACGGCGTCGGCCTGAACGGCCTCGGGGTCGAGGAACCAGCCGGCCAGCTCGGGCAGCTCGAGCAGCTCCGCGGAACGCTCGACGAGCTGCGGGTTGGCGGCCGGGGCCGGAGGCTCGATGGGCGCCGCGGTCTCGAAGAGCGGCTGCCAGCGTGCGAATGCCGCCGGCGGTGTGGTGTGAATCGCCCGATGAAGCGCCAGCGCCTCGGCCACCAGGCCGGCCGCGCGGGCGGGACCGGTCTCCACCCACGGCAGCTTCTGCGAGGCGCGGAGCTCGGCCAGCTCGCGGTCCAGGCGCTTCTTCGTGATGTCGCCGCCGGCGGCGTCCAGGATTCCGGCGACATCGTTGAGAATCAACGAGCAGAGGCGGAGGGCGCCGTAGCTGCCCTCGAAGAGAATCCACGCCGCCCGGGAGCCGCTGCCGTCGACGCCCGAGAGCCAGGCCCGCATCGCGCGCTCCCCGCCTCGCGCCACCACCGGCGGCCGCTCCGTCGCCTGCTCGGGGGCCTGGACGCCGCGCTGGGCCAGACGATAGAGCGCGCGCTTGGCGGCACGACGGATGCGGCGCTCGGCCACGCCGGAGCCGAGGGCGGTGAGCAGGGGCACCGCGGCGGCGCCGTGCTCGGTGGCCAGCGCGGGTAGCGCTTCTTCGAGCGCGCCGGTGGGCAGGGTGGCGAGCGTCTGGAGATCGGCGCGGCTGGGCGCGCCGCCCCGGGCGAGCAGCGCCTCCAGGGCCTGGCGGCAGGCCGCGCTTACTTCATTCAAGCGCGAGGCGGAGGAATGGGTGGCAGGGGCCCTCGGGGAAGTGGACGCGGCGCGCGTAGTCCAGCGCGCCGGCATAGCTCTCGAAGCGCTCGGCCAGCCGTCGGTACGGCGGCGCGGCCGCGCCGGCGCCGACCCGGACGTGCTCGGAGACGAAGCGGTAGGCGTGCTTGCCCTGCGAGATGTAGTAGCCGGTGCTGGCCATGCGCTCGACGCGCTCGCGGAAGACGCCGATCATGAACATCGTGTAGTCGCCGATGTGGCGACGCACGGTCACCTCATGCTCGGGGCGGAAGTACGGCGAGTCCTCCCGCCAGGCCGCCTGGATGTCCAGCAGCATGTCGACGACCGTCTCCAGCCGGGGCAGGGCCACGCCCCGCGGGTACACGTTCTCGGTCCGCACGAACCGGGTGAGGAGGTCGGCGAGATACGTCGCGGCGGGCTCGTCCTGCAGCGCCAGGTCGCGAAAGCTCGCGCGAATCGCTCGCTCGAAGAAGTTCCGCAGCTCCACGGGGTTCCCCCTGTCTCGGAAGCTTCTCGATTTCTGATGATAGCAGATTTGCTAGAATCCGACTCCGTGACGGATTCGCCGCGCGCGAAGCTGCCCTGGATGCTCGTCGCCGCGAGCGTGCTGCTTCTGATGTTGCTGCTCTACGTGATGTTCGCGAACGTCCTGCCGGCCAAGCAGCGCATCGTGCTTCTGGAGACGGAGCTGAGGGAGGTCTACGCCCGCGAGGCGGCGCTGCAGACCCAGCTGGCCCAGCAGGACCAGCGCTCCACGCTCGGCGAGCGGCAGCTGAGTGCGCTGGGGGCGGAGCGGGATGCACTGGCCCGTCGCCTCGCCGAACTCGAGCGGGAGCTGGCCGCCGCCCGCGCGCGCCGCCGCTGACGCTGGCATCGCTGGAACGTCGTCGAACAGGATCGAGCCCGCTGGGAGGTTTCAGCCGTCGGCCGCCGCGGCGGCCGGCCGGCCGACCGGCGCCAGGCGACGCGGCGCACGCTGTCCCGCAGCTTGGATATGCTGGTGGCCAGCGTGTCGTGCACGCGCCGGCCCGTTTCCTGGGCCGTGGCTTGCAAGCGGTCGACGGACTGTATGAGGACCCGGGCGTTCGCCCCCATGAGTGCGAACGAGCGCTGGGCGCCGTCGACGGTCTCCATCAGCGCCTTCTGGCGCCAGCGGGGAGGATCCATCCACGCGTCGGGCCCCATCGCCTGCCAGCGCACGGCAGCCGCCTGCGTCTCCCGGACGGCATCGAGCGCCGCCAGCTGCCCCGCAGAACTTTGCAGAGTCGGACGCCGGTGAATGTAGAAGGCGCTCTCTAAAGGTCCAGGACGGCGAGGAGGCGCTGGTTGGCCTCCCGGGTGCCGACGGAGATCCGCAGGTGGTCGGGGAAGCCGACGGCAGCGCCGTCGCGCACGAGGAGCCCCGCGCGCAGCAACCGCTCGCGCACGAGCGCCGCGTTGGGCACGTGCAGGAGCAGGAAGTTCGCGTGCGAGGGTGGGAAGGCATACCCGCGGCGGCCGAGCTCGCGAGCCAGAAACGCCCGCTCGGCGATCACGAAGGCCCGCGTCCGCTCCCAGTGGTCACGGTCTTCCAGGGCCGCGAGCGCGGCGACCTGGCCGAGCCGGTTGACGTTGAAGGGCGCGCGTACGCGGTTGAGGCGCTCGATCGTCTCCCCGGTGGCGATCGCGTAGCCGACGCGCAGGCCGGCCAGGCCGGCGATCTTGGAGAAGGTCCGGAGCACGATGAGCCGCGGATAGCGCGCCAGCAGGCTCAGGCCGTCGGGATACTCGGGATCGTCGCAGAAGTCCCGATAGGCCTCGTCGAGGACGACCAGCGGCGGATCGGAGGCCAGCGCGTCCAGCAGGGCCAGCAGGGGAACGCGACGGATGATCGTCGCCGCCGGGTTGTGGGGCGAACAGAGGATCACCACCTTCGTGCGCCCGGTCACCCGCCGCCGCACGTCGTCCAGGTCCGTCTCATACTTGGCCAGCGGGCTCGGCTGGACCACGGCGCCGGCCAGCTCCGCCGCCGTCGTGTACGGCTCGAAGGACGGCAGCGGCACGACCACCTCGTCACCCGGCTCCAGGGCGGCTCCGGCGATCAGCGACAGCAACTCGTCGGCGCCGTTGCCGACGACGAGCTGCTCGGGACCGACGCCGAGGCGGCGGGCCAGGCCCTCCCGGAGCGCAGTGGAGGCGCCGTCGGGATAGAGATGGACGCGGGGCGCCTCCTGCCGGATGGCGTCGACGACGTGGGGCGAGGGGCCCAGCGGGCTCTCGTTGGCCGAGAGCCGCACGAGGTTGGGCAGCCCCAGCTCGCGCGCGAGCACTTCCAGCGGCTGGCCAGCTTCGTAGGGAGCGA
Organism: Candidatus Rokubacteria bacterium 13_1_40CM_69_27; assembly: GCA_001917535.1. GTDB lineage: Bacteria > Methylomirabilota > Methylomirabilia > Rokubacteriales > CSP1-6 > MNEF01. The sequence continues at coordinate 19,675 of MNEF01000044.1, forward strand.
CGCGATCGAGGATCGGGCGCCAGACGTTTCTCACCAGCGCATTGTAGTAAGTCTCCGCCGCATTTGACAGTCTTTGCCCGGGGTTGCTACGCTCTGCCCGCCATGTCGCCCGAGCTGTATCGCCGGGCCCGGCGGGCCGAGGGCAAGGCCGAGCGCGCCGAAGACCGGCGGCGTCTCCGTCTCGACGTGTTCCGCGCCGCACTCGCCGACGGGCTCGAGTCGCTCAAGCTGATGCACGCCGAGGGTGCGTCGGGGCAGCAGTCAGTGCAGGCTCACGCGCGGTTCATCGACGACGTCGTCCGCTCGCTCACCCGGCTGATCGTCCTCGACGTGACCGAGGCCGGGCTGGCGCCGGCGCTGCTGGTCATCGTCGCCCTCGGCGGGTACGGCCGGGGCGAGCTGCACCCGTCGTCCGACATTGACCTCATGGTGATCCATGACGGCGAGCTGAGCCCGTACGTGCAGCGCGTCACCCAGGAGCTGCTCTACACGCTGTGGGACCTGGGGCTTCAGATCGGCCACAGCCTCCGCTCGCTGGAGGATTGCGTGGCGATGGCCCGCACGGACCTGCCCAGTCGGACCTCGATGCAGGAGGCGCGCTTCCTCGCCGGCGACCGCCGGCTCTTCGCGCGATTCCGGCGCGTGCTGGACGAGAACGTCTATCGGCGGGACTTCGAGCAGTTCCTGGAGGCGATGCTGAGGGAGCGCGATCAGCGCTACCGCAAGCACGGGGCCTCGCCCTACGTCGGCGAGCCCAACGTCAAGGAGTCGGCGGGCGGCCTCCGGGACATGCACACGGCGATGTGGCTGAGCGCGGCCAAGTTCGGCGCCCGCATGCTCCGTGAGCTCAAGGAGAAGGCCCTCATCACCGAGCGGGAGCAGGCGCTGACGGACGCGGCGCTGACGTTCCTGTGGCGGGTGCGCAACGAGCTCCACTTCCTCTCCGGTCACCGCAACGATGTCCTCACCCACGACCTCCAGCCGCAGATCGCCCAGAACCTCGGGTACCGGGACGATGCCGAGAGCCTGGGCGTCGAGCGCTTCATGCGCGACTACTACCTGAACGCGCGGGTGATCCACCGGGTGGCCCAGCGCCTCATCGCGCGCTGCCAGGAGACTCTCTCCCAGCGCCACCAGGCGGCGCGGCGCGACCGGCAGCAGGCGCTGGCCGACGGGCTCGTCTTCATCGACGGGCGCCTGTATCCGGCCCGTCACAGCACGGAGGTCTTCGCCGAGGATCCCCCGCGTCTGCTCAAGGTGTTCTGGCACGCTCACCGGCTGGGCTGCGAGCTCTCGCCCGAACTGGAGCGGGCGATCGAAGCGTCCCTGGAGCTCGTGGACGACACCGTGCGTCGCTCGCCGGTGGCCCGCGACCTCTTCCTCGACATCTGCCGCGCCTGGGGGCGAGTGGCACTCACGCTGTCGGAGATGCACGAGCTGGGCCTGTTGGGACGGTATCTGCCCGAGTTCGGGGCGCTGACGTGCCTCGTGCAGTACGACGTCTATCACAAGTTCTCCGCCGACCGGCACTCGCTGCTGGCGGTCGAGCACCTGGAGGCGCTGGCGCCGGGACAGTCGGCGGAATCGGAGGGCGCCGCCCAGGTCTTCACCGAGGTGGAGAAGCCGGAGCTGCTGATGCTCGGCATGCTGCTGCACGACATCGGCAAGGCCAAGGGGCACGGTCACGTGGCCAAGGGCATCCCGCTCATCCGGGAGCTGACGGCCCGGATGGGCCTGTCGTCCGCCGACGCCGCCTCGGTGGAGTTCCTGGTCGCCCACCACCTGACCATGTCGCACATCGCCCAGCGGCGCGACATCGACGACCCCAAGACGGTGACCGACTTCGCGGCGACTACGGGCGATCCCCACCGGTTGCGCATGCTGTACCTCCTGACGTGGGCGGACATGCGGGCGGTGGGGCCGGGTGTGCTCACCCCCTGGCAGGCGGTGATCCTGTACGAGCTCTACGCCCGCACGCTGGCCCGACTCACCGGTGGGCGCGTCGAGCGCCCCCACCGCGCCCAGCTGGGCGAGCGGCTCTACGCGGCGGTGAAGGACGAGGTGTCGCTGCAGGCCGTCAAGGCGCATCTGGCCATGATGTCCGATCGCTATCTGGCCACGACGACGGTGCAGCGCATGGCCGAGCACGTGCGCATGGTCCAGGGGCTCGAGGCGGCGCCGGTGGTGACGGAGCTGTTCCATCACCCCGACCTCGGCTCGTCGGACCTCGTGGTCGTGACGCGCGACCTCCCCGGCCTCTTCGCGCTGATCGCGGGCACACTGGCCGCCCACGGCGTCAACATCATCTCCGCCCAGATCTCCACACGGGCCGACGGCATCGCCATCGACACGTTCCAGGTCAACGACCCCTCGGGGGAGGCGATTCTGTCGCCGGCCCACTGGGCCCGCACCCTCGACGCCCTCCGCGCCGTCATCGCCGGCGAGCAGAGCGTCGACTCGCTCCTCGAGCGGCGGCGGGCGGCCCGCCGCCCGGGCAAGGGTCCAGAGACGCCGCCGAAGATCTCCCTCGACAACAGCCTGAGCGACGCCTTCACCGTGGTGGAGGTGAAGTGCCCCGACCGGCTCGGCCTGCTCTACCTGATCACCCGGACCCTGTCCGCGCTCGGTCTGGACATCGGCAGCGCCCGCATCGCCACCGAGATCGACCAGGCTTTCGACACCTTCTACGTCCACGACGGCAAGGGCGGGAAGATCGAGGCGCCGGAGGCGATGGAGCGACTGCGGGAGGCGCTCGAACAGGCGCTGGTGCAGCCGCTGTGACGGCGGCCCCGGCCCTCGGATGTTGAGCCGTTACCGCGAGCCGGTGCGGGCGTGGACCGATCCGATCGGCCACGCGCTCTTCCGGCTCCGGCTGCGCCCCAACCATCTCACGGTTGCCGGCCTGGGGGTGAGCCTCCTGGCCGCCGCCGCGTTCGTGGCCGGACGCACGCGGACGGCCGGCCTGCTGCTGATCCTGGCCGGCCTCTTCGACTTCTTCGACGGCTCGCTGGCGCGAGCGTCCGGGCAGGTCACGCCGTTCGGCGCCTTCCTGGACTCCGTGATCGACCGCTACTCCGACCTCGTGGTGCTGCTGGCCATCGTCGTGCTCTTTGCGAGGATGCCCCACACGCGGGGCGCCATCATCGCCATGGCCGGGCTCGTCGGCAGCGTGATGGTCAGCTACACCAAAGCGCGCGCCGAATCCATTGGCATCGAGTGTAATGTGGGAGTCATGGAGCGACCCGAGCGCATGATTTGCCTCATCGCAGGCGCCCTGCTCGGCCTCTTGGAGCCGGCGCTCTGGATCCTGGCCGTGCTGGCGAACCTCACGGCGATCCAGCGCATCGCGTTCACCCGTCGGGCGATACGCGACTCGGCCCGGCTCTCCATCGGCGCCGCGCTGCTCTCCGGCGTGCTGGTGGCGGCCCCGGCCGCGGCGGCGGATACGCTGCTGGCGAATTCGGCCCCCTCCATCCCGCCGGCGACCGAGGGCGCGTGGGCGGCCGCGGTCACGGGGTTCCAGGCGGGGGATCCGGGACCGCTGATCCGGGCCTTCGGCAGCGAGGCGGCGCTCTCCAGCCCGATCGCCGACTACGCGCGGTATCTCCTGGCCGATGCGCTCGCGCGGGCCGGCGATCTCGAGGCCGCGCGGGCCGTCGCGCTGGGCCTCGCCGAGCGTCACCCCAACAGCCGGCTGGCCGCTCCAGCGCTGTTGACGGCGGCCACGCTCGCCTCCCACGCTGGCGCCGACGACGAGGCCCAGGCGATCCTCAAGCGCCTGATCTCGTCCTACCCGGACGCCGCCGAGGTCCCCGAGGCCCTCTACCTGCTCGGGATGATCGGCGAGGCCGGCGATCAGCGCGATGCCGCCGTGGGCGTGTACCAGGAGCTGCGGGTGAGGGCGCCCACGACCGGCTGGGAGGACGGAGCCACCGAGCGTCTCGCCGCCCTCGCCGCCGCCGGCGTGCGCGTTCCAGAGTTGTTGATCGACCAGCGTCTGCAGCGCGCCGAGCGCCTGCTGAGCGGCGGCGTCTCGAAGATGGCCGCGGAGGAGGCCGAGCGCATCGCCAAGGAGACGCGCGATTCCGGCATCGCGGTGCGCGCGCTCCGCATCGTCGCCGATGCGTCGCAGAAGATGGGCCGCTACGAGGCGGCGGCGCGGGCCCTCGAGTTGGCCGCCGCCCGCGCGCCCGCCGATCGCCGGTCCGGGCTGCTGCTCGAGCAGGCCCGGCTCTGGCGGCGCGCGGGTCAACGCGAGCGCGCGCTCACAGTGCTCGCCGGCGTCGAGGCGCGCGGCGCGGAGGGCGAGGTGGCCGAGGCCCTCTGTCTCAAGGGCCGCACGCTCGAGGAGCTGGACCGGCAGACTCAGGCGGTGAGCGCGTACAAGACGGTGGCCGCGCGCTCTCCCGCCCGCGCAGTGGCCTGCGAGGCGCTCTGGCGCCTGGGGTGGCTGGAGTATCTGCGGGGCGATGCGCGGGCGGCCGAGCAGACGTGGCTGCGTCTCATCGAGCTTCCGGGCGGGCGGGCCTGGCGACAGCCGGCCCTCTACTGGGCGGGGCGCGCCAAGGAGCAGACGGCCGGGCTCGAGGCGGCGGAAACCCTCTACCGTCGTGTGCTCGGCGAAGCGCCGCGCAGCTACTACGGTCTCCTGGCTGCCCGCCGCGTGACGACGCCGGCCGAGGCTGCACCCGATCCGGCGATCCGCCTCCCCGCCGATCCCCAGGAGGCGATCGGCGACGATCCCGGCTTCGCCCGCGCGGATCTGCTCCGCCGCATCGGCCTCGTCGAGTTCGCGCTCCAGGAGCTGGAGGACGTCGTGGCTCGCGCGGTCGGCGACCCCGTACGCCTCTACGGTCTCTCGGGGGTGTACGTCCGGGAGGAGCGCTATCACCTCGCCCTCCGGGTCCTCCGCCGGAACTTCGTCGCCGTGGCGGAGAGCGGCCATTCGGCGCTGCCGCGCGCCTTCTGGGAAATGCTCTACCCGCTCGGGTGGCGCCAGAAGCTCACCGAGGCCTCCCAGCGCGCCGGACTCGACCCATACTTCGTCGCCGCGGTCGTGCGGCAGGAGTCGAGCTACGACCCACGGGCCGTCTCCCCCGCCGGGGCCCGCGGGCTCATGCAGCTCATGCCCGGCACCGCTCAGATCGTGGCCGAGAGCTGCGGCCTGACCTTCCGCGACGAGCTGCTCGACGATCCGGCCGCCAATCTGCAGCTCGGCACGTGCTTCCTGGCCGACCGTATGCGCGAATGGGCCGACCCGCGGCTGGCCCTGGCCGCCTACAACGCGGGGCCCAACCGGATGCGCCAGTGGTGGCAGACGCGGCGCACGAACGACCTGGAGGCGTTCGTGGAGCGGATCCCCATCGACGAGACACGCCACTACGTCAAGCGCGTGATGTTCTACTGGGAGGAATACCGCCGGATCTACGGCGGGTCGTAGCGCGTCCTTTCGGAATCTCTTGCTCGGGAGGACGCATCTAAACGCACAGTTCGCTCATCGCCCCTCCGTTCACTCGGCCGTCAGCCCTCTTTTTCGGAATCTCGCCGGCTCCTGGGCGCGTCGTAGAAGAGGAGGACTGCAAATGATGGCGAAGCGAATTCTCCTGCCGCTCGACGGTGAGGGGGCGGCCGAGGCCCTCGTACCGCTCGTCGGCGCCTTGGCCCGCGAGGTTGGATCGAGCGTTCGTCTGCTCCGGGTCTTCCCGGTCCCGGAAACGGTGGTGGGCGCGCACGGACGCACCGTCGCCTACGTCGATCAGGAGATGGCGCGCCTGACCGCGGAGGGGCTGGATGACCTGCGCCGGTTCGAGGCCCCGCTCGACGGCGTTCCCGTCGAGAGCGTCGTTCGCTTCGGGGATCGGGTCGAGGAAACCCTGCTCGAGGCCGAGGCCTTCGGGGCGGACTTGATCGCGCTGGCCACCGCGAACCGCGGTCCGCTGCGGCGCCTGCTGGCGCCGGGCGCGGCCGAGCGGATCGCTCGCAAGGCGCCCCTGCCCGTCCTCCTGCTCCGCTCTTGACGATGCGCGAGGGGCCGAGCCATGGCGACGCTGATCGATGCGGCCCCGACCGCGGCGATCCCGGCGGGATATCCGCGCGAGCTCGAGCGTGAGATCCGCCTCCAGGACGGCGCCGCGGCGCAGATCCGCCCGATCCGTCCCGACGACGCCGAGCGCCTGATCGAGCTCTACGACCGCCTGAGCTACACGACCGCCTACCAGCGCTTCTTCAGGGTACTCAAGCGGCTGCCGCCCGAATGGGCCCGCCTGTTCGCGAACGTGGACTATCACGGCCGCCTGGCCCTGGTGGCCCAGCACGACGCGCCTCACGGCCCGGAGCTGGTGGGGGTGGCGCGCTATGAGCCCTCCGACGAGCCGGGAACGGTCGAAGTCGCGGTCGTCGTTCAGGACGGCTGGCAGGGCCGGGGGCTGGGCGTGATGCTCCTCGGTGACCTGCTCGCCGCGGCCGAGGCCCGCGGGATCCACCTGTTCTGCGCCTTCGTGCTGGCGGACAACTCCCGGATGCTCGACATGCTGGCCCGCTTCACCCGCGTCCAGAAGCGCACGATCGACTCGGGGGTCGTGGAGATCATCTTCATGCCCCGCGCGCAACCGGTCAGCGCCTAAGGGGCGCGGAGCTCTTCACGGCGACTCCGAAGCGCTCGAGCGGCTCGAGCGCGCCCAGCCGCGCCTCCAGATCGGGTTCCTTCGCGAACGCGCCGCCCTTGTCCGGACCATTCACTGCGGCCGCGGCGCGCAGCGCGCTGGCGAGTGTCCGCCTCGGCCTCTCGTGGCCCATCGCACCGAGTATCAGCACGGCCTTGCGATCGGCGGAGATCTCCTGCTCGCGCGTGAAGGCGCGGACGATCAGTGGGTTGACGAGGAGGTCGGCGAAGCTGAGCCCGGGCACCACGAAGCCCAGTGCTGCGAAGCCGGCGGTCACGCCCAGCGAGAGCGCGCGGCGCTGCCCGTCGTGACCGAGAACCTCGTGCGCCACCGCTAGGGCGACCAGGGCGTCCACATGGGCCGGCGGCTGGCCGGCCAGCCCGTCGGAGAAGTAGAAGATGGCGTCCGGCGCGCTCAGTGCGATCACCCGGCGCGTGCCGATCAGTGCGAAGGAGCAGCGGGTCGGGTCGTCGCCCGCGGCCTGCGTGGCACGATAAAGTGCGTGCGAGAGCACCCGCGTCGGCGGCGCAGCCGGGTTCGGGTAGTACGCGCCGCCAGGGACCGAGGGCGGGAACGCGGCGCACGCCGAGCAGGCGAGAGCGAGCGCGCCCACGAGCACGACCGGCGGACGCATACCAGGCCATGCTACCGAGAGCGCTCGCGCAATCGCGCAAAGAAAAGGACGGCGACGGATTGGGCCGCGCCGCCGCTGGACCACCAGCGGCGGCGCGCGATCAGCGCCTGAGGCCGGCCTCTTCTAGGGCGCGGGCGGCGGGAGGGCCGGCGCGGCGGCCGGAGGCGGCGGCGGGGGCGGAATCGCCGGGATCCAGACCCACACGTACTGCTGGCCGTAGAGTTGGAGCTCGTAACGGCCGTTCGGATACTGGATCACCGTGGGCGCGACGGGCGCCGCCACCACCGCCGGTGTCGAGTAGACCACCGGTGTCTGGTAGACGACGGCGGGCTGCGTCACCACCGTCCTGTAGACGACCTCCCGACGGTGGAAGCCGGCGTCTGCGAACCGCGGTCTCAGGAAGGGCCCAACGACCTGATTAAAGACGGCAAATGACGCCAGGCCGAGCGCGATATCGGTCGATCTGCCCGCGTAAGCGGCCGGCGCCCAGGCCGTCAGGAGCAGGGCGGCGAGGACGGTGCAGGCGACGATGCGACGCATAGTCACGCCCTCCTTTCGCCCTATAAGACGGAAGGGCCCCCCTGTTGTATTTAGTTCCTCATGGGGGTGCCCGAGGGGGGCGGGTTGTGCGACACTCCGGGGGGCGACGGGCCTCCAGGAGTAGAGAAAGGGAGGATTCGCCATGTTCACTCCGCTCGGGCTCGACCACATCGTGCTCCGGGTCCGCGATCAGGCGGTCTCCCGGCGCTTCTACGTTGAGGCGCTCGGCTGCACGGTGGACCACGTCAACGAGAAGCTCTCGCTCGTCCAGCTGCGTTTCGGCGAGCACCTCATCGATCTGTTGCCCGCTGGCCCGACCCCGGGTGTGCCGCGCAGCGGGCTCGACCACTTCTGCCTGTCGATCCGCTGCGACGATCTGGGGAAGGCCGCCGAGGCGCTGAGCCGACGCGGCGTGAAGCTGGAGGGCGAGGTCGTGGATCGGCGCGGCGCCTACGGTCGCGGGCCCTCCCTCTACATCCGTGATCCCGACGATTACGTCATCGAGCTCAAGCCGCGCTGACGGTGTTGGTGACAAGCCGCGCTGACGGTTGACAGCCGGGGGCAATCCGCCTAGATTCCCCAGCGTGCAGTGCCCCAAGTGCACCGCCCCGAACACTCCTGAGGCCGTCTTCTGCGATGAGTGCGGCAGCCCGCTCGAAGCGGCCTGCGCCACCTGCGGCGACCGGAATCGAGCGGGCGCGAAGTTCTGCAAGAAGTGCGGCCGACCGCTGGCCGCCCCCGCGCCCGAGACCTACACGCCTCCCCATCTGGCCGAGAAGATCCTGACTTCGCGCAGCGCGCTCGAAGGCGAGCGCAAGCAGGTGACCGTGCTCTTCGCCGACATCAAGGGCTCGATGGAGCTGGTGGCGGACCGCGACCCCGAGGAGGCGCGCGCCCTGCTCGATCCGATCCTCTCCGGCATGATGGAGGCCGTCCATTACTACGAGGGCACCGTCAACCAGGTGTTGGGCGACGGCATCATGGCCCTCTTCGGTGCGCCGCTGGCCCACGAAGACCACGCGGTGCGGGCCTGCTACGCGGCGCTCCGGATGCAGGCGTCGGTCCAGCGCTACGGCCGGGAGGTGCTGGGCTTGGCCCAGGCCCCGGTGCTGATCCGCGTGGGCCTGAACTCCGGCGAGGTCGTCGTGCGCGCCATCGGCAACGATCTCCACATGGACTACACGGCGCTCGGCCAGACGACCCACCTGGCGGCGCGCATGGAGCAGATGGCGCCGCCGGGCTCCGTGCTGGCCACGGCGTCCACGCTGAATCTCGCCAGAGGCTACGTGCAGGCTCAGCCGCTCGGGCCCGTCCAGGTGAAGGGGCTCGAGACACCGGTCCCTGTCTACGAGATCATCGGCACCACGCGGGCGCGCTCGCGGCTGCAGGCGGCCGGCCCGGCTGGCCTCACGCCTCTGGTGGGCCGCCGGGACGAGATGGCGCGGCTCCGCGCCGCCCTCGCCAGCGCGCGCGCGGGGCGCGGTCAGGTGGTGGCGGTGACGGGGGAGCCCGGCGTCGGCAAGTCGCGCCTGCTCTACGAGCTCGCACATTCGCCTGCGGTCGACGGCTGGTCGGTGCTGGAAAGCGTCGCCGTCCCCTATGGCAAGGCGACAGCGTACCTGCCGGTGGTGGACCTGCTCCGGAGCGCCTTCCAGATCGATAGCCGCGACGAGGCCGCCACGATCCACGAGAAGATCGCCGCCCGGCTGTCGGCCCTGGACACGACGCTGGGGGAGACGATTCCCGCTCTGCTCTCGCTGCTAGACGCGCTGCCCGAGGCGAGCCCGTTCCGTGCGCTCGATCCGTCGGAGCGCCGTCGGCAAACGCTGGTGGGTCTCAAGCGCCTGATGATCGCCGAAACCTGCGCGCGCCCTCTGCTGCTCGTCGTGGAAAATCTCCAGTGGGTGGACTCGCAGACGCGGGCCTTCCTCGACGCGCTGGTCGAGAGCCTGCCCACCCTGCCGATCCTCCTGCTCGTGAGCTATCGCCCTGAGTACGAGACGGGCTGGGCGGGCCTGCCCCAGCACGCCCGGTTGCGCGTGGATCCGCTGGCGTCCGCCGAGGCCAGGGAGCTGTTGCGGGTGTTGATGGGCGACGACTCTAGGCTGACATCGCTCGTGCGGGCGCTGATCGACCGGATCGGGGGCAATCCCTTCTTCCTCGAAGAGAGCGTCCGGAGCCTGGCGGAAACCGGCGTGCTCGAGGGCGCACCGGGCGCCTACCGGCGGAGCGACCGTTCCCCGGCGGTGGAGATCCCGGCCACGATCCGGGCGATCGTGGCTTCGCGCATCGACCGGCTCGCTCAGGACGACAAGCGCCTCCTCCAGGCCGCCTCCATCATCGGCAAGGACGTGCCCCTCGGGCTGCTGGAGCCGATCGCCGAGCTGCCGGCGCCCGCGCTGCGCCCCACCCTGGCCCGCCTTCAGGCGGCGGGGTTCCTGCACGAGCGCGGGCTCCTGCCCGATCCGGAGTTCACGTTCATCCACGCGCTCACGCACGAGGTGGCGTACGCCGGGGTGCTCCACGAGCGCCGCCGCGTGCTTCACGCCCACGTCGCGGAGGTGATCGAGCAGCGCGCGGGGGACCGCCGGGCCGACACGGTCGAGCGGCTCGCCTACCACGCATTTCGCGGTGAGGTGTGGGAGAAGGCTGTGACGTACAGTCGGCTGGCCGGCGCCCGGGCCGTCGCGCGCGCCGCCAACGTGGAGGCCGTCGCGTGTTTCGAGCAAGCCCTGGCCGCGCTCGAGCACCTGCCCGACAGTAGCAGCGCCGAGACGCTGGCGCAGGCGACCGACCTGCGGCTGGACCTGCGCCCGCCGCTGCTGCAGCTCGGGCGCCTCAACGAGGTGCTTTCCCGATCGCTGGAGGCCGAGCGGCTGGCCAGTCGCCTCGGAGACGATCGACGGCTGGCGAACGTCTACACGTACCTGGTCAACTACCACTACCTCAAGGGGGAGCCGGACCTGGCGATCGAGTACGGCGAGCGCTGCCTGGCCATCGCCGAGGCCACCGACGACGAGACGCTCCGGGCGCTGGCCGGGCGCTACATGGGGCACATTTCCCACACGCTCGGCCAGTACCGGCGGGCGCAGCAGATCTTCACGGAGAACGTCGAACGGTTGGAGGCCGCGCCGCTTGCGGGGGAGGCGGCGCCACCGTCGGTCTCCTACGCGGCCTCGACGGCCTGGCTCGCCTTTACGCTGGCCGAGCTCGGCGAGTTCGAGTTCGCCGACGCCTACCTCGCCCGGGCGGAGAAGGCCGCCAACGCCGACGGTCACGCCTACAGCCAGGCGATCGCCTGGACGCTGACGGGGCTCGTCCGCGCGCGTCAGGGCCGGTTCGAAGAAGCGCTCCCGCCGCTCGAGCGCAGTCTCGAGGCGTGCCGGGAGCGCCAGCTCGCGATCTGGCAACCGATCCCGTCCTCGCTGCTGGGGCTGACCCTGGCCACCCTCGGCCGGCCGGACGAGGGTCTCCATCTGCTGGAAAGTGGTGTGGCGCTCACCGGGGAGCTCGGGGTCAAGTCGTACCTCGCCCTCTGGACCGCTCATCTCGCCGAGGGGCTGCTGGCCGCGGGACGGCTCGACCAAGCTCTGGCCACCGCCGAGCACGCGCTCGAGCTGGCGATCGCTCACCGCGAGCGGGGCCATCAGGCGTGGGCCCTCCATGTGCTGGGCGAGATCGCGGCGCACCCTGAGGCGGTCGACCTCGACCGGGCGGAGACCTCACAGGCGCAGGCGCTCGCCCTGGCCAGGACGCTGGAGATGCGTCCCCTGGTGGGCCGCTGCCATCTCGCGCTCGGTCAGCTCTATCGGCGGACGGGTAACGCCGTGCGCGCCGAGGAGCACCTGGCGTCCGCCACCGAGCTGTTCTGCGAGATGGGCATGAGTCGGTGGCTGAAGGAGTCTGAGGACTCGCTCCGAGCGGTGGGACGCTTGTTCATCGTCGCCCGGGATCATCCGGCACTGCACGCCTACCTGGAACAGGCGTTCACGGGAGACGAAGCGATTCGGATCGTGCTGGATCGCCGTCGGGGCGAGCGGCGGCAGGTTCCGGATGGACACCTGAGGGAGCGGCGGCTGGCGGAGCGGCGGATCCGCGCCGATGTGGACGTTCGGCTGCGCGCCCGCGCGCTGGTGGTTCTGGACTAATCCCAGGCCCAGTGGCCGGGGACCCAGACCCACCCCGCCCAGCTCCACACCCAGGACCCTGGCATCCAGACCGCCCTCGGGACGACGACCGGCGATTGCGGCACCACGATGACGGCCGGCGGCGCCGCGTGTGGGTGAATGTGGTTCGGGCTATTCCGCAGACCCCACGCGCGCCAGGGGTCGATGGGTTTCCCGTCGCTCGACCACGCCGGGGCGCCTGCCCCCAGCGTCAGGACCATTGCGAGAGCGAACGCGGTCGTCAATAGTACAAGCCGCAGGGCCCCCACGGGCCGGGCCCCGCCGGTCTCGGGCGAGACGAAGTGAGTCGTTTTCATCCCCTACCTCCTGGCCTACAATGGCGCTTCCTGACCTACACAGAGTGAGACGTGTCGGACGCGGTCGATATTTAGCGGCCGGGCGTTGGTTGGAGGAGACGTGATGGAAGAGATGGCGGTGGGGCCGGTGACCACGCGGCGCGCCGCAGGCCCGACGACGGCAGCGCTGGCGCCGCGCGACCTGCGCGAGTGGATCGCCGCGGTGGACAAGATCGGCCAGCTCAAGAGAATCACTGAAGAGGTGAGCCGCAACGAGGAGATGGGGGCCATCACCTACATGGCCCACCAGGAGATCGGCGCCCCGGCGCTGCTGTTCGAGCGGATCAAGGAGTCGCCGAAGGGCTTCCGCGCGCTGTGGAACCCGATCGGCTCCAGCGTCGATCGCTTCGCGCTGGCGATGGGCGAGCCGCCGGGGCTCAGCGTGATGGAGCTGATCCAGCGCTGCAAGCTCAAGTTCGCCAGCCCGATCCCGCCCGTCGTCGTCGAGGGCGACGGCGCCTGCGTCAACGAGAACCACCTGCGTGACGACAAGGTGGACATCCGCGCGTTCCCGGCCGCGCGCCACTGGGCGGGCGACGGCGGCGAGTACATCGGCACCTGCGACGCCGTCATCACCCGCGACCCCGACGGCGGCTGGCTGAACGTCGGCACCTATCGCCAGATGGTGCAGGGCAAGAACCAGGTCGGGCTCTACCTGTCGCCGGGCAAGGACGCGCGGCTGCACATTGAGCGCTACTGGAGCCGCAACGAGCCGTGCGAGGTGGTGATGTGCTGGGGGATCGACCCCGCCATGTTCATCGCCGCTTCCCAGACCTTCCCCAAGACGGTCTCGGAGCTGGACTACATCGGGGGCATCATGGGGCGGCCGGTGGAGCTGGTGAAGGGCGAGGCCACGAGCCTCTACTACCCCGCGCGCGCGGAGATCGTGGCCGAGGGGGTCCTCCCGCCGAACTCCCAGAAGCTCGAGGGTCCGTTCGGCGAGTTCACCGGTTACTACGGGCGACCGGAGGACTACGCGTTTCTCGTGGAGATCGAGGCGGTGCACTACCGCGACAACCCCATTCTGACCCACGCGCTCATGGCCGACTATCCAGCCAACGAGTGCGCGCTCCTCTACGCGGTGGCCCGCTCGGCGCGCATCTGGAGCGACCTCGACAAGCTCGGCGTCCCCGGCATCAAGGGCGTGTACGCGCACCCGGCGGCGGCCGGCGGGTTCGGCATGACCGTGGTGTCGCTGGAACAGCGCTACGCGGGCCACGCGCCCCAGGCTCTGGCGGTCGCGGCCCAGTGTCCCGGCGGCGCGTACTTCGCGAAGTGGATCATCGCGGTGGACGAGGACGTGGATCCCTCGAACACGAACCAGGTGATCTGGGCGATGGCCACGCGGTGCAATCCGATCGAGGACATCGATATTTTGCGCCAGACGTGGTCCACGTGGCTGGACCCCGCGCAGAACCCGCCCGAGGAGCGGCCGTACGGGTCGAAGGCCCTGGTCAACGCGTGCATGGAGCACCGCTACCTCAAGCAGTTCTCCAAGCGCACCAAGGTCCGGCGGGCGGTCTACGAGAAAGTGGCGGCTCAGTGGGCCAGCCTGGGCTTCAAGGGCCTGCCACCCAAGCTATGGGCGCTCGAAGACTGAGGGGCGCTCTCGCCGCGATCCTGCTGGTGGCGCTGTACATCGATCCCAGCGTGAGACCCCGCATCCAGGATCTGGCGACCTTCCAGGAGTTCTTCCACCGGATGGGCTGGGTGAAGCAGACGGTCCCGATGGAGCGGGTGGCGTTCCTCGAGTAGGTGGGGCGGGCATGCGTGATCTGAGAGAGTGGCTGGAGCGGGTGGAGCGGCTGGGCATGCTCCACCGCGTCGCCGCCGAAGTCGACCGCGACGAGGAGATGAGCGCGATCACGTACCTGGCCGGCCAGTCGGTCGACGCCCCCGCGCTGCTCTTCGAGCGGATCAAGGGGTACCCGCGCGGGTTCCGCGCGCTCTGGAACCTGCTCGGCTCCAGCGTGGCCCGGACGGCGATCGCTCTGGGCGAAGCGCCCGACCTCGGGGTCGTCGACCTCGTCCAGCGCGTGAGGACCAAGCTCGCGCGCTCGATTCCCCCCGTGCTGATCGACGCCACCGAGGCGCCCGTGAACGCGAACCACATGATGGGCGCCGAGGTCGACCTCGCCCGCTTCCCCGCGCCGCGCCACTGGCCCGGCGACGGCGGGCGGTACATCGGCACCGCCGACGCCGTCATCACCCGCGATCCCGACGGCGGCTGGCTCAACGTCGGCACCTACCGCCAGATGGTGCAGGGCCGGGCCCAGGTCGGCCTCTATCTCTCGCCCGGCAAGGACGCGCGGCTGCACATCGAGCGGTACTGGGCCCGCAACGAGCCCTGCGAGGTCGTCGCCGTCTGGGGCGTCGATCCCGCCATGTTGATGGCCGGCTCCCAGACCTTCCCCAAAAACGTCTCGGAGATCGACTTCATCGGCGGCCTCGTCGGCCATCCCGTCGAGCTGGTGAAGGGCCAGGTGGTGAGCCTGCCCTATCCGGCCCGCGCCGAGATCGTCATGGAAGGCGTCATTCCCCCGAATTCCCAGAAGCTGGAGGGGCCGTTCGGCGAGTTCACCGGCTACTACGGCCGGCCCGAGGATCTGGCCTTCCTCGTCGAGGTGAAGGCGATTCACTACCGCGACGATCCGATTCTCACCAACGCCCTGATGGCGGATTATCCGGCCTCCGAGCAGGGAATGTTCTTCGCGGTGGCGCGCTCGGCGCGCATCTGGACGGACCTCGACCGGCTCGGCGTGCCCGGCATCAAGGGCGTGTACGCGCATCCGGCGGCGGCCGGTGGGTTCGGCATGACCGTGGTGTCGCTGGAGCAGCGCTATGCCGGGCACGCGCCCCAGGCTCTGGCGCTGGCGGCGCAGGTTCCGGGCGGGGCGTACTTCACGAAGTGGATCATCGCGGTAGACGAGGACGTGGATCCCTCGAACATGAACCAGGTGATCTGGGCGATGGCCACGCGCTGCAACCCGGTGGAGGATCTCGACATCCTGCGCCAGACCTGGTCTACCTGGCTCGATCCCACCCAGAACCCGCCCGAAGAGCGACCGTACGGCTCCAAGGCCCTGGTCAACGCGTGCATGGAGCACCGCTACCTCAAGCAGTTCTCCAAGCGCACCAAGGTCCGCCGGTCGGTCTACGAGGCGGTCGCCGCCAAGTGGTCCCGGCTCGGCTTCACGGGCGAGGCGCCGAAGCTCTGGGCCCTCGACGACGAGGAGGTCCACGAATGATCCACCTTCTCATCCTTGGTGTCGCGCTGCTCGCCAGGGTCCTCGTCGCGGAGGCACAGCTCCCCAAGCAGGTCACGCTCGCCACCAACCCGCCCGGCACCACGTACTACGCGGTGGCCAGCGGGCTGGCCAAGGTCGTCAGCGGCGCCGCCGGATTCCAGATGGTCGTCCAGCCCTACACCGGCACCAGCACGATGCTGCCGCTGCTCAACAGCGGCGAGGTCGACTTCGGCCTCGTCAACGCCGTGGACTTGGGGCTCGCCTACCGCGGCGCCGGCTTCAAGATCGGCGGCCGCAATCCCTACCCCCACGCTCCCAACCTGCGATTGGCCATGCGCGGCTCGCCGCTCATGGTGGGACTGCTCGTGCGCAAGGACTCGCCCATCCGGAGCGTGCACGAGATCAAGGGCAAGCGCATGACCGGCGAGTACCCGGCCCACCTGGCCGTCTGGTACAACATGTTCGGCCATCTCTCCAGTGCCGGGCTCACCTGGAACGACGTGAAGGTCGTTCCGGTGCCTGCCGTCAACGACGGCGTGGACGCGCTCGTGCAGGGGCGGGCCGACGTGAGCCAGCACGCCTTCGGCTCGGCCAAGGTCAAGGAGGCCGATTCTGCCGTCGGCGTGCGCTACCTCTCCATCGACTGCTCACCCCAGGGCGAAAAGCGCCTGCGGACGGCGGTGCCGGGCTACTACCCGCGCTGGGTGAAGGCCGGCGCGGCGACGGGGGTCGTGGAGGACACGTGCTTCATCGCCTACGACAGCTACCTGGTCGTCGCCAAGAGCCTTCCCGACCCGGTGGTCGAGGCCGGGCTCAAGGCGCTCTGGGACAACGAGAGCCAGCTCGGGCCCATCCACCCCATGCTCAAGGAGTGGACGCGAGACCGGGCGGTCGGCACCGATGTGACGCTCCCGTATCACTCCGCCGCGATCCGCTTCTACAAGGAGCGGGGCGCCTGGACGCCGGAGGCGGATCAGGTGCAGCAGAAGCTCCTGTGACGATTTCCTCGCGCCTGTGCGTCCTCGCCGTCGCCGCGGCGCTGGCGGGGGCCGCCGGGCCGGCCGCCGCCCAGACGCTGGCGAGCATCGGCACCAACCCGCCCGGGAGCGTTTTCT
The DNA here is from genome assembly GCA_001917535.1 of Candidatus Rokubacteria bacterium 13_1_40CM_69_27. Classification (GTDB taxonomy): domain Bacteria; phylum Methylomirabilota; class Methylomirabilia; order Rokubacteriales; family CSP1-6; genus MNEF01. The sequence goes on from MNEF01000044.1 coordinate 36,396, forward strand.
ACGCCGTGGGCAGCGGGCTCGCCAAGGTGGCGGCGGACGCGGGCACCCTGCGGCTCAACGTACAACCCTACTCCGGCACCAGCACGTTCATCCCGCTGCTGGAGTCCGGCGAGCTCGAGTTCGGCGTCAACAACGCGGTGGACATGGGTCTGGCCTACCGCGGGCCGAACTTCAAGATCGGCGGCCGGAACCCGTTCCCGCACGCTCCCGGGCTCCGGGTGGTCATGCGGGGCGCGCCGCTGCTGATCTCGCCGGTCGTCCGGCGCGACTCGCCGATCAAGACCATGTACGACGTCAAGGGCAAGCGGGTGACCGGCGAGTACCCCGCCAACCTGGCCATCTGGTACAACACCTTCGGCGAGCTGGCCAGCGCCGGCCTGACGTGGAGCGACGTGCGGGTGGTCCCGGTGCCGTCCCTCAACGACGGCGTCGACGCCCTGATGCAGGGGCGGGCCGACATGACGTCGTACGCCCTGAACGGTGCGAAAGTGCGGGAGGCGGACGCCGCCGTCGGCGTGCGCCACCTCTCCATCGACTGCTCGCCTGAGGGCGAGCGGCGCTTGCGGGCCGTGCCCGGCTACTATCCGCGCCGGGTGAAGAAGGGCGAGGCGTTCGCAGTGGTGGAGGACATCTGCGTCGTCGCCTATGACATCTACGTCGTGGCCGGCCACCGCGTCGCCGACGGCGTGGTCGACGGCCTGCTGCGGGCGGTCTGGGAGCACGGCGACAAGCTGGTCCCGGTGCACCCCATCTTCCGCGAGTGGACGCGGGACCGCCTGGCCAGCGCCGACGTCACGATTCCCTATCACCCCACGGCCGTCCGGTTCTTCCGCGAGCGCGGCGTGTGGACGGCCGACATGGAGCAAGCGCAGCAGCGGCTCCTGGCCACCCCTTGACCGAGATCATCGCGAGGTTTCGGACGCTCGACGGCCCCGCCCGGACGATCGAGCGCGTCCTCCTCATGGCCCTGACCCTGGTCGGCGCCGTGTGGGCCACGCAGGTCCAGCACTACCTGCCCTGGGCGTTCTTCAACGAGCAGTACCTCGGCCTCTTCCTGGCGCTGGGGCTCTCCCCCGTGTTCCTCTGCGTGCGCGCCTCGCCGCGGGCTCCGGTCGACCGCGTGCCGTGGTACGACTGGCTGGCGGCGCTCGGCGCCCTGGTGGTGGGTGGCTACGTGACGATCTTCTATCCGACGATCGCCTACTCGCTGGGCATCCTGACGTGGGACAAGCTGATCCTGGGCGGCCTGGCGGTCTTCCTCGTGCTGGAGTCCGTTCGGCGGCTGGCCGGCTGGGCGCTGATGTGGATCGCGCTGGCTTGCATTCTCTACGCGAAGTTCGCCTGGCTCCTGCCCGGCGTCCTCTACGCCAAAGGCTCGATGTGGGGACGGATCGCCGTCTACCTCTATCTCGACTCCAGCGGGATCTTCGGCGTGCCGCTGGCGGTGACGGCGAGCATCGTCGTCGCCTACATCTTCTTCGGCGCCGCACTGGCGGCGGTCGGCGGCGACAAGTTCCTCAGCGATCTGGCGCTGGTGGCCATGGGGCGCTATCGCGGCGGCCCCGCCAAGATGGCGGTCGTCTCCTCCAGCCTCTACGGGTTGGTCTCGGGCAGCGCGGTGGCCAACGTCGTGGTGGATGGCGCCATCACCATCCCCATGATGAAGCGCGCGGGCTATCCGGCGCACCTGGCCGCGGCGATCGAGGCCGTGTCCTCCAACGGTGGCCAGATCATGCCGCCGGTGATGGGCGCCGCGGCCTTCCTCATCGCCGAGTACCTCTCGATCTCCTACGGCGAGGTGGCGCTGGCGGCGGCGATTCCGGCGTGCCTCTACTACCTGGCGCTCTTCGTCCAGGTGGACCTGGAGGCGGCCAAGCTCGGCCTGGCCGGGCGCGCGCCGGCGGAGATTCCCCGGCTGCGCCAGCTGATGCGACGGGGCTGGGTCTTCCTCGTCCCGCTGCTCGTGCTGGTCTACACGCTGATGCTCTCGAACTGGGAGGCGGGCAAGGCCGGGATGCTGGCGGTCGTCACCACCTTCCTCGTCGGCGCGCTGCAGAAGGAGACACGCCCGAGCTGGCGCGGCATCCTCGACGCCATCGAGAGCACGGCCCGGACGATGCTCGACCTCGTGGCCATCACCACGCTGGCCGGCGTCGTGATCGGCTCGCTGCAGCTCTCCGGGTTCACCTCCAAGCTGCCGCTTATTCTGGTATCCATGGCGGGGGGCAACGTCTTCCTCCTGCTCGTGCTCACCGCGATCGTCAGCATCATCCTCGGCATGTCGCTGCCGACGACCGTCGTCTACATCACGCTGGCGGTGCTGGTGGGGCCGGCGCTGGGCCAGCTCGGCATCGTGCCGCTGGCCGCCCACCTCTTCCTCTTCTACTTCGGCATGCTCTCGCTCATCACGCCTCCGGACTGCCTGGCGACTTACGCGGCGGCGGCCATCGCCAAGTCGGACTTCTGGAGGACGGGCTGGACGGGGATGCGGCTCGGCATCGTCGCCTACATCGTGCCGTTCGTTTTCGTCTTCCATCCCGCGCTGATCCTGAGGGGCACGCCGGCGGAGATCATCGTCGCCATCCTCACCGCGTCGGCCGGCGTGATCCTGCTCGGGATCGGCTGCGCCGGCTACCTCTTCCGCCCGCTCGGCTGGGTCCGGCGGTCGTGGGCGTGTCTGGCCGGGCTCTGCCTCATCTTGCCGCCGCTGAGCTGGCTGCCGGAGGTCGCCGCCGACGCCGTCGGCCTGGCCCTGGGCGGCCTGCTCGTGGCCATGGAATGGACCGCCACCACCCGACAGGAGACGGCACCCGCATGAAGATCGACATCTTCCCCCACATCCTGCCCCGGAAGTACTTCGACCGGATGCTGCAGGTCGCGCCGCCGGGGTTGCACATGCAGAAGCGAATATCGGGCGTCCCGGTCCTGGTCGACATCGAGCTGCGGCTCAAGATCATGGACCGCTACGAGGGTTACGTGCAGGTCCTCACGCTGGCGGCCCCGCCCATCGAGGTCGTCGGCGGCCCCGAGGTGAGCCCCGAGCTGGCCCGGCTCGCCAATGACGAGATGGCCGCGCTGGTGGGGAAGCACCCCGACCGGTTCGTCGGCTTCGTGGCCTCCCTGCCCATGAACAGCCCGGATGCGGCGCTCAAGGAGATCGACCGCGCCCTCGGGGAGCTCGGCGCCACCGGCGTGCAGATGTTCAGCAACGTCAACGGCCGGCCGCTCGATCGACCGGAGTACCAGCAGCTCTTCACGCGCATGGCCGAGCGCCGGCTGCCCATCTGGATGCACCCGGCCCGGCCGCCGAGCTTCCCCGACTACGCGGGCGAGCCGCGCTCGAAGTACGACATCTGGTGGGCGTTCGGCTGGCCGTACGAGACGAGCGCGGCCATGGCGCGCCTCGTCTTTTCCGGGATCTTCGACCGCCACCCCGACCTCGTGATCATCACCCACCACATGGGGGCGATGATCCCGTTCTGCGCGGGGCGGATCGGCGGCGGGCTCGATCAGCTCGGCAGCCGCACCGACGACCCCGACGACGTCGGCGCCCTCAAGCGGCTCCGGAAGCGTCCGATCGACTACTTCCGGATGTTCTACGGCGACACCGCGCTCTTCGGCGCCTGGCACGCGATGGAGAGCGGCCTGGCCTTCTTCGGCGCCGACCAGATCCTCTTCGGCACCGACATGCCCTTCGACCCCGAGAAGGGGCCTGGCTTCATCCGCGAGACGATCGCCGCGATGGAGCGCATGCGCGCGCCGGCGGACGAAAAGGCCAAGATCTACGAGGGCAACGCGCGGCGCCTCCTGAAGCTGCGGGTCCGCTGAGGAGAACGGCCATGGCCGAGCCGGTCCAGTTCAACCCGCTGCTCCCGGAGGTCGTCGCCGACCCCTATCCCACCTACCACCGGCTGCGGGCCGAGGACCCCGTGCATCTGAGCCCGACGGGCGTGTGGTTCCTCACGCGCTACGACGACGCGGCGATGATCCTGCGCGATCCCCGCTTCGGCAAGAGGGGCTACCAGCAGCTTCTCACCGCGCGCTTCGGGCGCGAGGGGCTCGGCCGGTCGATGCTCTTTCAGGACCCGCCCGATCACACCCGCCTGCGCACGCTCGTAAGCAAGGCCTTCACCCCGCGCGTGATCGAGGGTATGCGCGGCCACATCCAGCAAATCGTGGACCGCCTGCTGGACGACGTGAAGGGTAAGGGGACGATGGACGTCGTCGCGGACCTCGCCTATCCGCTGCCCGTCAATGTCATCTGCGAGATGGTGGGCGTGCCGGCCGGAGACCGCGAGCGCTTCGGGCAATGGTCGCACGACATCGCGCGCAGCCTCGACGCCATCGCCTTCCCCGATCCCGAGATCGTCGAGCGGGCCAACCGGGCCGAGGACGGGCTGAACGACTACTTCCACGAGCTCGTGGCGGAGCGACGGCGGGCGCCGCGTGGCGATCTCCTGAGCGCGCTGATCGCCGCCGAGGAGGCGGGCGACCGGCTCAGCACCGAGGAGCTGTTCGCCACCGGCATCCTCCTCTTCATCGCCGGCCACGAGACGACCGTCAACCTCATCGGCAACGGCACGCTGGCCCTGCTGCGCCACCCCGACCAGATGCGGAGGCTGCGGGAGGATCCGTCGCTCATCGCGAGCGCCGTGGAGGAGCTCCTGCGCTACGACAGCCCCGTGCAGCGCACGGGCCGCATCGTCTACGAGGACGTCGTCATCGACGGCAAGACCATCCCCAAGGGCTCGCTCACCGTCGGCCTGCTCGGCGCGGCCAACCGCGACCCCGCGCACTTTCCCGACCCCGACCGCCTGGACATCACGCGCGGCGCCACCCACCATCTCGCCTTCGGCTGGGGCATCCACTTCTGCCTGGGCGCCCCGCTGGCGCGCCTGGAGGGCCAGATCGCCATCGGCACGCTGCTGCGCCGCCTGCCGCGCCTGGCGCTGGCCGCCGAGCATCTCGAGTGGCGCGAGACCTCCACGCTGCGCGGGCTCCAGAGGCTGCCGGTCGCGTTTTGACGTCTGCTGTACACGCGACTCAAGCACGTAGGGCAAAGTTCCGTCGCTGCCCCGCCGCCTAGCCCAACTGCGGAAGTTGGGCTAGCGACAGCCCTGGGCGGCCCGGTTCGGCTCTTTCCGGGCAATCGTCTGGTCGTCACCACCGAATTCTTGGCAGAGCCGTCAGACCGTCCTTGTAACATGCTGCCCAGAAAATGCGTGCGGCGATGCGATCTCGGCGGTAGCAGCGGCTGCGGGCCCGGGCGCCGGCGGCCGGAGACACACAAGGAGGGGCTTCGCATGAGACACGGCAAAGCAGCAGTTCTCACCCTGTTCATGGCGCTGGTGGTCTTCCTGCCGACAGCGGCCCTGGCGGACGAGAGTGGTGGACTGCCAGCGATCGACGACCGGGTCGCCGCCCTCGAAGGCCAGGTGGCCGACCTGCGGAAGGCATTCGATACCCGGGTCACTACCCTCGAAGGCCAGGTGGCCGACCTGGGGAAAATAGTTTTGGCGCTGCAAGGCCGGGTGGCCACGCTGGAGTCCAACCGCGCCCTGGCCCTGGCCCCCTTTGTCAGCGTGGATCAGAACATGATCAACGGCCTCCGCGGACCCCACGTGATTCTTAGCGGCGCCAACGTCCACGTCCAGAGCGGCTTGGGCCTGACCGACGACCGCCAGGCCGGGCTCGCGTCCGGCCTGGGCAATCTCGTGGTGGGCTACAACGAGGTGCCGGTCGAAGAAGAGGTGCTGGTCGTCTTACAGCCCGGGGACCGCCACGGCTCCCACAACGTGATCATCGGTCCGGAACACCGGTTCTCAAGCGTGGGGGGATTCGTGGTGGGCTTTCACAACACGGTCAGCGGCGACTTTGCCAGCGTCAGCGGGGGCTCAACTAACACGGCCAGCGGTGACTTTGCCAGCGTCAGCGGGGGGGGAGCCAACGCGGCCAGCGGCGACTTTGCCAGCGTCAGCGGGGGCGCCTCCAACACGGCCAGCGGGGTCCTTGCCAGCGTGAGCGGCGGCGCCGCCAACACGGCAAAGGGGGTGCGGGCCAGCGTCAGCGGGGGCTCCGGCAACACGGCCAGCGGGGGCGTGGCCAGCGTCAGCGGGGGCACCGGCAACACGGCCAGCGGGGGAGTGGCCAGCGTCAGCGGGGGGGGATCCAACACGGCCAGCGGGAGCCTGGCCAGCGTCAGCGGAGGATCCGGCAACACGGCCAGCGGGCTCCTTTCCAGCGTCAGCGGGGGCGCCGCCAACACGGCCAGCGGGGCCCGGGCCAGCGTCAGCGGGGGCTTGATTCGCAGCGCACCAGCGACGGACGACTGGGCTGCCGGTGCCCTGTTCCAGGATTTCTAACCGACGGCTTACCGCGCGCAGCCGGCCCGGTGTCCCCAGTCGCCGGGCCCGGCCGCGCCTGCTTAAGCCCTCTCCACCATATACAGGTGCAGCAGCATGTCCACGTAGATGTTGGCTTCGACGACGAGCTCGCCCTGGCGGTTCCGCTCGATGCCGCGGACCCAGGGCTTGGCCGCTGCGTAGCGCACCAGCCAGGCGACGGGGATGTAGCCGACGTCGGTCTGCAGAATTTCCTCGGCCCGCGCGTAGTGCTGCAGGCGCTTCTTTTGGTCGCGGGTGTCGCGTCCGGCTTCGAGCTCGCGGTCGAAGGCGTCGTTGACCCAGGCCTGGCGCCGGCCGGTCGTCTTCTTGCCGTAGAAGGTGTCGAAGTACTCGTTGTGCGGGTCCGGGTAGTCCATGAACCAGCTGATCCACACGAATTGAAGATCTTGCTTCCAGAGGCGCTCGATGAACACGCGCGGCTCCAGCACCTCGAGCTCGGTTCTCATCCCCAGGTGCTCGAGCAGCACCGCCTGCGCGGCCTCGGCCAGGGGCTTGGAGCCCAGCGCCTGCTCCCGCATCGAGAGCGTGATCCGGGGCCAGTTGCGCCCGCCCTCGAACGGCGTGCCCTTGAGCATGGACAGGGCGAGCTGGGGGTCGAACTTCTGCAGGCCGCGGATATTGGAATTGTCGAGCGCGCCCGGGAAGCCGGGCGGGATCATCGAGTGGGCGGGCGCGGCGAAGCCCTGGGCCACCCTCACGATGTTCTCGCGGTCGAGGGCGTGGGCGACCGCCCGGCGCACCTTGAGGTTGTCGAACGGCGGCTTGGTGACCTGAGGGATCAGGTACCAGGTGCCGGGGAAGGGGTAGCGGAAGACCTCCTTTTCGGTCTTCGGATTCGACTGCAGTCGGCGCAGGTCGCCCGTCTGGAGCGAGGTCATGTCGATCTCGCTGTTCTCGTAGGCGAGCGCTCCGGAGGCAACCGGGATGATCGGGATCACCACCCGGTCGAGCGTGACGTCCCGGGCGCCGAAGAAGTGCCGGTTCTTCCGGAGCACCATGACCTTGTGGTGCTCCCAGCTCTCCAGCACGAAGGGGCCGTTGCCGACGATGTTGCCGGCCTCCGTCCACTTGTCGCCGTGCTTCTCGACCGAGGGCCGGTGCGCGGGCAGCGCCGCCAGGTAGGCGGCGAGCACCGGGAAGTAGCCGCGCGGGCCCTCCAGCGTCACCTCGAGCGTCCAATCGTCCCGGGCGCGCACGCCGACCCGGCCGGGGTCGGTCACCTGCTTCTTGTTGAACGCCTCGGCGTTCTTGATGTCGTAGAGGAACGACGCGTACGGGGCGGCGGTGGCGGGGTCGAGCTGGCGCTTCCATGACCACTCGAAGTCGCGGGCCGTGCACGGAGTGCCGTCCGACCACCGGGAGTCCTTGCGGAAGGTGAAGGTCCACATGGAGCCGTCGTTGCTGGACGCCACCCTCTCGGCCACGTAGGGGACCGCCTGGAGATCGGCGTTGAACTTCATGAGCCCGGCGAAGAGGGCGGGAACACCGAGGCAATAGAGGTCTCTGTTGTAGTCGTGGCTGGAGGGGTCCTTCTGATACCAGCCGCCGCCGCCGTACCTGAACGTCTGGTCCTTGGCGAGTTTCTCGCCCGGTGCGAGCTTGGGGGCAGCGGCGGCCGGCCGGCCGTTGAAGCCGGCGGCGCCCAGCGTCGCCAGTGACGCGGCGATCTTGAGGAAGTCCCGGCGCGGCACGCCAGCGGCGGCCAGACGCGCGGCCAGCAGGTCGAGCTGGGCATCGGAGATCGGCGGAATCCTCATGCGGGTCCTCCGGGTGTCATTTACTTCAGCTTCGGGTCCAGCGCGTCGCGGACGCCGTCGCCGAGGAACGTGAACGAGAGCATGGTCACGGCGATCGCGATGGACGGAAAGACGCAGAGGTGCCAGTAGGAGCGGAGATACTGCTGGCCCTCGCCCACCATCTGCCCCCAAGAAGGCGTGGGCGGGTTGATGCCGACGCCGATGAACGACAGCGCCGCCTCGGTGAAGATCGCTTCGGGGATCCCGAAGGTCACCAGGACGACGATGGGCGTGAGGGCGTTGGGCAGGATGTGGCGGCCGAGCAGCCGCCCGGAGCCGGCTCCCAACGCTCGCGCGCCCTCCACGAACTCCTGGGCCTTCAGGCCGAGCACCTGGGCGCGCGTCTGGCGGGCGATGCCCACCCAGCCGGTGAGCCCGATGGCGATGAAGATGTTGGTGAGCCCGGCGCCGAGCGCGGACATGACGAGGATGACGAAGAGCAGGCGCGGGAAGGCGTACATCACGTCGATGAGGCGTGTCAGGAAGAGATCGACCCGGCCCCCGAGGTAGCCCGAGAGCGCGCCGATGGGCACGCCGATGAGCACGATGACCACCTGGGCGCCGAGCCCGACGAGCATCGAGATGCGCGCGCCGTAGATCATGCGCGAGAGCAGGTCGCGGCCGAGCTGGTCGGTGCCCAGGGGGTAGTCGCGCGACGGCGCCTCGTTCAGCCGGCCGAAGTTGGTCTTGGTGTAGGGGTAGGGCGCCAGCACGTCGGCGAAGATCGCCACCAGGCAGAGCAGGACGACCACGACCGCCCCGGCCATGGCCAGGCGGTTGCGCCGCAGGCGGCGGAGCGCGTCCTGCCACAGGCTCGTGCCTCGCAGCGGGGCCTCGCCCGTGGGCGCCATCGCGACTAGTAGCGGATCCTCGGGTCGAGCGCGCCGTAGAGCAGGTCGACCACGAGATTCATCACAGCCAGGAAGGCGCCGTAGGCCAGCACCACCGCCATGATCATCGGGTAGTCGCGGCCCGTCATCGAGAGCACGAAGAAGCGGCCCATGCCGGGGACGCGGAAGATCGCCTCCACGAAGAACGAGCCCGTCCCCACCGCGGCGAACATCGGCCCCAGCAGCGTCACCACGGGGATGAAAGCGTTCTTGAGCGCGTGCTTGAAGATCACCGGGCCCTCGCTGAGGCCCTTGGCGCGCGCGGTGAGCGTGTAGTCGGCGCGGATGACCTCCAGCATGCTCGCCCGCGTGAAGCGCGCGATGATACCCAGCGGGCCGAGGGCCAGCGTGACCGTGGGCAGCACCCAGGTGCGCGGCGAGTCCCAGCCGCCCGTGGGGAAGAGCGGGACGACGAACGAGAACATGATGATGGCGAAGACGGCCAGGACGAAGTTCGGCACGGCGACGCCGAACGTGGCCAGGCTCACCGAGACGTAGTCCCAGGCGCGGTTCTGGTAGACGGCGGCCAGGATGCCGAGCATGAGCCCGCCGGCAATCGCCAGGGCCAGCGCCATCGTGCCCAGCAGCAGCGAGACCGGGAACGTCTCGGCCAGGATCTCGCGGACCGTGCGCGACCGGTAGACGAAGGAGGTGCCGAAGTCGCCGCGGACGGCCTTGCCCACGAAGATCAGGAACTGCTCGTGGAGCGGCTTGTCGAGCCCGTAGCGCTCGGCGAGGTTCCGCTGGGCCTCGGGGGAGAGGGGATTGGCGCCCTCCGCCACGGGGTCGAGCGGGCTTCCCGGCGTGGCGTGCATCACCAGGAAGGTCACGAGCGCCATGGCCAGGAGCGTGGGCACCAGCCACAGGATGCGGCGAATGGCGTAAGTGAGCACCGGGCGTCGAGGTATACAATAACCCACCCAACCCTCCCGAACCGAGGAGCCAGACGATGCGCAAGCGAGCGTCCGTGGAGAGCGTGGCCGAGGCGTATCTGGAGCTGCTGGCGGCGCGCCGGGTGGAGTACTTCTTCGGCAACGCCGGGACCGACTTCGCGCCCATCATCGAGGCCTACGCCCGACGGGAGGCCCAAGGGCAGGTGCTGCCGCGCCCCATCACCGTCCCCCACGAGATCCCCGCCGTCGCGATGGCCCACGGCTACGCCATGGTCACTGGGCGCCCCCAGGTGGTCATGGTCCACGTCACCGTGGGGACCGCCAACGCGCTGGGCGGCATCATCAACGCCGCGCGCTCCCGCGCGCCGATCCTCATGTCGGCCGGGCGGACGCCGATCACCGAGGGCGGCCTGCCCGGCGCCCGCAACCGCCACATCCACTGGGCACAGGAGTCGTTCGACCAGGCGGCGACGGTGCGCGAGTACGTCAAGTGGGACTACGAGCTGCGCCTGGGCGGCCAGCTCGAGACGGTGGTGGACCGCGCGCTCGCCATCGCCCGGAGCGCGCCGGCCGGTCCGGTCTACCTGACGCTGCCCCGGGAGGTGCTGTCCGAGCGGATGTCCGAGATCGAGTACTTCGATCCGCCGCGCCTGGCCCCCGCCTCGGCTCAGGTCGCCGATGTGGCCACGGTCGAGGAGGCGGCGCGGATCCTCGCCGGCAGCCGCAACCCGCTGGCCATCGTGAAGTCGTCGGGGCGCGACCCGGCGGCGGTGGAGCCGCTGGTGGCGGTGGCCGAGGCTCTCGGCATGCCGGTCTTCGAGCAGTTCTCCACGCACCTCTGCTTCCCGCAGACCTATCCGCTCTACCTCGGCGGCGACCCCGCGCCCCACTTTGCCGAGGCGGACGCGATCGTGGTCGTGGAGGCCGATGCGCCCTGGTATCCCGACCTCACGTCGCCACGCCCGGAGGCCCCGGTGATCCAGATCGGGGAGGACCCGCTCTACTCGCGCTATCCGATCCGCGGCTTCGCCGTCGACGTCGGGCTGGCGGGCGCGCCCCGCCTCACCCTGGCGGCGCTGGCGGCCGCGTTGCGGCGGGCGCCAATGGATGAGCGCGTGATCGCCGAGCGCCGAGCGCGCTGGGAAGCCGAGCACCGGCGGCTCGTGGAGGCGTGGGCGGCGCACGCGCAGGCGGTGCGGAACGATCGTCCCATCGACATGACGTGGCTCTCGCGCTGCGTGGGCGACGTCATCGACGAGCGCACGATCGTCATCAACGAGTACGACCTCGACATGACGCAGATGCGGCTCGCGGTGCCCGGCAGCTACTTCAGCCAGTCGCCGGCCTCCGGTCTCGGCTGGGGGCTCGGCGCCGCGCTGGGGGCCAAGCTCGCCGCGCCCGAGAAGACCGTCATCTGCTGCGTGGGCGACGGCGCCTACATCTTCGGAGTGCCGACGGCCGCGCACTGGGTGGCCCGGGCCCACAACCTCCCCGTGCTCTTCGTCATCTTCAACAACCGCGCGTGGAACGCGGTGAAGCGCGCGGTGCAGTCCCACGCGCCCGAGGGCTGGTCGGTGCGCACCAAGTCGATGCCACTGAGCGACCTCGATCCGGCGCCCGACTACGAGCTGATCTGCCAGGCCTGCGGCGGCTGGGGTGAGCGCGTGGAGGATCCAGCGGCGCTGCCCGAGGCGCTTCAGCGGGCGCTGCGCGTCGTGCGCGAGGAGAAGCGCCAGGCCCTGCTCAACGTGATCTGCAAGAAGCCGTGATGGAGGAGCAGACCATGACCATCATCGATGCCGACGGGCACGTGACCGAGTCTCAGGAACAGCTCGCCAAGTACCTCGACGAGCCCTATCGCCGGCGGCCGCAGGCGTTCCCGTGGTTCCCGCAAGACGGCTGGGACCGGCGCCTGCTGGGGACGCTGGGGCAATTCGCCGGTACGGCCGATGCCTGGCTGAGCGCGCTCGACAAGGGCGGCATGGAGGCGACGGTTCTCTATCCCACGCTCGGGCTTTTCATGAGCTTTCTCCGCGACCGCCAGTGGGCGGTGGCCCTCTGCCGCGCCTACAACACCCTCATGCACGAGGAGTTCATCAAGGTGAGCCCGCGCCTCAAGGCCGTCGCGCTGCTGCCCGTGCAGGACCCGGAGGCGGCGGCGAAGGAGCTCCGGCGGGCGGTGCGCGAGCTGGGCCACGTGGGCGCCATGCTGGCCGCCGACGGCAGCCATGTGCTCGGCGACGAGCGGTTCGCGCCCATCTACGAGGAGGCGCAGCGGCTCGGTGTGATGCTGGGCGTCCACGCCTCCGGCTCGCACCTGGGCGGCAGCGGCGTGGAGTTCTTTCCGCGCTTCATCCAGGCCCACACCTGCTCGCACGCCTTCGGCCAGATGCGCCAGCTCACGTCCATCGTCTTTGAGGGCATTCCCGAGCGCTTCCCCGATCTCAAGATCGCCTTCCTGGAGGCCGGGTGCGGGTGGGCGCCCTACTGGATGGAGCGGATGGACGACGAGTACGCCAAGCGCGCCGTCGAGGCGCCCGTGCTGAAGAAGAAGCCCAGCGAGTACGTGCGGAGCGGCACCATCTACTTCTCGTGCGAGGCCGACGAGTGGCTGCTGCCGCAGGCCATGAAGCTGGTGGGCGAGAACCAGATCGTCTACGCCTCCGACTTCCCGCACTGGGACAACAGCTACCCGCAATCGCTCGACGAAATCCGGGAGCGGGGCGATCTCACGGACAAGCAGAAGCAAAAGATCCTCGGCGACAACGCCCGGCTGCTCTACGGACTCTCGTGATGGAGCTGGTCGGCCGGATGCTGGACGGCTCGATCCCCTACGATCCGAAGGGGGCGCTGCCGAGGCCGGGCCTGTTCGGGGACCACCTGCGCCAGGACGAGAAGATCGAGCACCTGCAGCGCGTGCCGCTGCTCTCCGGCTGCACGCAGCGGCAGCTCCGCTCCATCGCCCGGATCGCCGAGGTCCGGGAGGTGCCCGCCGGCACCGTGCTCACGCGTACCGGCGAGCCGGGAGAGGAGTTCTTCGTCATCATCGACGGCAAGGCCCGGGTGGAGGTGTCGGCGCGCAAGCGCGTGCGTCTGAGGCCCGGCGACTTCTTCGGCGAGATGAGCATGCTCGACGGGGGTCCGCGCTCGGCCACGGTGGTGGCGGAGACGGCGCTCCGGCTGCTCGTCATCAAGCGCCGCGACTTCTCCCTCCTGCTGAGCAAGGCCTCGGATCTGACGCGCAGCCTGCTCACCGTACTGTCGCAGCGCGTGCGGCAGGCCGAGCAGGCCCTGAACGCCTGACCGGTGGCGCCGGCCCCGGAGCGCGAGCGGGAGATCGTGATCTGTCACTCGAGGAGCTGCTCGCAATCGTCGATCGCTATCGCCGTCCCTGACCGCTCCACGCCCCGCGCCGGCTACTCTTCCTCGTCGTTCTCGTCATGCTCCTCGGCCCCCGGCGCCTCCGGTGCGTGGGGCGCGCGGTGGAGCTGCCCGGGCGTGGCCAGCCAGTCGCTCTCGACCCAGCGTAGCGCCTTGCGGAGCGCCGCCTCCACGGCCGGCCGGTCGCCGGCCTCCAGCGCGATCAGCGCTTCCGAGAGCAGATCCTGTAATTCGAAGTGCCGCACGTCCATCAGC